>JAYUFK010000192.1:0-1705 GCA_043739325.1 Methylocapsa sp. | reverse complement strand
TCCATCAAGTCGGTGCGCAGGATGACGGAGCCCGCGGTGGAGGCGATATTCCGGCCGAGTTCGAAGGCGTTCGGGTCGGCGCGGCGCACATGGCCAGCGCCTGACGCCAGATCCGCCAGCATATTTGTGAAACCCTTCGCCAGATTGGCGCCGCCAGTCTCCATCGACTTTCTGAGGACGTCGGGGTTGGTCAGCGGTGAGTTGCTCGGGGCGACAGCGTCGATAAGTTGGCCAGTGAAAAAATCGACGTTCTTCTGGTCGCGCGGCGACAGATCGGGCTGGCTCGCGACCAGAGTCCGCAGCCATTCCGAGCCCATCAGATAGGAATGCATCAGCGCGTTGAAGGCGAGGTTCTTGTCCCAATCCTCGCTCCGGAAACGACGATCCTTGATCGGCGGCAAGGCTTCGCCGTCCTTGACCCAACCGGCCTTGACCAGCAGATGCTGGAACAGATCGGATTGTTTGCTCCACAGATCCGCTTGCGCCGCAGCCAGCCGCGACGGGTCGCGCAACATAGCGTCGTACAGTTTGGCGAAGGCCGCCGCACTGGCGGGCGGCGCCAGGGGGTCGGGAGCCGGCGCGGCGGCGGCTTGCCCCAGCAATTGCGCCATAATCTCATTCGACTTGCTGGCGAAATCGAGCCAGTGACGGCCGGCGACGAACGAACCGGGCCAACCCGCTTCGCCAGTTTTATCCTGCTTGTCGCTCACGTCGTTGCTCCCTCGATCGCTGAAACTTTGTTTGTTTGCCCGCGTGGCGGGTCAGATCGTCAGAAAGGAAGAAATCGCCTCGATTTCCCCGGGACTCATCAGCATCGGCATATGCCCGGCGCCGGGGACTTCATGCGTCGCCAGCGCTGGCAAGCTGCGGCGCATGTCCCGAACCAGGTCGCGCGGCAAGAAATCTGACAGTTCGCCGCGAATGCTCAGCACCGGCGCCTTGATTTTCCGGAAATAGGTCCAAAGCGGAATCTGGTAATACCAAAACCAGGTGAACGCCGTCGCCACTTTCGGATCCATATGGCTTCGATAAAGCCCGTTGTTTTCGTCCTGGCGCAGGGAATGCGACACATAGTCGCGCCATTGCAGGTCATCCATCGGTCCGCAAGTGACGAAGGCGCGGCGGTAATAGCCCTCCGCCTCTTCGAGACTCCCGAACGTCGAAGGCATCGCGGCGCAACGCATCCCCACGCGGGCCGCGGCGTCTAAAGGCGTGGTCGGCGCAATATCGTTCAGCACCAATCGACTGATCGGAGATCCCTCGGAACCCGCCAGAACCATGCCGATCAAACCGCCGAGCGACGTGCCGACCCAGGAAATGCGCCCGGACAGTCCGCCGATCAGCGCGCTCATGTCGACACAATATTGCGGGAACGCATAGTCCATCGTGTTGCGCATCCATTGGCTGGCGCCGCGCCCCGGCAAATCCGGGCAAATCACCCGATGGCCCTGCGCGGCCAAAGCCCCGGCGAGGCGGTCGAAATCGCGTCCCTGACGGGTCAGTCCGTGAACGCAGACGATGGTGCTTTCCGACTCTCGGGGGCCCCAATCGGTATAGGCGATCTCATGAAACCCGGAGGTCGATAGCGACCGCATCCGCCCTTGCCTGAAGACCTGCGGAGTTGGAGCGGCCTTCAATTTCTCGGCTTTTGTCAGCACTTGATGCACACCCAATAATTCTGCTCCCGCCAATGTCGAAACTCGTG
>JAYUFK010000191.1:0-1707 GCA_043739325.1 Methylocapsa sp. | reverse complement strand
CGACACAGCGGCGACGGCATCTTCCTGACCGATGACGCGCTTCGCCAATTCCTGCTCCATCCGCAACAGTTTGTCGCGCTCTCCCTGCAGCATACGATCGACGGGAACGCCGGTCCAACGCGAGATGACGCCAGCGATATGATCAGAGGTGACGGCCTCCTCGACCATCGCTTTGACATGCGTGCTACCGTCGCCCTGCTCAAGGCTGGCGAGCTTCTTTTCGAGCGCGGGAATCACGCCGTAAGCAAGTTCGCCAGCGCGCGCCAGATTGCCTTTGCGCTGCGCCAGTTCCAATTCGGTGCGAGCGGCGTCAAGTTCTTCCTTCATTTTGCGCGCGCCGCCGAGTTTGGCTTTCTCGGCCTGCCAGCGCGTCGTCAAGGCATTGGCGGTTTCTTCGAGCTGCGCGATCTCGTTATCCAGGCGCTTCAAGCGGTCGCGGGACGCGCTATCGGTCTCCTTTTTGAGTGCTTCGCGTTCGATCTTCAGCTGGATCAGCCGACGATCGGTTTCATCCAGCGCTTCGGGTTTGCTGTCGACCTGCATGCGCAGCCGTGATGCCGCCTCGTCGACGAGGTCGATGGCCTTGTCGGGCAAAAAGCGGTCGGTAATATAGCGATGCGATAAGGTAGCCGCTGCCACCAGCGCGTTGTCGGTGATGCGCACGCCGTGATGCAACTCGTACTTTTCCTTCAGCCCGCGCAGGATCGAAATAGTGTCCTCGACGCTCGGTTCGTTGACGAAAATCGGCTGAAAACGGCGCGCCAACGCGGCATCCTTTTCGATGTGCTTGCGGTATTCGTCGAGCGTCGTGGCGCCGATGCAATGCAATTCGCCGCGCGCGAGAGCCGGCTTGAGCATGTTGGAGGCGTCCATCGCGCCTTCGCCTTTGCCGGCGCCGATGATGGTGTGCAATTCGTCAATGAACAGGATGATGCCACCCGCTGCCGCCTGGACCTCGGACAACACCGCCTTCAGCCGCTCTTCGAATTCGCCGCGATACTTGGCGCCCGCGACCAGCGAACCCATGTCGAGCGACAGCAGCTTTTTGTCCTTCAGGCTTTCCGGCACGTCGCCCTTGATGATGCGCAGCGCTAGGCCTTCGGCGATCGCCGTCTTGCCGACGCCGGGCTCGCCGATCAGCACTGGATTGTTCTTGGTGCGGCGGGACAGCACTTGGATGGTGCGGCGGATCTCTTCGTCGCGACCGATAACCGGATCCAGTTTGCCTTCGGCGGCGGCGGCCGTGAGGTCGCGGGCGTAGCGCTTGAGGCTGTCGTAATTGGATTCCGCGCTCGGGCTGTCGGCGGTGCGGCCCTTGCGAATGTCGTTGATGGCGGTGTTGAGCGCCTGCGCGGTGACGCCGCCGCCCTTGAGTGTGACGCTGGTTTCGGCTCCTGCTTCGATCGTCAGTGCCAGCAGCATCCGTTCAACCGTGACGAACTTGTCGCCGGCCTTCTCGGCAATTTTTTCGGCCTGCTCGAACACCTTGCCGAGTTCGGGCGCCATGTAGACTTGGCCGGCGCCGCCGCCGCTGATCTTTGGTCGTCGCGCGATTGCACGCTCGTTCGCCGCATAGATTTCGGCGCGGCGTCCACCCGCATGCTCGATCAGCCCCGAAGCCAAACCTTCCGGATCGTCGAGCAGAACCTTCAGCAGATGGTCGGGCCCCAGCTGCTGGTGTCCCTCGCGTTGCGCCAGCGATTGCGC
>JAYUFK010000190.1:0-13373 GCA_043739325.1 Methylocapsa sp. | reverse complement strand
CGGGCTTGCGGATGAAGTCATCGGCGCCGGCCGCGTAGCTGCGGTCCTTGGCGTCCCGGCTCAGGGCCGTGAGGACCAGGATGGGAACAGAGGCGGTCCTGGGATCGCTCTTGATCATTTCGCAGGCCTTGAAGCCATCCATGGAGGGCATCACCGCATCCATGATGATGAGGTCGGGCAGCCCTTCCAGCATCCGGTCCAGGGCCTCCTGTCCATTGGCCGCAGCGATCAGCCGATGGCCCAGCGGCTGGAGTTGCGCCTCGATCTGGCGTCGCTGAAGCGCATTGTCCTCCACCATCAGGATGGTCATGGGGGACGCGAACTGGGACAAGCGAGCTCCTTGCTCTGTTCCTTCGATGGTAGAAGGCCTGTGGGCTCCAAGCAACCTTAGGGTTGAACCCAGTGATTGGTAAAACCCCGCAGACGGCCAGCCTTTACAAAGGTACAATGGCAGGTTCGAGGGTTCTCAGTGGCGCATCCCAGTCTCATCCGCAATTTTTCCATCGTCGCGCATATCGACCACGGCAAGTCGACGCTGGCGGACCGGCTGATTCAGCAGACCGGCACTGTCGCGGCGCGCGATATGAGCGAGCAGATTCTCGATTCGATGGACATCGAGCGCGAGCGCGGCATCACCATCAAGGCCCAGACCGTTCGCCTCGAATACAAGGCGCTGGACGGCAAGACCTACATCCTCAATCTGATGGACACGCCCGGCCACGTCGACTTCGCCTACGAAGTCTCGCGCTCGCTGGCGGCCTGTGAGGGTTCGCTGCTCGTCGTCGACGCCAGCCAGGGCGTCGAGGCGCAGACCCTCGCCAACGTCTATCACGCGCTCGACGCCGGGCACGAGATCGTGCCGGTGCTCAACAAGATCGACCTGCCGGCCGCCGAGCCGGACCGCATCAAGCAGCAGATCGAGGACGTGATCGGCCTCGACGCTTCGCAAGCCGTGCCGATTTCCGCCAAGACCGGCCTCAACATCGATCTCGTGCTGGAGGCGATCGTCACCCGCCTGCCGCCGCCCAAGGGCGACGAGACCGCGCCGCTGAAGGCGCTGCTTGTGGATAGCTGGTACGATGCGTATCTGGGCGTCGTCGTGCTCGTGCGCGTCATCGACGGCGTCATCCGCAAGGGCATGCGCGTGCGCATGATGGGCGCCGACGCGCACTACGAAATCGACCGCATCGGCGTGTTCCGCCCAAAGATGAGCGATGCGCCGCAGCTCGGCCCCGGCGAAATTGGTTTCATCACCGCGCAGATCAAGCAGGTCGCCGACACCCGCGTCGGCGACACGATCACCGACGACAAGCATCCCACGGCTGCGGCGTTGCCGGGTTTCAAGCCGGCGCAGCCGGTGGTGTTCTGCGGCTTGTTCCCGGTGGACGCCGCCGACTTCGAAGCTCTGCGCGCCGCGATGGGCCGGCTGCGGCTCAATGACGCCAGTTTTTCGTATGAGATGGAGACTTCTGCGGCGCTGGGATTTGGTTTCCGCTGCGGCTTTCTCGGGCTGCTGCACCTCGAAATCATTCAGGAGCGGCTGGAGCGCGAGTTCAATCTCGATCTCATCGCCACCGCGCCGTCGGTCATTTACAAAATCGCGCTGACCGACAAGACGATCATCGAACTGCACAATCCCGCCGACATGCCCGACGTCGTGCGCATCGCGGAAATTCAGGAGCCGTGGATCAAGGCGACGATCCTGACGCCGGACGAATATCTCGGTTCGATTTTGAAACTCTGTCAGGACCGGCGCGGTTCGCAGGTCGATCTCAACTACGTCGGCAAGCGCGCGATGGTGGTCTACGACCTGCCGCTCAACGAAGTGGTGTTCGATTTCTACGACCGGCTGAAATCCATCTCGAAGGGCTACGCCTCGTTCGACTATGTGCTGACCGATTATCGCGCCGGCGATCTCGTCAAAATGTCGATCCTCGTCAACGCCGAGCCGGTCGATGCGCTGTCGATGCTGGTGCATCGCGATCGCGCCGACATGCGGGGCAGGGCGATGGTGGAGAAGCTGCGCGAGCTGATCCCGCCGCATATGTTCCAGATTCCGATTCAGGCGGCGATCGGCGGCAAGATCATCGCCCGCGAAACCATCCGCGCCCTGCGCAAGGACGTCACCGCCAAATGCTACGGCGGCGACGCGACGCGCAAACGGAAATTGCTGGAGAAGCAGAAAGCCGGCAAGAAAAAGATGCGCCAGTTCGGCAAGGTCGAGATTCCGCAGGAGGCGTTTATAGCGGCGCTGAAGATGGAGGATTGACGCGCGCCATCCCGCGCCGCTATCCTTACCGCCGTTGGCGCCCTTCGGGGCTCAATAGGGAATGCGGTGCGGGGAGACCCAATGCCGCGGCTGCCCCCGCAACTGTAAGCGACGAGCTGTTTCCGGATGCCACTGGGCCAAGGCCTGGGAAGGCGGAAACGGCGAGAAAGCGCGAGCCAGGAAACCTGCCGGCACGGGACGTCAGAGCAGAACATCGGGCGGGGTGCTCCCGGTGTGCGAACTTCGCGCCAACGCGAGGCCGCCTGTGATGAGAAGCGACGTCAGCGCGGGTTGAGCCATGGTTGCGGCGATTGGGCGATTTTTCGCAAGTGCTTCTCCTGAATTTTGCTCGCGCCTGCTGAAGATTTACGGCGTGTTGGCGCTGCTCAATATCGGCGCGTGGATTTTGGCGTTCATCGCTTTCGCGCAAATGCCAGCCCTGCTCGGCGTGGCGCTTGTCGTCTATTCGCTCGGTCTGCGCCATGCGGTTGACGCCGATCACATCGCCGCCATCGACAATGTCACGCGCAAATTGATGCAGTCCGGCCAGAAGCCTGTCGCTGTCGGCTTCTTCTTTGCGCTGGGACACGCGACGGTCGTCATTCTGGGCGTCGGCGCTCTCGCGCTGGCGGTCTCGATGCTCGATGGCCTCGGCTGGCTGAAGGATGTCGGCGGCATCATCGCGACCGGCGTGTCCTCGTTCTTTCTGTTCGCCATCGCGGCGATGAACATCATGATCCTCATCGGCATTTACCGGACATATCGAATTGTGCACAGCGGTGGGCGGTACGTCGAGGAAGATCTCGACATTCTCCTCAATAGCCGCGGCTTTCTGGCGCGGATATTTCGCCCGTTGTTTAAGCTGGTGAGTCAGAGCTGGCACATGTTTCCGCTCGGCTTCCTGTTCGGGCTGGGCTTCGACACGACGACGGAAGTCGCGGTCTTCGGCGTTTCCGCCGCGCAGGCCGCGAAAGGCGTGTCGTTCGCAGCGATCCTCATCTTCCCACTACTGTTCGCCGCAGGCATGGCGCTGGTTGATACGACAGACGGCGTGATGATGATGGGCGCGTACGATTGGGCGTTCGTCAAGCCGATGCGCAAGCTGTTCTATAATCTGACCATCACATTCGTTTCCGTGGTCGTCGCGATCCTCATCGGCGGCATTGAGGCGCTAGGTCTGGCCAGCGGCCAGCTCGGCTTGACCGGCGGCTTCTGGGACACGGTCGGCGCCCTGAACGAAAATTTCAACAGCCTCGGCTTCGTCATTATCGGCGTCTTCCTCGCCGTGTGGATCGTCTCGTTCGCGATCTACAAGGCCAAGCGCCTCGACCAGATCGACGCGCCGACGACGCCGGTGTGAGCAACCTTAGCGTCCCGACGCCAGCGCCGCTTCGAGGCGCGGCTGCAATACAGCGATTCCATACTCCTTCTTCAACCCAATAATCCCGCCAAAACGCCGCGTCTTCTTCGCCGCGTGATTGGTGAAAATGTCGGCGAGGAAATGGTTGAGGAACGGATTGCGGAAGCGCTCGAGCACCGCGGCGCGGTACGCTTTCGCTTCATCGCCAAGCCCGATGCCGGCGAAGACCGGCAACACTTCGCGATCGTAGAGATCATCGAGGTCGGCGAGGATTGCCGGGTCGCTCAGCAACACGCGAACCGTCATCTTCTTGTCGCCGCCCCGCTTGGCCCAGCCTTCCGCCAGCCAGGTATGGCCGAGATTGAGGATGAACAGTTTTAGCCGCTCGAAGCGCTGGAGATCGTCAGTGAGGACGATGGAAGGGTGAACGCAGGGCATCGTCAGTTGCGGTTGCTTGGCGACGGCCCACAACGCATAGGGTTCCGCCACCGCGCCGGCGGGCTCAAGCGGTTCCGACACGATGCGGTCGACAAGCGAATTGACCCACAGGCAATCCCTCGCAACCCATATTGCAAAGGCGTCGCCGAGGTTCCAGCCTTGCGCGACTTCCAATACGAGCGCCTTCAACCTGTCGCCGTTGCCGACGATCAACTCGCACGGAAATAGTGTCAGCGGCGGACGTCCCGCGCGAAAGCGCAACAGCAGCAATTTCGTCAATTTGGCTGGAAACGATTTGGGCACAGCGCCGTCGGGTGCATCGCCGGCGAAAAGTTCAAAGCCGCGGTCGCCGGTATTGGAGATGGTCCAGCGCGCTTCGTTGACGAACAGATCCTCCAGCGCCGACCAGTCGAGATTGGCGTCGACGCCGCGCTTGATGCTGGAAACTTCGATCATTTCGTCGATCGTCGCGCCGTCGGCGATGCCCTGCACATGCACGCTATAGGGTTTGCCGCTGTTGAAGAAGGCGAGGCGGCGGGCGCTGTCGGCGGACGCAGTCGTCTGCACCACGACGATCGGCCCGGCATCCTGTCCGGCGGCGCGCGCCTGACTGACGAACAGATCGAAATGCGCTTGCAGGAAGCGGCTGGTGCCAAATTGCAGGATGGGAAAGGACATGACGCGCCTAGATTTCGAGGATGGCCTTGATGACGCCGCTTGCCGGATCGATCCAGTGCGCGAAAAGGCCGGGCGCGTCGGTCAGTTTGGCGCGATGCGTGTTGAGCGCGGCGGTGGGAATGCGCCCGGTGCGCAAGGCGGAAAACACCGCGTCGAAATCCTCGCGCGTCGCGTTGCGGCTGCTCAGCAGCATCGTCTCGCGCTTGTGAAATTCGGGGTCGGAAAACGAAATCATTTCGCGCACGATGCTGACGAGCACATAAGCGCCGCCGTGCGCGACGAGTTCAAAACCGGCGTTCATCGCGTTGGCGCTGCCGGTCGCGTCGAACACGCAGTCGTAGAAGTCGCTCCGCGTCAGGCGCGACAGTTCGGCCTTGGTGTCGGCGCCGGCGCGAACGCTGTGATCCGCCAGTTTCTCGCGCACGCAAAACTGAAGGCGGTCGTCGCGCGTGTCGAGCGCCGTCACATTGGCGCCGCGCAACTTGCAGAAGATCATGCAGGCGATACCGATGGGTCCGGCGCCGACGACGAGAACGCGCTGTCGCACGCTGACCATGCCGCGCCGCACGGCGTGCGCGCCGATCGCCAGGAATTCGACCATCGCCGCCTGATCCATCGTCACGCCGTCGGCGACGACGAGATTGTCCTCGGGCACGCAGAGATAATCCGCCATGCCGCCGTCGGCGTGGACGCCGAGGACGCTGAGTTTTTGACAGCAATTGGTTTTTCCGCGCCGGCAGGCGACGCATTGGCCGCAGGCGATGTAGGGGATGATCGCGACCTGCTGCCCCGGCTTGAAGGCGCTGCCCAGCGGAGCGGTTTCGACATTGCCAGCGAGTTCGTGCCCGATGATTCGCGGATATTCGAAATACGGCTGCGAGCCGTCAAAGATGTGCAGATCGGTGCCGCAGACGCCGGCGCGGGCGATGCGCACGAGGACTTCGCCAGCCTTGGCGACAGGGTGCGGTCGCTCGATGATTTCAAGCGCGCCGGGACTTTTGCAGAGGAGGGCTTTCATTGCGGGCGCCCTCGGCGGCCGACGCTTCCAATACTTTCGCTGACTGACATGCTAGCTCCTCCCTGCAAGATCATATCGCCTAGTCCGCGCAAAAATAGAATTCGCAGGGCCATAATTTGGCAACGGCATTTGCCGCAAATCGTCAAATTGTTTTGACCTGGGTAACGCCAGCCCCGGATTGACGCGCTCCGCAGCCACTCCTATCAATTTGTCTGACTATAACGCGCCGGCAAGAGATCAGGAGACAAACCCCATGGAATACCGCCTGCTCGGCCGTTCCGGCCTCAAGGTCTCCACCCTGACGATGGGCACGATGACGATTGGCGGCAAGGGCGGGTTCGCCAAGGTCGGCAATGTCGAGCTTTCGGAAGTGCGGCGGTTGATCGATGTCATGATCGACGCTGGCGTCAATCTGATCGACACCGCCAACGTCTATTCGGCTGGCGCTTCGGAAGAGATCATCGGCGAGGCGATGGGCGGCGCGCGCAAGGGCGGCGTGCTGCTGGCGACCAAGGCGCGCTTTCCGATGGGCGAAGGTCCGAACGATCGCGGCCTGTCGCGCTGGCATCTGATCCGCGAATGCGAGGCCAGCCTGAAGCGCCTGCGCACCGACGTGATCGACCTCTATCAGGTGCATCAATGGGACGGCCAGACGCCGCTTGAGGAGACGCTGGAGGCGCTCGACTCGCTCGTTCGCCACGGCAAGGTGCGCTATATCGGCTGCTCGAATTATTCCGGCTGGCATGTGATGAAAGCGATGGAAATCGCTCGCCGCGACGGCCGCATTCCCTTTATTTCGCAACAGATCCACTACACGCTGGAGGCGCGCGAAGCGGAGTACGAGCTTGTTCCCATCGCGATCGATCAAGGCCTTGGCATTCTCGTCTGGAGCCCCATTGCCGGCGGCCTGTTGTCGGGCAAGCATCGGCGCAACAAGGCGGCGCCGGAGGGCACGCGGCAGTTCGCCGGCTGGAAAGAGCCGCCGATCCGCGACGAAATCCGGCTGTGGGATATTATCGATACGCTCGTCGCCATCGGCGAGACGCGTGGCGTTTCCGCGGCGCAAATCGCGCTGGCTTGGCTACTAGGTCGGCCCGGAATCGTCTCGGCCATCATCGGCGGGCGCAACGAAGCGCAGTTCCGCGACAATCTTGCCGCCGCGGACCTGAAACTATCCGTTGAAGAGCGCGCCAAACTCGACAAGGTAAGCCAGCCGCCGCTGCTCTATCCCTACTGGCATCAGGCCTGGACGGCGAAGGACCGGCTCGGCGCCGCCGATCTGGCGCTTCTCGCGCCTTATCTGACCTGAGCCTACGCCCGCTCTTGGCAAGTCGGCGGCGGGCGTTTATTCCATTGGATCGGGAGGCTTTGCCGGATCGTGTCGCGCAGGCGCGAACGCCTCGGGCGCGTCCCGCAGGCTGATCCTCAAACAGGGCGCGCAGGGAAAAATGAGCATCAAACTCTCTGCCAACGCCCTGCCGAACCTGCCGAAAAATGTCGCGGTCCCGCGTTATCGCAAGAGCGATCTGAGCGCCGGCATCCTGCACTTTGGCGTCGGCAATTTTCACCGCGCGCATCAGGCGGTCTATCTCGACGAATTATTCAGCCAGGGATTGGATCGCAACTGGGGAATAGTTGGCGCCAGCGTGCGCGCCGTCGACGAGGATATCAGGCGCAAGCTCTTGGGACAGGACTTGCTCTCGACCGTGGTCGAGCAGGAGGCGGATTCTTCCAGCGCGCGCATCACCAGCGCGATGATCGACTATATCCAGCCGGGCGATGGCGCGGCGATCCTGAAAAAACTGCTCGATCCCGCCATCCGCATCGTTTCAATGACGATCACCGAAGGCGGCTATTACATCGATCCGGCGTCGCAGAAGTTCGACGTTGGGCATGCCGACATCGTCTATGACGCCGCCCATGGCGACGCGCCGAAAACCGTGTTCGGGCTGGTCGTCGCGGGCCTCAAGCGTCGCCGGGCGGCCGGCGTCGCGCCGTTCACGGTGATGTCCTGCGACAACATCCCCGGCAATGGCCATGTGACGGAAGACGCCGTCGCGGGCCTAGCGGCGTTGGTCGACGCCGACCTTGCGCAATGGATTCGCGCCAACGTCGCGTTCCCCAATTCCATGGTCGACCGCATCACGCCGGGAACAACCGAGCGCGAGCGCAAGCTGCTGCTCGACAATTTCGGCGTCGAGGACAATTGGCCGGTGTTCTGCGAGACGTTCCGCCAATGGGTGCTCGAAGACAAGTTCCCGATGGGCCGTCCGGCGCTGGAAAAGGTCGGCGTCGAATTTGTGTCGGACGTCGCGCCGTTCGAACTGATGAAAATCCGCATCCTCAACGGCGGCCATGCGACGATCGCCTATCCCGCCGCGCTGCTCGACATCCATTTCGTCCACGAGGCGATGGAAGACCGCCAGGTGCGCGATCTCCTCGCCAAGCTGACGAAGCAAGAAATCATTCCGACCGTACCGCCCCCGCCTGGCGTCGCGCTGGAGGATTATCGCATGCTGATCGAGCGGCGCTTCGCCAATCCGAAGATCGGCGATACGATTACGCGTCTGTGCTTCGATGGCTCCAACCGTCAGCCGAAATTCATCCTGCCGACAGTCGCGGATCGCCTGAAGACGAATGGCAACGTCGCCGGTCTTGCGCTGGTTTCCGCGCTGTGGTGCCGCTACTGCTACGGCGAGAGCGAGAGCGGCAAGACGATCGCGCCGAACGATCCGATCTGGGATCGCGTCCACGGACTCGCGCGCCAGGCCAAGACCGATCCCGCCGCGTTCCTGTCGATGGGCGACATCTTTGGCGAGGCGGCCAAGAGCCCGATCTATGTCGCCGCGTTCACGCGCGCGCTGACGCAATTGTGGGCGCATGGCGTGCGCGCGACGATCGGGCTCTATCTCGAGGAGAAGCTGTAGCTTTCAAAACAGTCTCGGCGCCAGAAATATCGCCGCGGCGGCGATGAGCCACGCGACAAGGCCGCCGATAATTGCGAGGCGATAGTCGACGCGATCGATCAGCAGATAGCAGCTGGCGAGAAATATCAGGTAGGCGGGGATCGTCTTGAGCGACGACAGCGCGGCGAGTTTGAAGCCGTCAGCATCGCCCTTCGAGCCGACCGCAAGCAGCGCGATGATCGCGAAAGTCGGCGCGAGCGGCAGGATGCCGGGCAGCACGTTGCCGCGCCGTGAAGCCAGCACGACCAGCGCGGTGACAATGCCGCCGAGAAGGCCTTTCCAGACGACATCCATTTCGCGCCTCACCAGTTGAACGAGGCTGTCGTTTGCCGTCGGCCGACAAGGAACGCGTCGGCGACGAGCTGGAACGGCGCGGCGTCCATCGCGCTCGCGCCCTTGTCGAGCAGTGCGGCGAAATGACGATAGATCCCCTCGTATTCCGCCATCGGCGCTTCAAACCGCATCGCGCCATTGACCCAGAGTTTCGAGCCGCCGTCGGTGAGGCGCAGTTTCGCGCCGTCGTCGAGCGCGATGTCGATATTCCAGCTCTGCTCGCCTTCCTGCCGCCAGTCGAATTCGGCCGTCAGTTTGGTCGAGGCGCTCTCTGTCGCCGCGCTTTTCATCGTCAGCGAGGCGGCAATCGGCGTGTCGCGGTTGGCCGGAAACAACAATTCGCAGCTCTGGATGAAGGCCGGCTGCGGCATGATCTTGGTGAAGATCGATAGCGCGTTGATGCCGGGATCGAACACGCCGAAATTGCCAGCATCCCAGATCCAGTCCTGGCCGGGGTGCCAGCGCTTGACGTCTTCCTTCCACTCGATATGCAGGCTGCGAATCTTGCGTTCGGCCATCAGCTTCTTCGCCAGGTCGACGCCCTCGTTGTATTGCGAATGCCATGTCGCGAAGATCACGCGGCGCTTCGCCGCGGCATAGACGGTGAGATCGTGCATCTCCGCCATCGTCGGCGCCGGCGGCTTTTCCAGCAGGACTTGCTTGCCCGCATCGAGCGCCTCGCGCGCGATGGAATGGCGCACATGCGGCGGCGTGCAGATTGCTACTGCATCAAGGTGGGGCACGGCGGCGTAAAGCTCGGCCGGTGTATGGAAAGAGGCAACCCCCTGTCGCGCGACGCCGCGCTGGCTGACGAGCGCCGCGAGCTTGAAGCGCTTGTCTTTGGCGATGACGGGCAGGTGCTGGTCTTGAGCGATCTTGCCGACGCCGATGATGGCGATTGTGTAGGTTTTCATGCTGGCGTCTCTGCGAGCGGATCGAGGGAGATAGGCTGATTGTTTCAACTGCGGCAAGTGGAATCTGTTCGCGAATATCGTCCCTTGACCACGCGATATTACGACTAATTAGTTGAGTTTCTGAGCAACCGATGCGAGAATGTTTTTGAATGTTTGTCCGACGCAATGTTCGGACTTTTCCACTGTGGGTTTCGAAATGGGAAAGAATACTGGTCAATCCAGTCGATCAGGTGCGGTGAAAAGTCGTGCGCAGACTATGAATCCCGTCACAAATCGGTATGTTAAGATAGATACGGATACTGGGCGCATCGTCGATCAAAAGAAGTCGCCCGGCCCGTATAAAGGAATTAAGGACCTTACCAGGAAAAAGTAGTGCCCCTCGTGTTTTCGCCTCTTACTGAGGCGGTTCTCGACTCGACGCCGAAGCGGCTCTTGCCCAAGCATGCGTTTGTAATGCGGCAATTGGGAGAACCTCCCGAAATTGATCAACGAATGACGGAGATCGTTCGAGAGGTATTTGAAGCGCGTGGTTTTCCAATTACGGATGCGGATGGGTCTACCGGAGGAAAGGATTTCCTTGAACGAATCCTCGGCCTGATTCGGTCTACAGGATTTACCGTCGCAATTTTTTCGCACGAAACCCGGTTTACAGCGCTAGCAAATATCATGCTCGAATTGGGATTCGCCGCGATGTGCGGAAAGCCGCTCATCATCGTAAAGTCAGATCAGGCGAAGGCGCCGTCCGATATATCGCGCACTGACTGGATAAATTATGCTCCTGGACAAGAAGACAATTTTCGACGGAAATTGGGACAAGCGCTCGATGCGATTGGAGACCTGATTCACTATGAGGACACTCTTCTTGACGTCGCTCTCAATGCACGATCCATCGATTGCGCAATCGCATTCGAAAGGGCGAACAAGGGCTATCTTTTGTCTGGCGAACGCCGCTTCGTTGAAGCGGCGAAAGCTATTCTCGCCCGCCTGAATGCTGCTGGCGAGCCGGCGACGATTGGCGACCTTGAGCGGCTCCGGGCTGAGATAGGTGCGTTTCTGCGCCAGACCTGAAACCGTTCGTATGAACGATTCCCGATGAGATGGTCTCAATCGAAGCGTCGGCGGCATGCTTTGCGAATAATGGCCGAGGCCCTCCGAAGCTCACGGAGGAAGTCCTCAAGCCTACTCCGCCGCCTCGGCGATCCCTCCTGCAACATAATTCAGCACTGGCCCGAGCCAGCGCTCAACCTCAATGACCGGCATGCGCTTGCGCCGCGCGTAATCCTCGACCTGATCGCGCTCGACCTTGGCGACGCCGAAATAATAGGCGTCGGGGTGGGCGACATAGAGGCCGGAGACGGACGATCCCGGCCACATCGCAAAACTCTCGGTCAGCTTGACGCCGATTCTGTTCTCGGCGTCGAGCAGCGCGAACAGCGTTTCTTTTTCCGTGTGGTCGGGCTGCGCGGGATAGCCGGGCGCGGGGCGGATGCCGCGATAGGGCTCGCCGATCAGCTCGTCGGGCGCGAAAGCTTCTTCCGGCGCATAGCCCCAGAATTCGCGGCGCACGCGCAGGTGCATCGCCTCGGCGAAGGCCTCGGCGAAACGGTCGGCGAGCGCCTTGGCCATGATCGAGGAATAATCGTCGTTGGCGAGCGCGAAGCGCGCGGCGATGGCTTCTTCCTCGACGCCGGCGGTGACGACGAAGCCGCCGACATAATCGGGCTTGCCGCTGGCGACCGGCGCGACGAAATCGGCCAAGGCGACATTCGGCCTTCCGTCACGTTTGGTCATCTGCTGGCGCAGCGTGAAGAATTTCTCCAGCGGCGCATTGCGCGCTTCGTCCTTGAAAAGCTGGATGTCGTCGCCGTCGCTGCCAGCCGGCCAGAAGCCGACGACCGCCTTGGGCGTGAACCATTTCTCCGCGATGATCTTGGCCAGCATCGCCTGCGCGTCGGCAAACAAGGCCCGCGCGGCAGCGCCCTGCTTTTCATCGTCGAGAATAGCGGGATAGCGGCCCTTCAGCTCCCAGGTCTGGAAGAACGGCGTCCAGTCGATATAGCCAGCGAGCTCGGCGAGATCGTAATTCTCGAACACGCGCGTGCCGAGGAAGCTCGGGGGTGACGGCGCATAGGCGGCCCAATCGGACTTATGCGCGTTGGCGCGCGCCTTGGCGAGCGGCAGGCGCGTTTTATCGAGTTCCGAGCGCGCGTGCGCGTCGGCGACCTTGCGATATTCGGCGCGGGTGGTTTCGATGTAGGAAGCGCGCGTGTGGGGCGAAAGCAGCGCGCCGACGACGCCGACGGCGCGGCTGGCGTCGTTGACATAGACGGTCTGGCCTTTGGCGTAGCGCGGATGAATCTTCACCGCCGTGTGCACGCGGCTCGTCGTCGCGCCGCCGATCAGCAGCGGGATGTCGAACCCCTCGCGCTCCATTTCGGCCGCGACATGCGCCATCTCGTCGAGCGAGGGCGTGATGAGGCCGGAGAGGCCGATGATGTCGACCTGCTCGTCGCGCGCCACTTGCAGAATTTTCGCCGCCGGCGTCATCACCCCAAGATCGATGATCTCATAATTGTTGCAGGCGAGCACGACGCCGACAATGTTCTTGCCGATGTCATGGACGTCGCCTTTCACGGTCGCGAGCACGATCTTGCCCTGCGCTTTCACAGCTTCACCTCGCGCCGCCATTGCTGCCTTCTCGGCTTCCATGAACGGTGTGAGATACGCCACGGCTTTCTTCATGACGCGGGCGGATTTCACCACCTGCGGCAGAAACATTTTTCCCGCGCCAAACAAATCCCCGACCACGCTCATGCCGTCCATCAACGGCCCTTCAATCACCAGCAGCGGTTTGCCCAATTTGGCGCGAGCTTCCTCGGTATCGATGTCGATATAAAGATCGATGCCCTTGACGAGCGAATGCGAGAGACGTTCCTCGACGGTTCCTTTGCGCCATTCCTCTTCGACTCTCTTATCGGATGCCGTCGTGCCTGCGCTGGCGGCCTTGAGTTTCTCGCCGTGATTGACGAGGCGCTCGGTGGCGTCGGGTCGTCGATTAAGCAACGCATCTTCGACAAGGTCCTTTAGCTCTGGCTCGATCTCTTCATACACTTCCAGCATGCCGGCGTTGACGATGCCCATGTCCATCCCAGCCTTGATGGCGTGGTAGAGAAATGCGCTGTGCATGGCCTCGCGGACGGGATTGTTGCCGCGAAAGCTAAACGACACGTTGGACACGCCGCCGCTGACCTTGGCGTGGGGTAGATGATTTTTAATCCAGCGAGTGGCCTCAATAAAATCCACTGCGTAGTTGTTGTGCTCCTCGATGCCGGTGGCGACGGTCAGAATGTTTGGATCAAAAATAATGTCTTCAGGCGGAAAGCCAACGACATCGACG
>JAYUFK010000189.1:0-1712 GCA_043739325.1 Methylocapsa sp. | reverse complement strand
TCGTATGCTCGTCGAGGTCATGGCCTTTGCGGTTGACGATATCGATCGAGGCCATAATCATGCCCGGCGTGCAGAACCCGCATTGCAGGCCGTGATTGTCCTGGAACGCCTGCTGCATCGGATGCAGCTTGCCGGCCTGGACGAGCCCTTCGATGGTGGTGACGTGCGAGCCCTGGCAGGTCGCGGCCAGCGTGGTGCAGGATTTGATCGCCCGTCCATCGACATGGACGACGCAGGCGCCGCATTGCGACGTGTCGCAGCCGACATGGGTGCCGGTCAGGCGCAGATTTTCGCGGATGAACTGCACCAGCAGCGTTCTGGGATCAACCTCGGCCGCGACAGCTTTGCCGTTCACGGTCATCGAAACGTGGATCACGGTTTGACCTCCCTCTGGATTGTTCGAGCCCGACGAGCTCCAGCCCCGCCTGGAGCTGATTGTCGCGACCGCGCCGACGCGCGAGCCACCTGAATTTCGCCGGCAGAGTGTCGGAACGCGGATTGCCGGTCAAGCCGCCGCGCCCGCAACTTTAGTGCTACCTGGTCGTCATGGCGCAGGCGGCCCATTCGCCGCGGCGGCGAAACTGGCGAAAAACTGGTCGGCCATTTTCTTGGCGACGCCGTCGATCAGCCGCGATCCGAGCTGGGCGATCTTGCCCCCGACATTCGCCTCGACATTATATTTGAGCAGCGTGCCGCCCGCCTCGGCTTCGACGAGAGCCACCTTCGCGCCGCCCTTGGCGAATCCGGCGATGCCGCCCTCGCCCTCGCCGCTGATCGTGTAGCCATTGGGCGCGTCGATATCCGAAAGCTGCACCTTGCCTTTGAATGTGGCGCCGACCGGACCGATCTTGATCCTGGCGACGGCCGCAAACGACGTGTCGCTCGTCTTGTCCAGCGACTGGCAGCCGGGGATGCAGGCTTTCAACACGGCGGGATCGTTCAACATCGCCCAGACCTTTGACCGATCCGCGGGCAGCGTCACTTCACCGGTCATCGTCATGGCCATGCGCAGGTTCCTCCAATTCAAGGCGATTGGCGCGTTGATACGCGCTTGTCGCAGCTTTGTCCTTACAACTAAGGCGCCGTTTCGCCAAAAAAGAGCTTGCGAGGCCGATTAGCTCTGTCTACTAGGAACTTAGCGCCTGATGTAAAAAGAGGCTAGGCGCCACAATATTGCGCGGGCGCCATCACTTTTTAGATTTGGCGAAAGAGATTGCGCGGTCTGTTGGCCCGCAAATTGCGACAAACCTGGGGCGGACTGGGGTCCGGTTCCTGGGGACAAAAACATGGCGGCTCGAGACCGGCGACCAAAAGGGGGGAGTGCGGCAGCGCATGGATAATTTCCTGCAGCAGCTGATCAATGGGCTGACCCTCGGGTCGCTCTATGGTCTCATCGCCATCGGCTATACGATGGTGTTCGGCATCATCGGCATGGTCAATTTCGCACACGGCGACGTGTTCATGCTTTCCGCTTTCATCGCGCTGCTGGTTTTTCTTGTTCTGACCAAGATCCTCGGCATCGCCTCGCTGCCGCTGGCTTTCGTCATCGTGCTGATCGCCGCGATGGTGCTGACCTCGGTGTGGAACTGGACGATCGAGCGCCTCGCCTACAGGCCGTTGCGCGGATCGTTCCGCCTGGCGCCGTTGATCTCGGCGATCGGCATGTCGATCTTCCTGTCGAATTTCGTCCAGGTCGTGCAGGGCCCGCGCAA
>JAYUFK010000188.1:0-4897 GCA_043739325.1 Methylocapsa sp. | reverse complement strand
AGTACGCATTTATTTCCTTCCGAATTTCATTACTTTGTTGGAATTGTCGACGCCTCTCAGATCATAGGGGCGCTGTCATGTATCGCGATCTCTCGTAGTGGGCAATGGTTCGTCGGAGGGTTTTGATTGAAGGTATTCCTCGCCGCCAAATCGTGCGCGAGACCGGCATCAACCGAAATACTATTGGAAAGATGTTACTACACGAATGTCCGCAACCCTATGGACCCGGGGAGCCACGATATCCAAGGCTTGGACCACATAAAAAAACAATCGATAAGCTGGCCGGTGCTAACATCTGGTCGCCACCGGAACTTCGACTATCCGTTGCGGAAATATATCGGCACCTTCAAAGCAACGAGAATTATGTAGGAAGCTACGGAGCCGTAAACGACTATGTAACAGGACAATTTGGCCCGCCACGCCATCACGAGACCGACATTTGGAACGACGTTTATGATTTAATCGTATCGCTGGACAAGTCCAGTGCTGTCAATTTCATGCGAATGATTTCATGCAGCAAGGGCCCAGTATTTTCTCCGATTCGGCTTCAGAAATTTCTCGCCGAAGCTTCGAAAATGATGAAATCGCACAGTCAGGTAAGTCCGCAAAGGGCACGCATCGAAAGGCATATCGAGTGGATACGAGGCGTCTTGTGTAGGGAAGTTTCTCTGAAGGAGCTTCGCGAAGAGTTCGGAACTCTCCCTGCGTTTCCCGTTATTATTCAACACCTATACGGGAGCCGGCAGACGCGCCGAAACCGCGCAATGGCCGTTCTCGCCCATCTTCATGGGGTTAGCGATCATTCCGTTGCTGCTGCACTCAATGTCAACCGCAGTACAGTCCGCCGAGCCCGAAAAATATTCGACACCGGTATTTCCGATCTCTTTGCCCCGAAGCAAAAGTCGCATCGGAAGGTTGATGACAGCGATCTTAAGGCGGCGATTTTCGCTGTCCTTCATGAACCACCGAGCAATCATGGCATCAATCGTACCGGATGGATCATGGCAGATTTGTGCGGAGTTCTTGCCAAGATCGGCAGGCCGGCCTGCGCGGGAGTCGTGAGAATAATTACCAAGGCAGCAGGTTACAAATGGCGCAAGGCCCGCGTCGTGTTGACATCGAACGATCAGGAGCTGATTGAGCTGATGCCGATTACCGGCATTGGCGTTCAGGTGAAATTGCGCCAACGTCACAAGATCTGTTTCCTTGACCGCATCTAGGCCGATCGCGGCGGCGATCGGCGACATCAGCCCTGGCCAGTCGACATAGCCAGCCGCTTTGGACAAACCAGCCCCCACGAAAACAGCAGCGTTGTTTTCGTTCAGTTCCTTCAGATATTTGGAGAGAAAGTCCTCGGTACCCCGATCCAATATTGCCCTCGCCTTCTTGATGTCGGTCTCTGCCCCCTTAGCTCGCCGCGTTCGCTATAGTGCGCACTGATCCAAGGACAGCAGGTTATCATTCCAGTCGCCATCCGCGTGAGTGCGCACGAACCCTTGGCGACCAGCCGGCCGGACGACGCCAACGTTGGCGCGCTTGCCGTTTTGGGGGTCGAGCACATAGAAAGTGTTGGTCTTTGCGTCAATGCTTGCGATAACTTCGTCCCGGCTCCAATTCCAGTTGGCTTTGGGGTTCCCGAGACGAGTAATGTGCTCATGAGAGTTGCCGGGATGCTGTTTGGTGATGCAAGTCACCTGGAAGTCGGCCATTGCGATACCTTTCAAAATCGGGCTCGGAAGCGTGCTTAACCCCCTATGCGGGAGGGGGATGGCCATTCGGACATAGCCGGCGAAGTTTTTTTCGCCGTAGAATGTCCGAGTCCGGTATTCGAGCCGCATAGGGAGGATGAAGGGGGCGCGCGATTGAGAGCAGAAGTATCCGTTCGTTCGAGCGACGAGATCGCCGCCGCGATCCGCGCGCTGACGGATGCGCAATGGATTCGGTTGCGCAGAGCATCAGCGTATTTTGCCTGGATCAATGACCTTAGCGCTGCCGACCTCTTGCAGGAGGCGTTTTGTCGGGCGCTCGCGAGCGGACGCAATTGCCCGGCCGATGTCGACGTCGTGAGATTCCTCGTCCAAGCGATGCGTAGCATCGCGAACGGGGAAGGCGACAAGATCGAGAACCAAGTCAAGGTTTTGTCCGTCGTGCAGCCAGGCACCCCCGTCGACGGCGCCGTGGACCCTATAGAGTCTTGCAGCGGACCGGAGGAAATCATGATTGCCGCCGAGAGCGCCGAGGCGATCCGCCAAGCGATGCTCGGTTTGTTCCCGAACGATCAGCAAGCGCGCGACTTGGTCGACGGAATCCTGGCGGGTTACGAGGGCGAGGAGCTGCGCGCACTGATCGACCTCGACCTCAAAGGCTATGCTAGCAAGCGGAGACTTATGCGACGAACGATCGATAGGCATTATCCCGAAGGGAGGAAGCCATGACCGGCGCGGACAAGAAGGGGCGCGCGGCGCTCAGCCGGCTGGCCGATGTGCTCGTCGATGACATTTTCGCTGCATCCGATCGGGAAATCCTTGCGGAATTTTTGGAGACTCAAGGCGATTCGACGAAGAATGCGGCCGACATGCGCGCGCTGTTTGAAAGAACCGTTCTTGCGACGAACAAGCGCCGCCTTAAGGCCGCTCAGGCAGGCGTTTCGGGGAGTCGGATTCCTACGAACGTCGCGCCGGCGATCGACATCGCCGAGGCGCGGCAGCGGCTTCGCCGTTTTCTTGCGTCGGGCGCTCCCGGTGTGAAGCTCACGCTCGCAGCACGCAATGAGAGCGAATTGTCGGACGCCGATGTGCTCGGCACGATTGAAGATTTGCGAGAGCTTGGCATTTTGCTCCCAGACGACGACAGCGGCAGCGTTCAGTGACGCCGGCGGAGCGGGTTCTTCAGGAATTGGGGGTAACGGAACCGGGCGAGATCGATCTTGAGGCGATAGCGTTCCACGTCGGTGCCCGCGTCCGTTATCGTCCGCTCGACGGGTGCGAGGCCCGCATCGTTGGCGGTAACGACGCGGCTATTATTACAGTGAACGAGCGCAGCCCCTACCGACGCAAGCGTTTTTCGATCGCGCACGAATTAGGGCATTGGTGCCATCATCGCGGCAAGGCGCTGGTTTGTCGGGCAGAAGAATATCGGCCGCGCGACCCATTGTCGCCCGAGCGCATCGCAGACAGCTATGCAGCGGATCTTATCATGCCGCATTATCTCTTTCGGCCCGTCTCGCGGCAGTACCCGAAACTCAACTTCAAAACGGTGGACGCCGTTGCCGGAATATTCAACACCAGTAGGACGGCAACCTCAATTCGCCTCGTCGACGGGGATCACTCTCCTGCTCTGCTCGTTTGTCATGGCAGCCAGGGCCGCAAATGGTTCACGCGCGCGCCGTGCGTGCCTTCGCGATGGTTTCCGAAGGAGACGCTCGACGTGGAAAGCCTCGCCTCTAATGTCCTCCACGGTGGCAATGCCGATGACCCGATTCCACGCAAGATCGGGGCCGACGCATGGTTTGATCGTTGGGACGCCGCGGACCATGAGGTTCACGAACAAACCGTACGCACCGGCGACGACGAGATTCTGACGCTCGTTCTGATCGGCGACCCGCATATGCTGGAGGATCGCGATGACCGCGTCGGCCGCCGCTAGTCGAGCAGTCCTCCGTACATTCTCGGCGCGGCGCTGCCGGCGACCTTATCTTCGGCGCAAGAACTGCAGTTTCTCATAACGACCGGCCCTGGACGCCTCAGGGATCCGCAATTTTGAGCGGTTTCTCACTTGATGGCGGCATAGAATTCGGGACGGTCGGCGCTTCGTGCCAGTCAGTCCCGTCGCCGTCGCACGCCCATTTGGAATCTCCGCGGCAAGCCTTGGTGTGTTCCTCACGCGCGGGAGCGTCCGCGTCGGCAGTGTCATGTCTGGACGACGCTTGCTGATCAAGGATTTTTTTGCCGTGTTGCGAAGGTCGTGGGTGCGGTCATGTCTCCGGCCTATTTGCGCTGGGATAAGATAAGTCCCGCTGGCCCTGATGTTGTCCGCGTCATCCCTGGCCCAATCAGACCATCGCGCTCAAGAAGCGCCGACACTGCCTCGGGCTTGGGGATGGGTCCGTAATATCTCGCATCACGTCATAGTCACCCTCGATTTGCTGTCAGCCGCAACCGTTGGCTTTATGCTTGAGCAGGGCTGAATTCCTTTGTCGTGTAAATCGTTCGGCCGCGCATGCCCGCGAACGCGATGCGGGCCAGCTTGTTGGCAAGCGCCACCGCGACTAGCTTGAAGTGCTTGGTCTCCATCAGCTTGCAAGCCCAGATTCGTAGAGCGTCGGCATGGCCCTTGCGGTTGTAAAAGACGGCATGGGCGCCCACGACGAGCAGCTTGCGCAGATAGCGGTTGCCCATCTTCGAGATCCGGCCCAATCGTTCCTTGCCGCCGGAGGAGTTCTGTCTTGGCGTCAATCCGAGATAAGCCGAAAACTCGCGCGAGCCGGAAAAGCTCGAGACGCGCGACCAGCATCTCTCGGACACGGTGATGCAACAGAGCCGCCTGGTTCTCCAGGGAACGCAAGGGAACGAACCGCATCGAAGGTCGGGTCACGGCCTCGCAGATCGCTGCGGCGTCGGCAGCGTCGTTCTTCTGGCGGCGCACGTAGGCTTTGACATAAGCAGGAGGCATCAACCGCGCGTCATGGCCAAGCTTGACCAGCTCGCGCGCCCAGTGATGCGCCGAACCGCAGGCCTCGAGCCCGACAATGCCGGGAGGCAGCGAATTGAAGAACTCCAATAATTTACCGCGCCTGATCGGGTGCCGTCGCGGGGGTGGTTGGAATTTGAAGGCGGCGTAATCTCCGGTTTGTGAAGCAAACCAGAATCGGCGTTAGCGCGCCGACGGAGATCACGCC
>JAYUFK010000187.1:0-13427 GCA_043739325.1 Methylocapsa sp. | reverse complement strand
ACGAGTAACATTGGTCGCCTCCAGGTTGAGTGGATTTTGCAACCTCAGTCTGCTCCCAGGACTGGCCGCTATCCACTCCCCCATGGAATCTAGAGGTGTCCGGAGGCCGGATGGGGTGTGGGACGATGTTGCGGGCTGGGGTGGGCTGCGGCGGGTGGCGTGTTCCAAGTACCTGGTCAGCCGAACTGGCTTTCCACACCCCATCCGTCTCGCTTCGCGAGCCACCTTCCCCGGCGAAGCCGGAGAAGGGGGTTGCTACGCTATCGCCCCGCTGCTCCGCCCATAAACCACATCCGCCCGCGCCTCGAACGCTTGTGCGAACTTCCTGAACGCGGTGTCGAACATCGACCCCATCAGCGCGCCCAATATCCGGCTGCGGAACTCATACGAAATGAAGAACTCGATGCGCGAGGCGCCGGGCTCTTCGTCGATGAAATTCCAGGTGTTCTCGAGATGGCTGAACGGGCCGTCGACATATTCGACCAGCACCTTGAGGCGGGGGTTGTCCAGCGTCACGCGGCTGGCGAATTTCTCGTGGATGGCGCGATAGCCGACTTCCATATCGGCGACAAGAATATCTTCCCCGCCCGCGCCGACGCTGCGCCGGCGTACGCGCAACGCCTGGCACAGCGGCACGAATTCGGGATAGCGCTCGACGTCGGCGACGAGGGCGAACATTTGCGCCGCCGAATGGCGCACCCGCCGCACCGTCCTGAATGAAGGCATTTCTCAGCCCATCCAGACCAAATAGGCCTGCGAGGCGCCAAGCAGGATGGCGGCGATGATCGAAGTGGCGATGGCCTTGCGCAGCAGCATCGGCGCGACCGGCGCGCCCTTGTCGCTTCCCTTGGGAACTTCCGCGCCCGTCTCGTCAGCCGATTTCACGCCGAACGGCAGCACGGCAAACAGCACCGTCCACCACATCGTGAAATACACCGCGATGGCCATGGGGATTGTCATGCCGGAGCGCCGCGCGAATTCCCTCCCCCCTTGTGGGGGAGGGTCAGGGAGGGGGGTCGCCCTGCACTCGCCAAGGCGGCGCGCGCCGACGATAGTCGAATTCCTCCGAAAAACAGCGAAATCACCCGGCGGCGGCGAACCCCCCCTTCCTGACCCTCCCCCACAAGGGGGGAAGGGAAGTCGCGCCGCTTCGCCTGTTTCAGCACAAGTCCAATCTCCCAAACTCCGACCGGCGGAGTTCGTCGGTCGCCAAGCTTATTTCGGCGCGTCTGGAGCGGGCGCGGCGGGGGCAGCGGGTGCTTCCGCCGGAGCGGCGGGGGACGTCTCGCCGCCCTTGGCCCCTTCGGCCTTCTTCAATTGGTCGAGAATGCTGCCGCCCTCGCCCGGCGTGGTCTGGCCGGCGGGAGCGCTCGTGCTGGTCGCGGGGCTTTCGATGATCGAGCGCGGCGCGCGGCTCCAGCCGGCGATGATCGACATGGTCAGCGAAGTCGCGAAAAACAACGCCGCCAGAATCGCCGTGGCGCGCGACAAGGCGTTCGCCTGACCGCGACCCGTCATGAATCCGCCGCCCCCGCCTACCCCGAGCGCGCCGCCTTCCGAGCGCTGCAACAGGACAACGCCAACGAGCGCGATCACCACCAGAAGGTGAATGACAATAAGGACGGTCTGCATAGAAATTCCTGACTCAAGCCAAAGTATAGCGCCGCGACACGCCTTTAAGTTGGGGCGCTCCTAGCATGGCGCAAGGGGCGCGTCCACGCCATGCGACGCCTCGGCTCACGCATACGTCGCCGCGATCGCCATGAAGTCCGCGGCTTTCAGGCTGGCGCCGCCGACAAGCGCGCCATCGACATTCGGCAGGCCGAGCAATTCCCTGGCGTTCGAAGGCTTTACGGAGCCGCCGTAGAGAATACGAAACTTGCCGCCCGCTTCGCCATACATTCTGCCCAGCAGCTCGCGGATCGTGGCGTGCATGTCTTCAACGTCGAGCGCGGTCGGCGTCAGGCCAGTGCCGATCGCCCAGACCGGCTCGTAGGCGACGACGAGGTCGACCGGGGTCGAATCGGGCGGCAGCGAACCTTGCAACTGGCCGACGACGATTTCCTTCGCCCGGCCGGCTTCGCGCTCTTCTTTCGTCTCGCCGACGCAGATGATTGCGCACAGCGCCGCGTCATTGGCCGCCTCGGCCTTGAGCCGCACCAGCGCGTCGCTCTCGCCATAGGCGGCGCGGCGTTCGGAATGGCCGAAGATGATGTAGCTCGCGCCGGCGTCCCTCAGCATCGGGGCCGACACGTCGCCGGTATGCGCGCCCGAGCCTTTTATATGAGCGTCCTGTGCGCCAAGCGCCAGGGCGCCGCCCTGCAGCACGGCGCTGGCCGAAATCAACAGCGTCGCCGGCGGGCAGACCAGAACTTCCGCAACCCCGGCCTCGCCGGCATCGACGGCGCGGCGCATCGCCGTGATCTCCCCGATGGAAGCCCTGAGGCCGTTCATTTTCCAGTTTCCCGCAACAAGCGGGCGCACGCCAGGGGTCATTCAACAGCCTCGTTGGATTGGGCAATAAAGCCGACAGGCGCTTATCACCCCCTGTGCGCCTATGCAAAGGCGCTTGGCGCCGCTAGATAGGCGCGGTGACGCCCGTGCGCGGCCCTTGGGCGATCCGTCAGGCGATTAGGGAAGTAGCATCGATGCTCGAAAGTATGCGCAATGCCACACAAGGGTTTGTTGGCCGCGCCGTCATGACCGTCATTCTGGGCCTGATTATCGTCAGCTTTGTCATCTGGGGCATCGGCAGCGACATGCTGCGCAGCTTCTCTTCCGACAAGGTCGCCACCGTCGGCTCGGCGACCATCAGCACGCAGACTTTTCGCACGGCCTATCAAAACACGCTGCAGCAATATCAGCGCCAGTTGAAGACGCCGCTGACCAATGCGCAGGCGCATGCGATGGGCGTGGATTCGCAAGTCCTGTCGAGGCTGATTTCGGAAACTACGCTTGACGAGAAGGCGCGCGGCCTTGGCCTGGCGATTTCCGACGAAGCGATTTCCGCCGCCGTTCTCGCCGACCCGCGGCTGCAGGACAAATCCGGGAAGTTCGATCGCAATCTGTTCGAGCAGGCGTTGCGCGATTCCGGCCGCAGCGAGCGCGGTTTTGTCGCGCAGCAGCGCCAGACCTATTTGCGCCAGCAGATCGGCTATTCGCTGGCCGGCGGAATTGCCGCGCCAAAGGCGTTGGTTGAAGCGCTGGCGCACGTCGACTCGCAGACGCGCGGCCTCGATTATTTCACGCTGCCGGCCTCCGCCGCCGGCGAGATCGCCGCGCCGAGCGACGAAGTCTTGAAGAGCTTCTTCGAGGCGCGCAAGGCTTTGTACAAGGCGCCTGAATATCGCGATTTCAATATGCTGGCGATCACGCCTTCGAGCATCGCCAAGCCGGCCGAAATCACCGACGCCGATGCCATGGCGCAGTACGAGCGTGTGAAAGAAACGCGCTTCGGTTCGCCCGAGAAGCGTAAATTGCAGCAGATCGTCTTCCCGAGCGAAGCCGACGCCGCGCAGGCGCAGGCAAAGATCAAGGCCGGCGCGAGCTTCGAAGAGATCGCCAAGGAGCAGAAGCTTGGCGACAAGGATATCGACATGGGCGATGTCGCGCGCCAGGACGTGTTCGACAAGACGATTGCCGACGCGGCTTTCGCCCTGCCGAGCGGCGCGGTCAGCGATGTCATCAAGAGCCAGTTCGGTCCGGTCATCATCCGCATCGGCGCGGTCACCCCCGCCAGCATGAAGCCCTACGCCGAAGTCGCCGATACGCTGAAGAAAGAGATCGCCGTCGAACGCGCCGCCAAGGATGTGTTGGCGATGCACGACAAGATCGAGGAGGCGCGCGTCTCCGGCAAGTCGCTCGACGAAGCCGCCAAGACCGTGGGCATGTCGTCGCGCGCGGTCGCCGGCGTCGACGCGAGCGGGCTCGACAAAGCGGGCGCGCCCGTCGCCGACCTTCCCGAGAAAGCCCAACTGTTGCGCGCCGCGTTTGCGTCCGATGTCGGCGTCGACAACGATGTCGTTCCCACCAAGGACCGCGGCTTCGTCTGGTTCGATGTGACGAAGATCGAGCCGGCGCGCGATCGCACCCTCGATGAAGTCAAGGACAAGGTCGTCGCCGAATGGCGCGCCGACCAGATCGCCAAGGCGCTCGCCGACAAGGGCGCCGATCTCGTCAAGCAGCTGAGCAGCGGCGCCGATATCGCGGCGCTCGCCAAGGCCGCGGGCGCGGAGGTCAAGAAGGCCGCCGACGTGCGCCGTCAGGGCGGCGCGAGCCTGCCCGAGAGCGTCGTAACGGCGTTGTTCGCGACGAGCGCGACGGGCTCCGGATCGGCCGCGACGCCCGATGGCCGCGTCATCTTCAAGGTCATCAGCGATGCAACGCCGCCGCTCGACTGGCTCGACCCGAAAACCAAAGACTTGCAGACCAAGGCCAGCAGCGGCTTCGCCGATGATTTCATCGCCCAGTACATCAACGCGCTGCAGCGCGAGCTTGGCGTGAAGATCGACGACAATGTGCTGCGCTCGGCCGCGGGCAGTTGAGCGGCGATGGGCGGCTTGACTGATCTCGAAAAGCTGGCGCAATCCTACGACAGCGGGCAAGCCGGCGTGCTTGTCGTGACGATGGTCGCCGACTTGGAAACACCGGTCGCCGCCTACCTGAAACTCGCGGTGGGGCGGGCGGGCAACATCTTCCTGCTTGAGTCGATCGAAGGCGGCGCGCAGCGCGGCCGCTATTCGATGATCGGGCTCGATCCCGACATCGTCTGGCGCTCGCGCGGCGAACTCTCTGAAATCAATCGCCGCGCGCAGCACGACGCCAACGCCTTTGCGCCCTGCCCCGGCAAGCCGCTCGACGCGCTGCGCGCGCTGCTGGCGGAATCGCGCATCGATCTGCCCGCTGGACTGCCGCCGATGTCGGCGGGGGTGTTCGGCTATCTCGGCTATGACATGGTGCGCCAGATGGAGCGCCTCGCCCCGGCCAAACCAGACCCGATCGGCGTGCCCGACGCAATCCTGATCCGCCCGACGATCATGGTGGTGTTCGACGGCGTGCGCGATGAAATGTCGCTGGTGACGCCGGTGCGCCCGCAGCCCGGCATTACCGCCAAAGCGGCGATCGCGCGCGCGCGGGAGCGCCTCGACGCGATTGTCAGCGTGCTCGAAGGCCCGCTTGCCCATGCGCCGCCGCCCGCCGATCCGAATCTGTCCGCCGCCGCGCCGACCTCGAATACCAGCGAAGCGGAATTTCACGCAATGGTGGGCAAGGCGAAGGACTATATCGCCGCCGGCGACGCGTTCCAGATTGTCCTTTCGCAGCGCTTCACCAGCCGCTTCGATCTGCCGGCGTTTTCGCTTTATCGCGCGCTGCGCCGCGTCAATCCGTCGCCGTATCTGTGCTTTCTGGATTTTGGCGATTTCCAGATTGTGGTTTCCAGCCCGGAAATTCTCGTGCGCGTCAGTCGGGGCAAGGTGACCATTCGCCCTATCGCCGGCACGCGCTGGCGCGGCAAGACGCCTCAGCAGGATGAGGCTCTCGCCGCCGAACTCCTCGCCGATCCCAAAGAGCGCGCGGAACATCTGATGCTGCTCGATCTCGGTCGCAACGATGTCGGCCGCGTCGCGCAGATCGGCACGGTGAAAGTCACCGACAGCTTCTTTGTCGAGCGCTACAGCCACGTCATGCACATCGTCTCGAATGTCGAGGGCGCGATCGACCCGCGTCACGATGTTGTGTCGGCGCTGGCCGCTGGCTTTCCCGCCGGCACTGTGTCAGGCGCGCCAAAAGTGCGGGCGATGGAGATCATCGACGAACTGGAGAAAGACAAGCGCGGCATCTACGCCGGCTGCATCGGCTATTTCGGCGCCGGCGGCGAGATGGACACCTGCATTGTGCTGCGCGCCTCGGTCGTCAAGGACGGGATGATGCATGTGCAGGCGGGCGCCGGCATCGTCTACGATTCCGACCCCGGCTACGAAGAGCGCGAATGCGTCAACAAGGCGCAGGCGCTGTTCCGGGCGGCGGATGAAGCAGTGCGCTTCGCGACGAGCGCGAAGAGGGGGCAGTAGCAATTTGCCCTCTCTCCCTTCGGGAGAGGGTTGGGGTGAGGGTGCGGGCGGAGCAAGAAAAGCATCGCTGCACGTGAGCCAAATTCGGCAAGAGGCGGCGCCCTCACCCTGCCCTCTCCCGAAGGGAGAGGGTCAAGCCGGCAGCTTCCAGCCTCAATTGATCGGCGGCGAGTACTGCAATCCGCCCTTGTTCCACAGCGCGTTCAGCCCGCGCGAGATCTTCAGCGGCGAGCCCATGCCGACATTGCGCTCGAACATTTCGCCGTAATTACCCACCGCCTTGATCATGCGGAACGCCCAGTCGTTGGTGAGGCCGAGGTTCTTGCCAAGATCGCCCTCGACGCCGAGCAGGCGGCGTATCGCCGGATTGTCGGATTTCAACATCGCGTCGACATTGGCCTGCGTAACGCCAAGCTCCTCGGCGCTGACCAGCGCGAATTGCATCCATTGGACAATCTGGAACCATCCCAGGTCGTCCTTACGAACCGAAGGTCCGAGCGGCTCCTTCGAAATGATCTCCGGAAGCACGACATTCTCATCTGGCTGCGTCAGCTTCAGGCGGACGGAATACAGCCCCGAGGCATCGGTCGTCAGCGCGTCGCAGCGCCCGGTGTCATAAGCCTTGTCGGTCTCTTCTTCCGTCGCAAAAGCGACCGCCTCAAGCCTTATTTTGTGCGTGCGAAAGAAGTCGGCGAGATTGAGTTCGGTCGTCGTGCCCTGCTGCACGCAGATCGACGCGCCGTCGAGTTTAAGCGCGGAATCGACGCCAAGTTTCTTTTTCACCATAAAGCCTTGGCCGTCGTAGAAATTGACGCCGGTAAAGAACATCCCGGCCTCCTGGCGCGACATCGTCCAAGTGGTGTTTCGGATCAGCACGTCGATTTCGCCCGACGCGAGAATGGTCGGCCGGTCCTTGGCGTTGATCGGCAGATATTTGATCTTGTTGGCGTCGCCGAAAATCGCCGCCGCCAGCGCCTTGCAACCGTCGATATCGAGGCCCTTCCACACACCCTGATCGTCGGGCAGCGCAAAGCCGGCGAGGCCGATATTTGTGCCGCAGATCAACTGGCCGCGCTCCTTGATCTTGTCGAGCGTCCCGGCCTGGGCGGCGACGCCGGAAAACGCAAAGGCGACCCCCGCCAGCAAAGTGAGTAGCGAACGCATGGGCAAACCTCCTGTTGCAACAAGGCCCTGATGAAGGGCGCACCGCCCGGCGGCAAGCGGCGCCGGACACTGCGCGCATTGTCGCGGGGTTTGGCGAGGCGAGTCAATCTGCCGGCTTCGCCCCGGCCCCTTTACCTGATATGTCTGCCTGCCTCGAAAGATTGAAAGGGATGGCGGGTCAAATGGGCAAAAAGTTCTCGTTGGTTTCGCTCCTGGCTCTCACCCTCGCCGCTTCGCCGGCATGCGCGGCGCCGGCGACGAGCGATGGCGCGAAGGCCATTGCGCAGGGTTATGCGGCGTGGTTCAGCCAGGCCGTCGTCGACAAGGGACTGGTTACCGTGACGCCGCAGGGCGACGGTTACCTTGTCGCATGGGATCTGCAAACAATCGTCGATCTGACCAAGCCCGCGCCGGATGCGGTGAAAGTCGACAAGTTTTCCTACGTGCTGACGCCAACCGGCGATGAAGCCTGGACCGTCAAGGCCGATCACTTCCCGAGCATCGCGTTCAACGTCGCCACCGAAAAGGGCAACATGTCTGGAACGGTCGATCTGAGCGGCTTTCGGCTCGAAACCATGTATAACGGCAAACTGCCGCAATTCCTCGTGTCGACGCTGGCCACGACTTTGATGAGCGCGAAAATCCATGTCGCCGAGGCGAAGGGGCCAAGCGATTTCGATGTCAGCGAGGCGGGCGTCGCCGTCGAGACAAAGGCGAAAACAGCGGAAGCCGGGATCGATCTGTCGATCAATCAGAGCATCCGGAACCTGACGGAAATTGCGACCGTAGCGCCGGGGGCAAAAGACTCGAAGGAAACGCCAGTCAAGGTCACATTCACCGCGGGCGCCGCGACGAGCGACGCAACGTTCGCCGCGCTGCGCGCCAACGAGATCGGCGTCCTGTGGAAATATGCCGTCGCGCACGGTCAGGACGCCAATCCCGCGCCTGACATGAAAGCGAAATTCAGCGCGGTTTTGCCGCTGTGGAACGACTTTCGCGCTAACGCCGCGATCAGCGATATGACTCTTGATCTTCCGACGCCGATGATGCCGATTCATGCGGAACTCAAAGGCCTGTCCGAAACCGTCGCGCTGAGCGGCTTCACCCCGCACGCATCGGCGGAAATCGGCGTGAAACTGACAGACCTTTCCGCTACGATGGCGATGTTGCCGGATTGGTCGAAGTCGGTACAGCCGGCCTCGTTGGATATCGATCTCAAGGTCACGGTCGACGGCATGGACCAGGTCGCGCGTCTTGCTATCGACGATCCAAACTTCGGCGGCAAAGGCGATCTCACCGAGGAGACGCAGGAGAAGATCAAGACGATCCTGATGAACGGCCATCCCCGCCTGACCATTTCTCCCGGACGGTTCGTCACGCCGACGCTCGAACTGACCTATGAAGGCGAAGTGATCCCCGAGGCTGACCAGCCCACGGGTCATTTCACGATTGGCGCTAACGGACTCGATAAAACCCAGGCGCTGATTCACGAGATCGCCAAGGACATGCCGGACGCGCAGCAGGCGTTGCTCGTGGTCGCCTTCGTCAAGGGTCTCGCGACGACAGGCGGCGACGGCCGGCTGGTCTGGAAAATCGAGGTCAACGCCGATGGCGGCGTCACCGTCAACGGCAATCCGATGCCGACGGGAAAATAGAGCTGGCTTGTGAGCGCCGGGCAGTTGACGCGTCGGGGTCAGTAGCCGCATTTTGCCGCCCCCGAACGAGGAAATCCGCTCCATGAAGAAGTTGACGCCTGAAGCCAGGAAAAAACTGCGCTCGCGCTCGCGCCTCGTGCATCTGGGGCGCGATGCCGAGACGACGCAGGGCTTCGTCAATATCCCGGCGTTTCGCGGCTCCACGGTGCTTTTCCCCGACGTCGCCACGCTCAACAGCCGACAACAGCGCTACATCTACGGCACGCATGGCACGCCAACGACCGAGGCGCTGTGCGAGGCGTGGAGCGAAATCAGCGGCGCGGCGGGAACCGTGCTCGCGCCCTCCGGCCTTGCCGCGATTGTCGTGGCGCTGATGAGCGCGCTCAGCGCGGGCGACCATCTGTTGATGACCGATTCCGCCTACCAGCCGGCGCGCATCTACGCCAACACGTTGCTCAAACGCATGGGCGTCGAGACGACCTATTACGATCCGGGCGTCGGCGCCGATATCGCCGCGCTGTTCCGTCCCAACACAAAGGCGATCCTGACGGAATCGCCCGGTTCGCAATCGCTGGAGATGCAGGATATTCCGGCGATCGCCGCCGCCGCCAAACCGCTGGGTATTTGCGTTATCATGGACAACACTTGGGCGACGCCGCTGCTGTTTTCGCCGCATGAGCATGGCGTCGATCTGGCGATCGAGGCAGGCACCAAATATCTCTCTGGGCATTCCGATCTCTTGCTTGGGCTGGTCTCGGCTAATGCTGAATGGTTCGACCGGCTGTACCGCACGACGGATGTTCTGGGCATCCAGCCGGGTCCGGAGGATGTGTTTCTGGCGCTGCGCGGCCTGCGCACGATGGAGCTGCGGCTGCGCGAGGCGGAGCGTCAGGCACTCGATCTGGCGAAATGGCTGCAGGCGCGGCCCGAAGTGCTGCGCGTCATCCATCCCGCCCTGCCCGATCATCCCGGGCATGCGATCTGGAAGCGCGATTTTCGCGGCTCGTCCGGTCTGTTCAGCATCGTGCTCAAGCCCGTGCCGGAGGCCGCCGTCGCGGCGATGCTCGACGGGCTCGAGCTGTTCGGCATGGGCTATTCGTGGGGCGGATTCGAGAGCCTCGTCATCCCCTTCGATTGCGCGAATTACCGCACCGCGACGCGCTGGGCGCCGGGCGGCCCGGCGCTGAGATTCTCGATCGGCCTCGAGGATATCGACGATCTCAAGGACGATCTCGATCGAGGATTCGCGCGTCTGTCGGCTCCCGCTTGAAAATTCCCGATGGCAGGGAGCCGCGCCTTACGAAAGCGGCGTCGAGATCGGGGACCAACGGTATCGGCTTCATGGTGGTTTCCACCATCGGGCCGGCAAGTTCTTGTTGTTGTCGCGCTGGAGTTCGGCGGAGGGTGGCACGGGGCGCCCTCTCAGCCCTGATCCTTCACCTCGAAGGTTGTGACCTCGAAGCGCGCCAACGTTGCGATTCCAAATGCCGTGGAAATCGCAGCGTCGGCCGCATCGCGACCACGCGCTATCAGGATGCGCCCGATGCGCGGCCTGTTGTGGCGCGCGTCGAATGTGTACCAGCGCCCGTCGAGAAACGCCTCGAACCAGGCCGAAAAGTCCATCGGTTCGGGATCAGGCGGCACGCCGATATCGCCGAGATAGCCGGTGCAATAGCGCGCCGGAATGTTCATGCAGCGGCACAGCGCGATCGCAAGATGCGCGAAGTCCCGGCACACGCCGACGCCCTCGCGGATGGAATCGCTGGCGCTACGCGTGGCGCGCGCCTGCATGTAGTCAAAGCGGATTTTGCCATGCACGAAGTCGCAGATTGCCTTCACGCGGCCGTAGCCGGTCTGGATCGAGCCAAACATCGACCACGCGAGATCGCTCAGATGATCGCTGTCGCAATAGCGACTGGAGACGAGGAACATCAGCGTATCATCGGGCAGGCGTGGGACCGACCATAGCGGCGCGTCCACCGGAATTTCGTCTGGCAAGCCGGAATCGTAGATCGTGAACCGGTTTGAGAAGGTCATCATTCCCGCCGGCGCCTCGAGCCGCGTCACCCGGTTGCCATTTTGATCAAGGTAGGCGGAAGTTGCAACGCCCGGATGCGTCATCACGATATCGGGCGAGCGCAGGTCGACGACGCGCGAGGGATGCACGCTGAGCTGAAGGATCATCGAAGTCGTCGCCGGGCAATTGAAGGCGATGTCGTAGCCAGCGCGGATCAGCATAGGTCGCCTCTCTCGGATCCCGTCGATGCGGGCCAATTGTCCAGCCTAGCAATTCCTGCGCCGCTCGCCGGGGAAGTCAATGCGACAAACTCCGGCAACCAACGTAAGTTTCGACAAAAACGCGCGCTACCCCTTTTATCCCTGACGAAATTCAAGCACGCTGCGCGCCAAAGTCTGGTCCGAGACGAAATCCCATGCGCACCTTCCTGATCGATACCGACACCGCATCGGACGACGCCGTCGCGATCATCATGGCGTTGAGCGCGCCAGACGTGCGTGTCTGCGCTCTGACGATCGTCGCCGGCAATGTCGGGCTTGAACAAGCGACGCGAAACGCCCTCTATACTGCTGAAATTTGCGGTTCGGATGTGCCGGTCTTCAAAGGCGCGGCGGCGCCGCTGACCCGCTTGCACGAGGACGCGCACTGGTTTCACGGGCGCGACGGATTTGGCGATCGCAATTATCCCGCCCCCGCCCGCGCGGCGGAAAGCGAACATGCGATCGACGCGATCATCCGGCTGGTCCACGCCGAGCCGGGTCTGACGCTGGTGACGCTGGGACCGCTGACCAACGTCGCGCTCGCTTTGGCTCGCGACCCTACAATTGCTGGCAAGATCGGCCGCTGCGTCGTCATGGGCGGCGCGCCGTGTTGCGAGGGCAATGTCACGCCGGCGGCTGAATATAATATCTGGGTCGACCCCGAAGCGGCGCGGATGGCATTTCGCTCCGGTCTCATAATCGAGATGATCGGCTGGCATGTCTCGCGCGGCGATTCCGTGCTGACCGAGGCCGAGATCGCGCAAATCCTGGCGCTCGGCACGCGGAAGGCGCGCTTCGCCATCGAATGCAACGGCCGCGCCAAGGAGGCGTATTTCACTCAGACCGGTCAGGCCGGCCTGTCGCTCGCCGACCCGACGGCGATGGCGGTTGCATTGGATCGCGCCATTGGAACAAGCTGGAGCGAACATTTCGTCGAGATCGAAACGCAAAGCGAGCTGACACGCGGCATGACGGTCGTCGACCGGCTCAACGTGACGCATGATTCAAGCAACCGCGCGGTCTGGCGGCCGGCGCTGGAAAAAGGCGTCAAGGCCGATGTGTGCTGGACGTTTGACGCCAGGGGATTCAAGGCGATGTTGATGAGAGCGCTCGCAAGGGATTAGAACAGCGGGGCGCTTAGGCCGGCGTCGGCCAGGGCGTCGGGATATGCCCGTCGCCAAGGAGCAATCATGCCGACCCCGCAAAACCTCCTTGCCGGAGAATCCTCGCCCTACCTTCTTCAGCACGCCGGCAATCCCGTGCATTGGCGGCCCTGGGGCGCGGCGGCGCTGGACGAGGCGCGCCGGCGCGATTGCCCGATCCTCATCTCGATCGGCTATGCCGCGTGTCATTGGTGCCATGTGATGGAGCATGAGAGTTTTGAAAACGAGGAGATCGCCGCGCAGATGAACAAAGATTTCGTCTGCATCAAAGTCGACCGGGAAGAACGCCCGGATGTAGATGGAATCTACATGAGCGCCGTGCAGATGATGACCGGTCAGGGCGGTTGGCCGATGACAATGTTCCTGACTTTGGAGGGCAAGCCATTTTTCGGAGGGACCTATTTTCCGCCGGACGACAAATACGGCAGACCCGGATTTCCTCGGATTCTAACGGCAGTGGCGGACGCCTGGAAGACGAAACGCGGCGAGATTGAAGAGCAAGGGCAGGAGATCACAAGCGGACTCATCGAGAGCGATCAGAGGATGAACGGACTTGAAGAAACTCTGCTCACTTCCAAAATCTTAGACTCCGCCTATGCGAAACTGGCGTCGCAGTTTGATCGGCAGTACGGCGGATTCGGCTCGGCGCCCAAGTTTCCGCAACCGATGAACCTCGATTTTCTGCTACGTACTCACGCTCGCACGAAGCAGATTGAGCCGCTTGCGATGGCGGAGCGCACCTTGCAGAAGATGGCGGTTGGGGGAATCTACGATCAGTTAGGCGGGGGCTTTCACCGGTACAGCGTCGATCAAACCTGGCTGGTTCCGCACTTTGAGAAGATGCTCTACGACAACGCCCAACTTGCTCAAATCTACTGCCGGGCGTATCAGGCAACGAGAAAAAGTTTTTACAAGGGGATTGCGGAGGAGACTCTGGAGTACATTTTGAGAGAGATGACCTCTCCCGAAGGCGGCTTCTACTCCGCTCAGGACGCAGACAGCGAGGGCGTCGAAGGGAAGTTTTTTGTCTGGACTGCGGAAGAGATCACGGCAATTCTGGGCAACTACAACTCGGCGGTCTTCTGCGCTTTCTACGA
>JAYUFK010000186.1:0-13509 GCA_043739325.1 Methylocapsa sp. | reverse complement strand
GCGGATGCGCCGCAAAAGTAAGAAAGAAACACGTATTGTGTCACCCATCATCCCGGTCAGAAGTGTTACCTATCAGTCCGCTGGACAGAGTTCGAAACCTACCGCAGCACGGTCGCCCGCACCCACCAGCCTGGCCGAGTTCGGCTCATCGCCATCGCCGCTTGCGCCGCCGCGTGTCGATCCTCGTACAAAGCAAAGCATGTCGCCCCGGAGCCGGACATGCGCGCCAGGCGTGCGTCTTGGGTTGCCGCCAGAGTCTCCAGGACTTCGCCGATGACCGGCGCAATCGCGCGCGCGGCGCTCTCCATGTCGTTGCGGCCCGCCGCGAGCGTGGCGAGTATCGCGGCGCGCTCGACGGTCTCTGACGGCGCCATCCCCGCACCCAATCGCTCGCCCGGCGCGAGGCCGATGCGGGCGAAGACTTCTTTCGTCGACATGCTGACGCGGGGATTGGCGAGCACGGCATAGAGCGGCGGCCAGCCGAGCGGCGGGCCGAGTATTTCGCCGCGCCCTTGCATCGCGCGAGCGGCGGGTTCGAGGCACACTGGCACGTCGGAACCAGTAGCGATCGCCGCCTCGCCCACACTGGGATCATCGAGCGCCAAGCCGTTCGTATGCGCCAGCGCCCGCAACGCCGCAGCCGCATCCGCCGAGCCGCCGCCAAGCCCGGCGGCGACGGGAAGATTCTTCGTGAGGTGAAAGCGGCCGAGCCGCAGATTTGGAACACGCGACGCCAAGGCAAACGCGGCCTTCAGCACGAGATTGTCGGCGCCATCGCCCGCCGCAGCCGCGCAAGGACCGTCCACGCTCAGGGAGAGTTTCTCGCCCGGCCAAAAGCGCAGCCAGTCCGAGCAGCCGGCGAACGCGACGATGCTATCGAGTTCGTGCCAGCCGTCGGCGGCGCGGCCGACGATATGCAACGTCAGATTGACCTTCGCCGGCGCCCGCCAGAGCGTCGATGCAGTCCCTTCTCCCGGCATACGGGGCGAAGGGCAACGCCCGCTCAGCCGCCGTCTTTCTTCGGCTCAGCGGCGTTGGTCGAGGCCGGCGCTTCCGCGGCGGCGGGCTTGCCCTCCGGCAGGCCGCCGTCGATCTTCTTCAGGATGGCCGGCAGGTCATCCTTTTCCGGCCCCATGTCGCGCGCGTGATTCCATTGGAAATGCGCCTCGAGCTTGCGCCCCACATGCCAATAGGCGTCGCCCAGATGGTCGTTGACGACGGGGTCGGCCGGCTTCAGCTCGATGGCTTTTTCCAGTTGCTGCGCGGCTTCCTGGTAATGGCCGAGCTTGTAATGCGCCCAGCCAAGGCTGTCGACGACATAGCCGTCGGTGGGACGCAGATCGACGGCGCGGCGCAGCATCTTGAACGCCTCGTCGAGATTGATCCCTTGATCGACCCATGAATAACCGAGGTAATTCAACACCAGCGGCTGATCGGGAAAAAGCTCGAGCGCTTGCTTGAAATCCGCTTCCGCCTTGGGCCATTGTTTCGTCCGCTCGAAGCAAATCGCGCGGAAATAGAACATCGTCCAGTTGTTGCGCTCCGGCTTGCCGATCAGATCGATCGCCTTGTTATAGGTTTCGATCGCGTCGTCGAACTTCTTGGCGGAACGCTGCACGCCGCTAAGCGCGCTCAGCGCTTCAACGTCTTTGGGATTTCTGGCGACGATGTCCTTGAGCCGCGCGATCGCTTCGTCGCCGCGATCGAGCGTTTCCAGCGTCAACGCGGCCTGGATGTCGGCGCTCTCGCGCATTGTCGAATTCGGCGGCACGAGTTCGTAGGAATCGATCGCCGCCGCGCCTTGTTTGAGCTGCTCGTAGAGATCGGCGACCGTCACCGCCGCCAGCGCGTGATCCGGGCGCAGGTGCAGCGCCATGCGCAGATAGACCAGCGCGGCGAGTTCGTCGCCCTGCTTGCTGCCCGCGCCGCCAAGCCCGTACAGCACTTCGGCCGCGCCTTCGCGGGCGCTATGGATCAACGGATCGAGCGGCTTGCCCGCCGCCAGATCGGCCAGAGCGGCGTCGACCAGCGGATGATGCGGCAGCACCTTGCCGAAATCCTCGTAGACTTTTTTCGCGCTGTCGCGGTCGTTGTGGTGCGCGAGATAGCGGGCATAGGCGTCGGCGACGCGCAGCGTGTTCTTATCGCCCTCATACGCCGCCTTGAAGCGCTTCTGCGCCTCCACCGGGCTGTTAAGCAAGTCGGCAATCAGACCGGCGTGATAGTCGCGAAAAATCGCCACCGAAGCGTCGCGCACGCGGTCGAGCGTATCGAGCGCGCGGCGCAGATCGCCAACCCCGGCATAGGACCAGGCGGTCAGCAAAGTCGTGGTGACGTCGTGCGCGCGGCCGGCGTCGCCAGAGGCCAATTGCATCCGCGCGACAGAAAACTGATTATCGCCAATCGCCCGGACAGCCGACGTCAGACGGCCGAGGCTGTTGTTGGGATCGCGCGCCAGCAGGCGGTCGGCGAGCTGAAACGCGTCGGGCATCGCGCCATTGGCGAGCGCCGCGGCGAAAGCGCGCTCGAGCAATTCGGGATTGCGCGGGTCGGCGCGCAACGCCTCGCGAAAGAACGTCGCGGCGGCGTTGGTGTCGCGGTCGGCATTAGCCACCAGCGCGGCGAGATAATTGCCCGACTGGCTCTGGCCTACTTCAAACGGCGTGGGAACCGCGATGCTGGTCTTGGCCCAGGCTGGCGGAGCCACGAAAAGCGCCGGGGCGGCGCCGACAAGCGCCAGCGAGGCGGACAAAAGCAGGCGGGCGGCGAAGCGCGCCGGCAAAGCAGAATTTCGAGGAGGCGAAATCGCCATCATTGACCTTCCTTTGCGCCGCCCGACAACATCCGGCCCGGCGACTGCGGGGATTCGTCCCCAGTATAAGATATTCAACGCCGACGCAAAGCGCAGGTTTCAACCGAGCGCCCGGCGCGAGGCATAGCGCTACATATTGGGATAATTTGGGCCGCCGCCGCCTTCGGGCGCCGTCCACTCGATATTTTCAGCCGGGTCCTTGATGTCGCAGGTTTTGCAATGGACACAGTTCTGCGCATTGATGACAAAACGCGGTCCCGCCTTGGTCCTCTCGTCGTCGTAGACGACTTCGTAGACGCCCGCCGGGCAATACAGCCGCGCGGGTTCGCCATATTCGGGCAGATTGTCGCGAATCGGAACCGCCGGGTCTTTTAGCCGCAAATGGATCGGCTGATCCTCCTCGTGATTGGTGTTCGACAGGAACACCGAGGATGCCTTGTCGAATGAAATCCTGCCGTCGGGCCTCGGGTACTGAATCGGCGTGACCTCCGCGAGCTTGTTCAGCGTCGCGCTGTCGGGCTTGCCGTGTTTCAGCGTGCCAAACAGCGAGATTCCCGCCAATTCGTTGGTCCACATATCCAGCCCGCCAAGCGTCACGCCGACCGCGAGGCCGAAGCGCGACCACAGCGGCTTGACGTTGCGCACCTTGTGCAGATCGCGACCGATGTCGGAACCACGCCAGGCTTCCTCATACGCCGTCAATTCATCATGCGAGCGGCCCGCGCCGAGCGCTTCGTGGAGCTTTTCCGCCGCCAGCATGCCGGAGAGAATCGCGTTGTGCGACCCCTTGATGCGGGCAAAATTGACGAAGCCCGCCGCGCAGCCGATCAGCGCGCCGCCGGGGAAGCAGAGCTTTGGGACCGATTGCCAGCCGCCCGAACTGATGGCGCGGGCGCCATAGGCGAGGCGCTTGCCGCCGGCGAAAACGCCGGCGATCAGCGGATGCGTCTTGAAACGCTGGAATTCATCGAACGGCGAAAGCGTCGGATTGGAATAGTTGAGGTGGACGACGAAACCGACGGCGACGAGGTTTTCGTCGTAATGATAGAGGAACGAGCCGCCGCTCGAGCCTTTCGCCAGCGGCCAGCCGAACGAATGCTGGACGAGGCCGGACTTGAATTGAGCCGGATCGACCTGCCAGATTTCCTTCAGGCCGATGCCGTATTTCTGCGGGTCGCGGCCCGCGTCGAGCTTGAACCGCGTGACGATCTGCTTCGTCAGCGAACCGCGCGCGCCTTCCGCCAGCAGCACATACTTGCCGCGCAGCTCCATGCCCCGCGTAAAACTGGCCCTCGGCTGGCCGTCGCGCCCGACGCCCATATCGCCGGTGGCGACGCCGATCGCCGCGCCGTTGGAATCGTAGAGCATTTCGGTGGCGGCAAAGCCCGGATAGATTTCGACGCCGAGCGCCTCGGCTTTCGCCGCGAGCCATTTGGTCACGGCGCCGAGCGAACCGATGAAATTGCCGTGATTGTTCATCAGCCGAGGCATCGGCCAGTTCGGCAATGTCACGCCGCCCGACGGCCCCAGCATCATGAAACGATCGGCGGTGACTTCGGTTTTCAGCGGCCGTTCCGTATCCGTGCGCCACTCCGGCTCCAGCCGGTCGAGGCCGATCGGGTCGATGACCGCGCCCGAGAGAATATGCGCGCCAACTTCCGAACCTTTTTCGACGATGACGACGGTTCGCTCCGCATCGAGCTGCTTGAGCCGGATCGCCGCGGCGAGGCCAGCCGGGCCAGCGCCGACAATCACCACATCATAGTCCATTGCCTCGCGCGGCGGCAGTTCGGCGGCGGCCATCGAGATTTCCTGTGCTGACGGGCTTCGTCGGTTCGCTCCGGATGTTTTGCACAGGCGCGTAGGCTTTGTCGACACGGGTTTCGAGGGAGCGCTTGAACGTGCTAATCGGTCGCATCATGGCGACATCCCGAGAAACCCTCACCGCACAGGACGCCGCCGAGGCGCTGCGCTGGTGGCATGAGTCTGGCGTCGATCTGGCGCTCGACGAAACGCCGCACGACCGCTTCGCCGCGCCGCCGCCCCGACCAGCCGCGCCCGCCGCTGCCGCCCCGCCACTCGCCCGCGCGCCAGCGCTCGCCGCCGCGGCGACGGCGCCGAATGAGGCCGCGCGCAACGCCTGGGAATTGGCGGAAGCGGCGCAAACTTTGGACGAATTGCGCGCCGCGCTCGACAGCTTTGCCGGCTGCGGCCTCAAGGCGACCGCGACGCAACTCGTATTCGCCGATGGCGCGGCGGGCTCAAAGGTCATGCTGGTGGGCGAAGCGCCCGGCGCCGACGAGGACCGCATCGGCAAGCCGTTCGTCGGCAAGGCAGGGCAATTGCTCGACCGCATGCTCGCCGCGATCGGCCTCGACCGCACTGGCGTCTACATCGCCAACGTCGTGCCGTGGCGCCCGCCGGGCAATCGCACGCCGACCTTGCAGGAAACCACGATCTGCCTGCCCTTCATCCGCCGCCAGATCGAACTCGCCAACCCGCGCATTGTCATCTGCATGGGCAATTCATCGGCGCAGACGTTGTTGGGGCTGAAGGAAGGTATTACGCGCACGCGCGGCCAGGTGTTCGACTATCCGATGAGCGGCGCGACGATCATCAAGGCGATGCCGATGTTCCACCCCGCGTACCTGCTGCGCCAGCCGGCCCAAAAGCGGCTGGCGTGGCGGGACTGGCAGAAGCTCGCGGCGATGGTGCGGGAGGGGGAGTGAAAGGACACCGCGCAAGATCATCCCTTCTCCGCTTGCGGGGAAGGTGGCCGGAGGCCGGATGGGGTGTGGGACGTTGTCGAAATGATTGATGGCTTGCACGGCCTTTGCCGCCGACTTCCAAACTACCGTACTTGCTTTCCATACCCCATCCGTCGCTCCGCGCCACCTTCCCCAGCAAGCTGGAGAAGGGACACGCGCGTCCTTGGTCAAAATGAAGGGCCAAACGCTAACGTTGAGAAGGGGCAAAACGGAAATGGCAGTCATCGCATCTGGCTGAAGTTTTTAGACAATTCCTTTCCGAATAACTACAATCGGTGTAGTCTCAATTTGTGGGTTTTCTTGTCCGACAGAAGGCACGCGAAAGCAAGTTCATCTGTCCGCTGACAGCACGCGGGAAATGGCATCGCAAGTCCCTGAAATCATGGATTTGCTTACGCAAAATCGCCGTCGGCGGCGTGGCATGGGTTGACCCATCCGCTGAAGCGGCTCGAAGATGGCAACGAAATGAAAGACGTGCGCGATTTCGCACTTATCTCGCTGAAAACATTCAGCGTCCGACCGGAGTGCGGTTTCGCAGCCGCAGCCCTACCCCCGCGTCAGCCGCAGGCTCGCCCAGCCCTCGAGATCGATGCGCTCGGCCAGATAAAACCCCTGCCCGCGCCATGCGGCGAGGACGCCGGGGACGTCGGCGGTGAGGAGGCCGGAGACGATGGCTTCGCCATCCCAAGCCATCACGCGGGCGAGCGAGGGCGCCAGCATGCGCAGCGGCTTGGCGAGGATGTTGGCGAAGACGAGATCGTACGGCGCGCCGGCGCGGAGGGCTGGGTTTTCGACGCCCTTTGAGACGACCGCCCGGGCGTAGGGCGCGACGCCGTTGAGCCGGGCGTTGTCGTTGGCGACCGCGACCGCCACCGGATCGATATCGCCGAGCGCGACGCGTTTGTGCAGCGCCCTGGCGGCGGCGATGGCGAGCACGCCGGTTCCGCAACCGACATCGAGAATGGCGCGCGGGCGGCGGCGGCGCAGCACCCGCTCCAGATGCAGCAGGCAGCCGCGCGTCGTCCCATGATGCCCGGTGCCGAACGCCAGCGCCGCCTCGATCTCGATGGCGACATCGTTGGGCCGCACGCGGGGCCGGTCATGCGAGCCATGCACGAGAAACCGCCCGGCCCGCACCGGCGCGAGACCCGCCAGCGCATTGGCGACCCAATCGCGCTCTGGCGTGCGGCCAAATTCGATCGCCGCGGCGGCTTCTGGACCGGCGGCGGCCTCAACCAGTTCGCGCATGCTTGCTTCGTCGGGCGGGAAGCCGAAGTAGACCTCGACCATCCAGGCCTTGCCGCCGCCGGGCCACGCGGTTTCGGTTTCAAACGCCGAGGCCGCCGTCTCCGCCGGCTCAAAGCTTTCGACGATGAGATCGGCGATGGCGCGGGCGCGCTTCTCGTCGCTGACGAGGCGCATCATATGGGCGGCGTTGTTGGGCGGCAGACCTTCGAGCATCGCGGCTGGCTAGCACGCGCCGCTAACCCCTGTCACCCTCATGGAAGAAATCGTAGACGAGCTTGGCCGTCGCCGAATTGAGGCTAGGCGTCTTCTCCAGATCGGCGAGCCCGGCTCTGGCGACTTCCTTCGCCGTTCCAAACGCGTGCAACAAGGCGCGCTTGCGCGCGGGGCCGATGCCGGCGATCTCGTCGAGCGGGCTTTTGACGAAATCCTTCTTGCGCTTCGCCCGATGCGTGCCGATAGCGAAGCGATGCGCCTCGTCGCGCAGGCGTTGGACGAAATACAGCGCGGGATCGCGCTGCGGCAGGCGGAATGGCTCGCGCCCCTCGACAAAGAACGTCTCGCGCCCCGCGTTGCGATCCGGCCCCTTGGCGATGGCGGCAAGCCGAATGCCCGTGATGCCCAGCTCGCTGAAGATCTGGCGCGCGACTTCAAATTGACCGCGCCCGCCGTCGATCAGCACGAGATCGGGGATGTCGGGGAAGGGCATATCTTCGCGCTCCGCCGCTTGCTCGGTGCCCGCCCCCACAAGCGGCAAGGGGGAAGCGGTCGCCAGCCTCGCAAACCGCCGACCGAGCACTTCGCGCATCATCGCGTAGTCGTCGCCGGGCGTCAGCGTCGCGCTCTTGATGTTGAATGTGCGGTACTGGTTCTTCACGAAACCTTCCGGCCCCGCGACGATCATCGCGCCGATCGCGTTGGTCCCCATGATGTGCGAATTGTCGTAGACTTCGACGCGTCTGATCGGTCGCTCGACTGAAAATGCCGCGCCGAGCGCCGTCAGCAGCTTTTCCTGCGTCGCGCTGTCGGCGAGCTTGCGCGAAAGAGCCTCGCGCGCGTTGCGCAATGCGTTGTCGACAAGCTCCTTCTTTTCGCCGCGCCGTGGCGCGCCGATCGCGATGCGATGGCCGACGCGATTGCTCAACGCTTCACACAAGGCGGGGCGGCTGTCGACCTCGTGCGAGAGCAAAACGAGACGCGGCGCCGGGCGCTCGAGGTAGAATTGCGCAAGAAACGCATCAAGCACTTCAGCCGGGCCGAGCGAGCGGTCGGCGCGCGGGAAATAGGCGCGGTTGCCCCAGTTCTGATAGGTGCGAAAGAAGAACACCTCGATGCAGAATTGCCCCGCCTCCTCGGCGATGGCGAAGACGTCCGCCTCGGGAATGCCGCGCGGATTGATGCTCTGCTCGCCCTGGATCGCCGACAAAGCCGCGATGCGATCGCGCAACCGCGCCGCTTTCTCGAACGCCAGCGCCTCCGCCGCTTCGGTCATCTCGCGCGCCAGCCGATCGCGAATGGCGCGGCTGCGGCCCGACAGGAAATCCCGCGTCTCGCCGACAAGCTTGTTGTAATCCTCGATCGATATTTCCCGCGTGCATGGCGCCGAGCAGCGCTTGATCTGATACAGCAGGCACGGCCGCGTGCGGTTTTCGTAATAGCTGTCTGAGCAGGTGCGCAGCAGGAACGCCCGCTGCAACGCGTTGAGCGTGCGAAACACCGCGCCCGCGTTGGCGAATGGGCCGAAATAATCGCCCGGGGCATTGCGCGCGCCGCGATGCTTGGCCAATTGCGGCGCTTCGTGCCCGCCGGTGATGAGGATGTATGGAAAACTCTTGTCGTCGCGCAGCAGCACGTTGTAGCGCGGCTTGAGCTGCTTGATGAGGTTGGCCTCCAGAAGCAGCGCCTCGGCCTCGGTCCCCGTGGTTACGAACACCATCGAGACGGTCTGCGCGATCATCCGCGCGATGCGTGTCGACTGCCGGTCCAGTTTTGTGTAGTTGGCGATGCGCTTCTTGATCGAGCGCGCCTTGCCGACATAAAGGACTTCGCCGTCGCTGGCGCACATCCGGTAGACGCCCGGGCCCATCGGCGCGTGCCGCCAGAACGATTTGACGACGGCCGCGCCCCGCGCCAGCGTGCCCGGAAGCGCATCTTCCTCGGCCAGATCGAGATCGGGCCCGGCAAGCGCCTCATCGGCGTCATCGTCCTCCCCGTCAAACCGCTGTTCAATTTCCGGCTGAAGGTCGTCCGATGTGGGTTTTTTTGTCGATGACATGGTCGTCATGACTTAATCGCTTCACCGCTCGCTGCAAAGGCCGCGAATCGACGGAAATAGCTCAGCGGTCGATCAGATCGCGGTTGCGCTTTTCAAGCTCGCGCCCGTACTGCCGCAGGGCATGCGCTTCCGACAACGTGCCGACAATGCGGCGCGACTGCGCGTCGGCGAGGACCGGCAGCACGTCGGCCTCGCAGCGGTCGAATACGTCCAGCGCCTCGCGAATCGTCGTCTGCGGCAGCAGAAAATCGTCGCGCCAATGGGCGAGATCGGCGACTGTCCGCGCTTCCTCGCCTTCCGGGGCTTGCAGATCGCTGACCAGCACCGTCCCGACATAGGCTTCCTTCTCGTTAACCAGAAACAGCTCCTTGGCGGCGCCTACGGGAAACATGATGCGGGCCGCGGCGATCATGCGATCCGGCGCAACGACGCGGAAGTCCTTGCGCATTAGGCGCGCCACCTTGAGGTCGCGTACCCAGCCGACGTCCTGCGGCCCGCGAATCGCCTCGCCGCGCAGGTGGAAGCGCCAGGTGGCGAACGAATAGCCGAATGTTTCGCGCACAATCAGGCCGGCGAGGGCGCTGCTCAGGAGCGCCGCCACCGCGAGACGAAAGTCGCCAGACGTTTCGAGCGCCAGGAAAGTCATCGCCATCGGCGAACCGATGATGCCCGCGCCAACCGCCGCCATGCCGAGGACAGAGAAGGCCGCTGTGTCGACAAGCATCGACGGCGCGAGGACCGCGACGCCCTGGGCGTAAAGCGCCCCGGTCGCCGCGCCGATCAGCAGGGAACAGAAGAACAAGCCGCCGCGAAATCCCGCGCCGAGCGAAATCGCCGAGGCGAGGCCCTTGATCGCCAGCAGCACGACCAGCGCGCCAGCGGCCGGATGCATCGAGAGGACCATCGCGCGCGCGCCGTGACCGGCCGACAGCGCCTCTGGACCAATCAACCCGAGCCCGCCGACCGCCAGACCGCCGAAAATCGGGCGTAGCATCTTGTCGATTGACAAGAGATCGAACGCCTTTTCGACCAAGGCCACGCCGCGCATCAAGGCGATGCTGGCGCCGGACGCCAGAATCGCGATCAACAGGGCATGCGCGACAAGGCTGGAGTTGATTGGCGTCTGCGAAAGCGACGAGGCAATGAGCACCTGCCCGGAAATCGCCCCGGAGGCCACCGCGGCCAAGATCGAGCTGGCGGCGATAGGCGCAAGCGAGCCGACGCTATAGGTCCCCAGCACAACCTCGAATGCATAAAACGCGCCAGTGAGCGGCGCATGAAACGCCGCTGATATGCCGCCCGCCGCGCCGCAGGCCAGCAGCAGTCGCATGTCCGCCCGCCGCGCCCCCAATCCGCGCCCCATCCATGAGCCGAGCAGGCCGCCCATCTGGGTATAGGCGGCCTCAAGCCCGACGGAGGCGCCAAAACCATTCGACACCAGCGTCTGCAAGCTGATGTAAACACTACCGATCGTCGAGAGCCGACCGCCGTGCAGCGCGTTGGCCTCGATCGCGTCGGCCTGGCGGCCGCGAACCCGGTCGCCAATCCAAAGCGTCAGTCCCGCCAGGATGACGCCGCCGAGCGTCGGGAACGCAATGACGCGCCAGGAATCGTGTGGCGGCGTTATGCTGAGCGCAGCGCCCGCGGGGATCTGGAACAGCGCTTCGTGCATGACCTGCGCCGATTGGCGCATCGCCGCCACAAGCAGGCCGCTGGCGATGCCGATCATCGCGGCGACCACGAGCAGCGCGCTTTCGCGCGTGCGCACGAGCGCGCGCATCCAGTCGGGGAACGAGCGATCGAGGCCGCGCGCTGGCGGCGATTCTGGCGCCGTCTTTGCCGCCGTATCACTTACGCTCAGCCAGGCGCTGGGATCGGGCTCAGGTGAGATTCGCTGCCTCCATCGGCGGGCAAGTTTTGACGCGTCGCGCGGTCCGTGCGAAACGGCGCGCTCCCTTGATACACCTTGGCCCGCAATAGCATAGAGGCGACATGCCCATCCATTTTTCCGCGGCCGAAATGGCCGCCCGCAAGCAGCGTCTGCGCGACGCCCTGACGGCGCAAGGCCTCGACGGCATCCTGCTGTTCGCGCAGGAGAGCCATTACTGGCTTACGGGCTACGACACGTTTGGTTTCTGCTTCTTCCAGTGCCTGTATTTCGGCGCCGACGGGCGGCTCGCGCTGCTGACCCGGTCGGCCGATCTGCGGCAGGCGCAACACACGTCGGATATCACCGACATCCGCATCTGGAAGGACGGCCAGGACGCCAACCCGGCCAAGGATCTGCGCGCCATGCTGGAAGACCTCGGTGCACGCGGGCGGCTCGGCGTCGAATATGATTCTTACGGCCTGACGCATTACAACGGCCGCCGGCTTGAGGCGGCGCTGGCGGGATACGCCGAACTGATCGACGTCTCCACGCTGGTTCCGCATCTGCGCGCCTCAAAGTCGGCCGAGGAAATCACCTATGTCCGCGAGGCCGCGCTGCTGTCCGACATGGCCGACAAAGCCGCGATCGAACACACGCATGCCGGCGCCGACGAAGGCGCGATCCTCGCGGCGATGCACAGCGCGATCTTCACGGCGGGCGGCGACTATCCCGGCAACGAATTCATCATCGGCTCGGGCGCCGACGCGCTGTTGTGCCGCTACAAGGCGGGGCGGCGCAAGTTAGAGGCCAACGACCAGTTGACGCTCGAATTCGCCGGCGTCTGGCGGCATTATCACGCCGCGATCATGCGCACGCATATTGTCGGAAAGCCCAAGCCGCTGCATCGCGACTATCACGCGGCGGCGCGCGAGGCGCTGCTCGCCTGCGAGGCCGAACTGAAGCCCGGCCGCACCGCCGGCGATGTGTTTGCCGCGCATGCGAGGACGCTCGACGCGCACAAGCTTTCGCGCCACCGCCTCAACGCCTGCGGCTATGCGCTGGGCGCGAGGTTCACCCCGTCCTGGATGGACGCGCCGATGTTTTACGAGGGCGCCGACTTCGTCATCGCGCCCAATCAGGTATTCTTCCTGCACATGATCCTGATGGACAGCGACAGCCAGACCGCCATGTGCCTTGGCCGCACTTACCTCGTGGGCGCGCATGCCGCCGAGCCGCTCAACGCCGCCAATCTGGACCTGGTGATAAAATAGCGATAGGCGTGGCAGGCGGGAAGTTAAAGAATTCGGGGCAACGACCTCGACCGGGAGCTGCGTATTGTTCGTTTCCTTGTTGTGCCGGCTGGCCGCCGTCGCTTTTGCAGCGCTGGCGCTATCCGGCTGCGTTGAAGACGCCGCCGATCTGCAGGCCAAGGGCGACGCGCGCGTCCAGCTGGCGCGACGCCCCGACGTCAGCATCGCCAACGCCAGCGTCGCCTTCGTCTCTGTCGAAGGCCCGCCTACCGCCGTCGCCGCGAGCTTCAATCAGGAAATGCTGCGCCAGGCCAAAGCGCGCGAAATCGTCGTCGTCGACGCCAAAAAGGCGCGTTACCTGGTGCGCGGCTATCTCTCCGCCTATCCCACCGCCGACGGCGTGGCCGTGGAATACGTCTGGGACGTCTTTACCCGGGACAAGCAGCGCATGCAGCGCGTCAACGACGTACTGGAGGTCAAGGGCTCGGGCGGGGACCCGTGGACCATCGCCGGACAGGCCGCGCTGTCCAGCGTCGCGGCCAAGAGCGCCGACGACCTCGCCGCCACTCTCTCCTACACGCCCGAAGCCGTGGCGCTCGCCAAGACGCCCGGAAACGCCGCGGAAGCCGTCGCCGCCGAAGCCAAGCCGCTGAGCTACGCGCCGCTGGAGTAGGGCGGGGCGGGCCGGTTGAGTGAAACCGCACTGTGGTTGGGCATTCAGTGATTTCAAAGGCTTGGGCGCCGAACCGCGCACGTTTGTCATTCCAGAGCGCCGCCACAAAACGTTAAGCTATTGAATTGTTTGGTGTTTCCTGTTTTCTCTGACCGGAATAGCAGCACATTCGCTGATCTTTGGTCTATGAAATCTCAAACTCGAAGATGATTTTCTGTATTTCCAAAGAATTGCAGATTGCGTCGGCGGTGCGCGAAAGTTGGTTCTTTCCTAGCTCGAACACTCACACGGGCGGCCCGCCCTTCATCGCCGCGCCAGCGCCGTCGCGGCCCCGTCGCAGCCATTTCGACCACCAAGATCACCATAGCAGAAAATCGGCTTTTCAGAAAGAAAATGCATGCAGCTTTTCAGCTCCACCCGATTGCGTTGAATCATTTTGTCATTCCCGCTTTCGAGCCTGTGAAAAATTCCTACGCCGCGTTTATCGCCTTCTCCGCGCAGCGGGGAAGGCGACAGCTGTCCAGACCGATTAGATTGGTAACACACTAGACCGGGATGATGGGTGACAGTTTTCTGTCGGCGGGAGGACTGCCGATGCCTTGGGATGAAAGCTGCT
>JAYUFK010000185.1:0-13590 GCA_043739325.1 Methylocapsa sp. | reverse complement strand
GAAGTTGCTCATCAAAACCGCCCGTCGCCCCACGAGAATCAACGCCCGATTCTAGCGCAACCACAGGCGCAATGTTAAGTCCGACAGGCTGCTAGGCGCGACTTTCGAGGTTAGGCCGTCGATAGGTCAATCGCTTGCCAACGATGCCAGCGGCCAATAGTTCGGCGCGTTCCATATCCTCGACGCCAAGCGCCGAACGATTGGAATAGCGGAAGTCGAACTCGCTCAAATAACGGTGAAGGTGCTTCTCTTTGCAGTGCTGGTAAACGCCCTTCATGCCGCGCTTGAAGATCGAGTAATAGCCCTCGACCGTGTTCGTCGTGATGACGACCCCGGTTCTATGATCGCGGTAGGCGTATTCCTCGCGGCTGTGGTCAACGGTGTCGTGCTTGGCGAAGTCTTTTCCGAGTTTGGTGTAGTGCCCGGCCTCATCCGTCATGATGTGGCTTTCGCGGTCGAGATTGGCGTTGACGATCGGCAGAATGTCCGCCTTCTTGGTGCTGTTAACGTGGTAGCTGCGCGCCGATCCTCCGCGTTCAACAAGTGTCAGAACGACATTCTTGTGTCCTGTTCCGCCACCCTTCTTTGCGCCTTCGCGTAGGCCAAAGAAGGTTTCATCTACCTCGACAATCGCGCCATTACCGCCCATCGGTGCTAAAGGGCCAACGCGCATAGCCTCGCGCAAGCGGTGCATCATGAACCACGTCGATTTGTAGCTAATGCCCAACATGCGGTGCATCTGGTGCGAGCTAATGCCTTTCTTTGACGAAACCAGAAGGAATAGGGCCGCAAGCCATTTAGTCAGCGGTATCTTTGAGCGCTCAAACACGGTGCCGACAGTAACCGTGAACTGTTCGCGGCACTCAGGCTCATTGCATTGATATAGGCCGGGGCGGTGTGCTTTGCCGTGCAGCGCCTTGATGCGCGCCGGATCGACATTGCCGCAATGCGGGCATACAGGGCCATGCGGCCAGACGCGCGCCTCAAGCCATTCGCGGGCCTTGGTTTCGTCGGTGAAAATGGGCTTTTGAAGGTTGGCGGATGACATGGCAGGCTCCATTGAAGCCGACCCTAGCCGTTGTGTTATGCTTTGTCAAGGTTATAATATCCCGCTAAAGCGCCGCCGGCTGGCTCAAGAAAAAGGCGCTCTCGCGAGCGCCTTTGCATCGATCCGTCTGGCGAGCACGCCTTACTTGATCTTGGTTTCCTTGAACTCGACGTGCTTGCGCGCGACGGGATCGTATTTGGTGAAGGTGAACTTCTCCGTCTTGGTGCGGGCGTTCTTCTTCGTCACGTAAAAATAGCCGGTGTCGGCGCTCGACAGCAGCTTGATCTTGATAGAGGCGGCCTTGGCCATGGTCGTGTATCCGTTTGACGGGCGCCAAAGGCGCGGGGCTGCAAAACAACAATGCCGGCGGAGCGACCGCCAGCGGGATTTCGCCGCACCATAGTCAGGGAAATCGGGAAGTCAAGAAAATCGAAGCATGGTAGCGCACGGTCGGGCAGTCGCGAGCTCTATCCGTGGCGCCTCGCGAGCGGCTCGTATATTGTCGGGGGGAGTTCCAGCGTTTCTCGCACACGGTCCATGGAGGTCCGCCGATGCCGAGCTCGTTCCCGACAATTGCGCTGCTCGTGCTCGGCCTGTTGCTCTGCGGCCTGGCGATCGGCTTTTCGATCAAAGCCCGCGCGTTCACGTGGACCTCGATCGCCGCCATCGGCGTGGCCATGCTCAGCATCGATCTTCCGGCGATAAAGCAACTGGCCGTCGGCAAGGAAGGCGTATCGCTGGAGCTGCAGAACACCGTGCCAGTCGTCGAGGCCAACGCCGACGCGATCAAACTGCTTAACGACGCGACCGCCGGCAATGCTGCGCAGTTGAAAGCGCTGCAGGAATCGATCGCGCAAATGAACCAGCATTTCAGCGACCTGATCGCCCGCCAGAATGACGCGCTGGCCTCGACGCAGGAAAAGCCGTCGACGGCCGGAGCGCCGGCGCCAAGCGGCGATCTCAGCCGCATTCAAAAGCAGATCGACACGGGCCGCGACGATCTCTCACAAAAACTCAGCGCGGCCAAATCATCGATCGACTCGCTCGCCACCAAGAATGTCGCCATTCAGTCGCAGGTCAACAAACTCGACGCGCTGACGAAGCAACTGCCCAAGTACTAGAAACAGGAGGAACGGACCGATGTAGCGCAATTCGCGCGTTTGGCGATATGCGAGGCGTCGGCATTTGCGACTCGAACGGAGACGGCGCGCGATGCGAATTCTTGTCACCGGCAGCGCCGGGCACCTCGGCGAGGCGCTGGTGCGCGCATTGAGGACGCGTGGCGACGAAGTTGTCGGCCTCGACATACGCGCTTCGAATTGCACGACCCATGTTGGCTCGATCGTCGATCGCGCGTTTGCAAAGCGCTGCATGAGCGGTGTGCGGGCGGTGCTCCACGCCGCCACGTTGCACAAGCCGCATGTGGCCACGCATAGCCGGCAGGATTTCGTCGATACGAACATCAAAGGGACGCTCAATCTGCTGGAAGAGGCGGTCCAGGCGGGCGCCGCTTCGTTCGTGTTCACCAGCACCACGAGCGTGTTTGGCGATGCGATGACGCCGCGCGCGGGGGCCCCGGCGCTCTGGATCACCGAAGATGTCGCGCCGGTCCCCAAGAACATCTACGGCGTCACCAAGTCGGCGGCGGAGGACCTTTGCCAATTGTTTCACCGCAATCAAAAGCTTCCGTGCATCGTGTTGCGCACCTCGCGGTTCTTCCCGGAGGCTGACGACAACAGGGGCGTGCGCGACGCGTTCGCCGACGACAACGTCAAGGCCAACGAATATCTCTACCGGCGCGTCGCGATCGAGGATGTCGTTAGCGCGCATCTGTTGGCCGTGGAAAAGGCGCAGCAGATCGGCTTTGGCAAATACATCATCAGCGCCACAACGCCTTTTGCGCTGGATGATCTCGCGCAATTGCGTCTTGACGCCCCCGCGGTCCTGCGTAGACGGGTTCCTGAGTATGAGCGAGAATACGCGCGGCGCGGTTGGAAGATGTTTGCGTCGATTGGGCGCGTCTACGCCAACGAGAAAGCGCGGCGTGAACTCGGCTGGAAACCAGAATACGACTTTCGGCGCATCATCGACCGGCTCGGCGCTGGCGATGGCGTCATGACTCCTCTGGCGCAAGCGATTGGAGCGAAGGGCTACCACGCTCAGGTCTTCGCGGATGGGCCCTTCCCGGTTGAATAGCGCCGCGCTCTACGGCTTAATCGCGTCAAGCTCGGGCAGCAGCACAACGCTCTCCTGCTCGTTCGGATCGGTGCGCGAAATCAACGCCACGCAAGGTTCGGTTGCGCTCGTGTTGAACGGCCGGTGCGGTACATTGGCGGGGATATAGAGGAAGTCGCCGGCGTTGGCGTGAATGCGATGTTCGAGCCGCTCGCCATAATCCATTGCCGATTGTCCGCTCAGCACGTAGAGCGCGGTTTCGTGCCCCTCGTGCTTGTGCGCTTTGGCGCGCCCGCCCGGCGGTATCGTCAGCATCTGCATGTGGATGCCTTTGGAGCCGACAGACTCGGCGGAAATCGCCGGCGCGTAAGTCAGACCCTGTTTGCCGACAAACGGCGGGCCCGCGCGGACAACGGCGCATGTCGCAGTCTTCGTGGTGTTTTCCTGAATCTTGAGCATCGAGAGTTCTCCCGCTTTCGTTGGGAAAAGCGACGGTTCCTATGCGCCCCAATCCATCACGACCTTGCAGGCTCTGCCGGCATTGAGGGCGGCGAAACCCGTCTCGAATTCCTCCATCGGCAGACGATGCGTAATCACCTTGGACACGTCGAGGCCGCTCTGCAGCATAGCCAGCATCTTATACCAGGTCTCGTACATTTCCCGGCCATAGATGCCCTTCATCGTCAGGCCTTTGAAGATGACTTCGTTCCAGTCGATCGCCGCTTCATCCGACATGATGCCAAGGAGCGCGATTTTGCCGCCGTGGTTCATCGAGCCGATCATGTCGCGCAAGGCGCGCGGATTTCCCGACATTTCGAGGCCGACATCGAACCCCTCGCGCATGCCGACCTCGGCCATCACTTCTTTCAGTGTCTGCTTGTCGGCGCGCACCGCCTGCGTCGCGCCCATCTCGCGCGCCAGAGACAGCCTGTAATCATTCACATCGGTGATGACGATCTTGCGCGCGCCGGCGTGGCGACACACCGGGATCGCCATCAGCCCGATCGGCCCCGCGCCCGTAATCAGAACGTCCTCGCCGACAAGATCGAAGGAAAGGGCGGTGTGGACCGCATTGCCCAGCGGATCGAGGATCGCCGCGATTTCATCGGGGATGGAATCGGGAATGACGTAAGCGTTGGATGCGGGGATCGCGATATAATCGGCGAATGCGCCGGGACGGTTGACGCCAACACCCAAGGTGTTTCGGCACAAATGCGCGCGGCCGGCGCGGCAGTTGCGGCAGAAGCCGCAAACAATATGCCCTTCGCCTGAAACCCGTTGGCCGACCTTGAGCGCTTTCACGTCGCGCCCGACGGCCTCAATGATTCCGACATACTCGTGGCCGACGACCATCGGCACCGGGATCGTATGGGCCGCCCATTTGTCCCAATTATAGATATGGAGGTCGGTGCCACAGATCGCGACCTTCTTGACCTTGATGAGGACATCGGCCGCGCCGATTTCCGGCCTTGGCGTGCGTTCCTGCCACAGACCTTTTTCGGGCTTGGCTTTGACGAGCGACTTCATGATGCTCCGCTTCCATATATATAAAGAGTGATTCAGCCGATTACGCCGACTGCGCGGCCAGCCGATGCGAACGCTGCTATGGCGCGATCGAGTTCGACCGTCGTGTGCGCTGCGTTCATTTGGGTTCGGATGCGCGCCTTGCCGTGCGGCACGACAGGATAGGAAAACGCCGTGACGTAGACGCCGCGCGCCTGCAATTCGCCGGCAAATCTGCTCGCCAGAGCCGCGTCGCCGATCATGACGGGAATGATCGGATGTTCGCCGGGCGTCAGCGTGAAGCCTGCCGCCACAAGTCCCTTGCGGAAATAATCGGCATTCGCCTGCAGGCGCGCGCGCAGATCAGCGCTTTCCGCAATCAAATCGAGCGCCTCGATCGTTGCCGCGGTGATTGCGGGCGCCAACGCGTTCGAGAAGAGATAGGGGCGGGCGCGCTGACGCAACAGGTCGATGAACGGCTGCGGACCCGCGATGTAGCCGCCGGATGCGCCGCCAAGCGCCTTGCCGAATGTTCCGCTCATCAACGCGATGCGGCCTTCGACCCCGCAGCGTTCCGGCGTTCCCGCGCCGCGCGCACCGATGAAGCCGATGGCGTGGCTGTCGTCGACCATGACAAGCGCATCATGCTTTTCCGCCAGATTGCAAATGCCCCGCAGGTTGGCGATGATTCCATCCATTGAAAAAACGCCGTCGGTGACGATCAGACGTGCGCGCGCATCCTTGGCTTCAACGAGCCGCGCTTCGAGTTCGCCCATGTTATTGTTGGCGTAGCGATAGCGCCGCGCCTTGCAGAGCCGCACCCCGTCGATGATCGAGGCGTGGTTAAGCGCGTCGGAAATGACAGCGTCCTGATCCGTCAACAAGGCCTCGAAGACCCCGCCATTGGCGTCGAAACAGGAGGAGAACAGGATTGCGTCGTCGACGCGAAGGAATTGCGCGAGTTTCTTTTCCAGCGCCAGATGCAGATCCTGCGTGCCGCAGATAAAGCGCACTGACGCCATGCCGAACCCATGGCTGTCGAGCGCCGCCTTGGCTGCGGCGATCAATCGGGGATGGTCGGCAAGGCCGAGGTAGTTGTTGGCGCAAAGATTGATGAGTTCAACGCCGCTATTGTGCCCTGCGCCGGGCGCGCCGCCCTCGCTGACGACAACGCTGCCGCCCTGCGGCGAAGCGATCGCGCGCTCGCGCTTCCATAGGCCGGCCTCGCGGATGGCGGCGAGTTCGTGTGTGGCGTGGGCAAGGAGGGATTGGGACATGGGGCCATTGGGGCGCGAGTGAAGACTGCGGGTACTCTATCATAGGCCGTGCATGGCGCGCCGCCCCTATGTCCGTCGAACTTCGGGAAGGCGGCCATTTGAAAATCCTTTGTCGCCGCCCCCAAGTTGCGCGCTTGCCTGCCCCACGCTATCGAAGCGCCCGTGACTTCTCAACGCCCCATAGCGCTTCTCAACGCCCGCCTCATCGATCCCGTCAGTGAACGGGAGACCCGGGGCGGCGTTTTCGTTCGGGACGGCCGGATCGTCGGGCTGGGCGGCGCCGTCACTAGCGCCTCGGTTCCCGGCGACGCGCTCGTCATCGATTGCGGCGGCGATGTCGTTTCGCCGGGCCTCATCGATATGCGAGCCTTCATCGGCGAACCCGGCGCAGAATATCGCGAGACCATCGCCACCGCCAGTGCGGCCGCTGCCGCTGGTGGCGTCACCACGGTGTTGGCGCGGCCCGACACCAACCCGCCGGTGGACCAGCCCGCCGTCGTCGACTTCATTCTTCGCCGCGCGAAAGACAACGCCAAAGTGCGGGTGCTGCCCTGCGCCGCTATAACCAAAGGATTGCAGGGTCGCGAGATCGCCGAGTTTGGATTGCTGGCGGAGGCGGGCGCGGCGGCGTTCTCGGATGGTTCGCACTCGATCGCCAATGCCCAGGTGATGCGGCGGGCGATGACTTACGCGCGCGATTTCGGCGCCCTTATCATGCACTACTGCGAGGATCGCGACCTGACTGGCGAGGGCGTGATGACCGAGGGCGAGCGCGCCAGCCGCCTCGGCTTGCCGGGAATTCCTGTCGAGGCCGAGACGATTGTGCTGGAGCGCGACCTCCGGCTCCTGGCGCTGACGCGCGCGCGCTATCATGCGGTTTTCGTGTCATCGTCGTTGTCCATCGACGCCATGCGGCGCGCCCGCGAGGCAGGGGTTCAAGCAACCTGCGGCGTTTCCATCAACCATCTCACGCTGAACGAAATTGACGTCGGCGACTACCGCACCTTTCTGAAACTTTCGCCGCCGTTGCGCTCTGAAGCGGAACGGCTGAAGCTGATTGAAGCGCTGAGCGCCGGGCTAATCGATGTGATCGTCAGCGACCACGACCCGCAGGATGTCGAGACCAAGCGCCTGCCGTTTGCCGACGCTGCCGCGGGGGCCGTTGGGCTGGAAACGATGCTTTCCGCGAGTCTGCGCCTGGTATCCGCGGGCGCGATTTCCCTGCCGCGGCTGCTTCGCGCCATGACGAGCCGGCCGGCGGAAATTCTGGGATTGCCGCAGGGGCGCCTCAGCGTCGGCGCGCCGGCCGATCTTATCCGCTTCGATCCCGACGAGCCTTACGTGCTCAATCCGCGCGACCTGCATTCGCGCTGCCGCAACACGCCGTTCGACGAGGCGCGGCTCGAGGGCAGGGTGAAGCTGACGCTGGTTGCGGGCGCGCCCGCACACGAATAGGGTCGGTCAGAAGCGTTCAGACTTGGGGTAGCCGCCTGTGCTTGCCTTTTCGCCCGGCGATCTCCTTGCTCTGCTGCTGGGGTATCTCCTCGGTTCGATACCTTTCGGCTTGCTGCTGACGCGCATGGCGGGAACTCGGGATCTGCGTTCGATCGGCTCCGGCAATATCGGGGCGACCAATGTGCTGCGTACGGGGCGCAGAGATCTCGCTGCCGCGACTCTCTTGCTCGACGCGCTGAAAGGCACGGCGGCGGTTTTGCTTACCGCTCGCTTCATTGGGACTTCCGTCATTCTCGCCGGTGCGGCTGGCGCCTTCTTCGGCCATCTGTATCCGGTCTGGCTGGGTTTTCGCGGCGGCAAGGGCGTCGCGACTTTTCTCGGCTGCCTGATAGGCGTCGCGTGGCCGGCCGCGCTTGTCTTCGCCGCCGTCTGGCTCGCGGTTGCCTGGCTAACCCGCTACTCAAGTGCGGCGGCGCTGGCAGCGAGCGCGCTGACGCCCGTTGTGCTCTACCTTGGCTTGCACGACTTGCTTGCGGCGTGGCTGTTTGCTGCGCTGGCCGCGCTGCTTTGGATCAAGCACAGCGCCAATATCGGCCGGCTGATGAGCGGGTCCGAGGGTAAAATCGGACAGAAGGGCTGAGGTTTGAACCAGAAATCCGCATCGATCCGCCTCAGCGATGCCCAGCGTTTTGACTGGCTTCGGCTGATCCGCAGCGAGAATGTCGGCCCCCGCACGTTTCGCGCGCTGATCAACAATTGCGGCAGCGCGAGCGCGGCGCTCGAAGCCTTGCCCGATCTGGCCCGTCGCGGCGGTGGAACGAAGGCGATCCGCATTGCCACGATCGACGAAATCGAACGCGAACTGGAGGCAGGGCGACGCGTCGGCGTGCGCTTCATCGCGCTGGGTGAGCCGGAATATCCACCGGCATTGCGCCAGATCGACTCAGCTCCGCCGATCATCGCGCTGCGCGGGCGCGACGAGGCGCTTCAGCAGCCCGCGGTCGCCATCGTCGGATCGCGCAATGCCTCCGCCGCAGGGCTCACTTTTACCGAGCGTCTGGCTCGTGGTATCGGCGGCGCGGGCTACATCATCGTTTCCGGCCTGGCGCGCGGCGTTGACCAGCGCGCTCATATCGCCTCGATCGAGACCGGCACGATCGCGGTGCTGGCGGGCGGCCACGCGAGACCCTATCCGCCCGAAGCAGTGGCGCTATTGCCGCGCATAAGCGAGTTTGGGGCTATTGTTTCCGAAATGCCGGTGGAATGGGAACCCCGCGGACGCGATTTTCCCCGGCGCAACCGCATTGTCTCGGGCCTTGCGCTCGGCACTGTCGTCGTCGAGGCGGCGCGCAATTCGGGTTCGTTGATCACCGCGAAATTCGCCGCCGAGCAAAATCGCGAGGTGTTTGCTGTGCCCGGTTCGCCGCTCGATCCGCGAGCGGAGGGAACCAACGACCTGCTGCGCGACGGCGCCTCGATCTGCGCCAGCGCCCAGGATGTCCTGAACGTCCTTGATCCGGTGCGGGCGCGCGACCCGTTTGCCAGTCTGCGCGAAACAGCGGTGGAACCGACAGAGCCGTTGTGGGGGGAACAGCGTTTGCTCGATATCAATCCGGATATGATCCCGCGTGCGGTCGTCGGCGGGCAGTTTGAAGAATCCGGCCCGCGGGGACTCACGCAAGGCGCGGGAAATCGATCGGTGCACGAACGCGTGCTGGAGCTTCTCAGCCCGTCTCCGGTAACCGTGGATGATCTCGTCAGGTCGGCGGATGTGCCGATCCGCGACGTGCGTGTGGCCCTCCTGGAGTTGGATCTGGCGGGCCGCATCGAACACGCGGGCGGCGATCGCGTCTCGCTCATCGCGGACCGCGATCGCCCCTAGTCGATGGCGACGTCGGCAGGTTGACGAAACTGCGATACGCACTCCGCGTGCGCCATTTTCAGGAAATAGGCGAGCAGCTCGAGGTTGGCGCTGCTCGCCATCGAGGCGAGTTGCACGGTCATATCGGCAATATAGCGGGCGACTTTTTCAGAGGCGGCGGCGCTCATCTCGGGCGCGGGTTTCGGCTTGAGACGCACCTTACGACGCGCGGAACTCTTCAGTCCCGAGCTGCTTCGTCGAATCGTTCGCATCGTTTCGTTCGCCGCCTGGCTGTCGCGTCGGCCCAGTGCTTCGTGCAATCAGGATAGAATGATCTGCGGCAAAGACAACCCATAAGTGTATCGCGTCACGCTGCCGAATTGCGAATTGTTGCACCTGCTGTGGACTACTCGATCGCGTTCTTTCGCGCCGCGATCGACGCCATCCGATCCAGTGCGCCTTGCAGGATGTAGGCCGCTGCCATTTTGTCGATGACTTCAGCGCGCCGCGCTCGCGAAACGTCGTTGGCGATGAGCGAACGCTGAACGGCCGCTGTCGAAAACCGTTCGTCCCAAAAAGCCCAAGGGATAGGGGATTTCTGCGTAAAATTGCGCATGAAGGCCCGCGTCGCCTGGCTGCGTGGCCCGTCCTTCCCTTCCATGATGAGGGGCAGGCCAACGATCAGTCCGAAGACATCGAATTTGGCGATCTGCGCGACAAGTTGCTCGGCATCCGCCGCAAACCTCGTCCGCGCGATCGTGAGCAGCGGCGTACCGACCCGCCGCTCGACATCGGACAACGCCAGACCAATCGTTTTTGTGCCCAGATCAACGCCGATCAGACGTCCCTTGGGCGGCAGAATGGCAGCGAGGTCTTCAATTTCAAGGGGACGCAGCGACATGACGCGGCCCTAGCACGCCGCGTTGCAACGCGAAAGCCGGCGATGCTATAGGGGCGCCTGCGCCGTCCCCTCGGGTTTGCTGGAGATTTAATGTCTGTCGATCAGGCGACCGTTCGCCGAATTGCTCGTCTTGCCCGCATTGCCGTCAGTGAAGCGGAAGTGCCGCACCTGCAAGGCGAGATCAACGCCATCTTGTCTTTCGTCGAGGCGCTCGGGGAAGTCGATGTTGAAGGCGTCGAGCCGATGACATCGGTCATTCCGATGAAGCTGCCTCTGCGCGCGGACGTCGTGACCGACGGCGAAATCGAGCAACTCGTGCTTGCCAACGCGCCGCTCGTCGAAGACGACTTCTTCCTTGTGCCCAAGGTTATCGAGTAAGCCGAGCCTTCGCCTATCGCTCTTATCAACGGACACAAAAGTGACCAAATCAAACGATCTGACGCTGGCCGAAGCGCGCGACGCGCTCAAAAGCCGCTCATTTTCGAGCGTGGAATTGACTAAGGCGCATCTGACGGCGATCGAGTGCGCGCGCGGCCTCAACGCCTATATTGTGGAGACTCCAGAACAAGCCCTCGCGATGGCGGCGGCGAGCGATATTCGGCTGGCGCGCGGCGAGGGCGGGCCGCTGGAGGGTCTGCCGATCGGCATCAAGGACCTTTACGCGACGAAGGGAGTGCACACGCAGGCTTGCAGCCACATCCTCGATCATTTCAAACCGCAGTATGAATCGACCGTCACTGCGCAGTTGTGGCGGGACGGCGCGGTGATGCTGGGCAAGCTCAATATGGACGAGTTTGCGATGGGCTCATCCAACGAGACATCGTTCTATGGCCCGGTCGCTTCGCCGTGGCTGCCGCCAAACTGGAGCGAGGAAAAAGCGCGCGCCGCGTTGGCCGGCGACAAGCGAGGCTTGCTTGTGCCGGGCGGCTCATCGGGAGGATCGGCGTCGGCAGTTGCGGCAAAACTTTGCCTCGCGGCGACGGCAAGCGACACCGGCGGCTCCATTCGTCAGCCCGCCGCCTTCACCGGCACGGTGGGGATCAAGCCGACATATGGACGCTGCTCCCGCTACGGCATGGTGGCGTTCGCCTCCTCGCTCGATCAGGCCGGACCGATCGCCCGGACGACGCGCGATACAGCAATCATGCTGGGTTCGATGGCGGGATACGATCCCAAGGATTCCACGTGCTACAACGCGCCGGTGCCCGACTACGAAGCGGCGATCGGCCGCTCGATCAAGGGACTGACCATTGGCGTTCCTCGCGAGTACAGGCTTGAGGGCATGAACCCCGAGATCGAGAAATTGTGGGGGGACGGCGTCGAGTGGATGAAGAGTGCCGGCGCGCGGGTCGTCGACATCTCCCTGCCTAACACGCGCCACGCGCTGCCCGCCTATTACATCGTGGCGCCCGCGGAAGCATCATCCAACCTGGCGCGTTACGATGGCGTGCGCTACGGCCTGCGCGAGCCCGGAAACGACATAACCGAGCTTTATGAGAAGACCCGAGCCGCTGGTTTTGGCGCGGAAGTGCGCCGCCGGGTGATGATCGGCACTTACGTACTCTCGGCCGGCTATTACGATGCCTATTACGTCAGGGCGCAGAAAATCCGCACCTTGATCAAGCGCGACTTTGAAAGGGTATTTGCCGATGGCGTCGATGCGATCCTGACGCCGGCGACGCCATCGGCGGCGTTCGGCATCGGCGAGAAGAGCTCGGCGGATCCTGTTGCAATGTACCTCAACGACATCTTCACGGTGACCGTCAACATGGCTGGCTTGCCCGGCCTCGTTGCGCCCGCCGGCCTCTCGGCTGAAGGCCTGCCGCTTGGCTTGCAGGTGATTGGCCGACCCTTTGACGAAGAGACCTTGTTCGCGCTGGGCGAAGTCATCGAGCAATCGGCGGGCGCGATGAAACTGCCGCAGCCCTGGTGGGGCTGAGCGGCTCGCCCAGTCAACTCGCGCAACCTCTCTCGGGATAAAAATCATGACGGCGCAGGCGGAAGATTCCAGGTTGATCAAAGGCGCGACCGGTGATTGGGAGGTCATCATCGGCCTCGAAGTCCACGCGCAGGTGACGTCGAAGTCCAAACTGTTTTCCGGCGCTTCGACGGAATTCGGCGGCGCGCCCAACAGCCATGTTTCGCTGGTCGATGCGGCGATGCCGGGCATGCTGCCGGTGATCAACGCCGAATGCGTCGCGCAGGCGGTGCGCACCGGCCTTGGGCTCAAGGCGCAGATCAATCTGCGCTCGACGTTCGACCGCAAGAACTATTTCTACCCCGATCTGCCGCAGGGCTATCAGATTTCCCAGTACAAGAGCCCGATCGTCGGCGAGGGCGAAATCCTTGTCGATCTGACGCCAGATCACGCCATCAAGGTTGGCATCGAGCGGCTACATCTGGAGCAGGATGCCGGCAAGTCGCTGCACGACCAGTCGGCGACGATGAGCTTTGTCGACCTCAATCGCTCCGGCGTCGCGTTGATGGAGATCGTGTCGCGCCCGGACATGCGCTCTGCGGACGAGGCCAAGGCCTACGTCTCCAAGCTGCGCACGATCTTGCGCTACATCGGCTCATGCGACGGCGACATGGAGAAGGGCAGCCTTCGCGCCGACGTCAACGTCTCCGTCCGCAAGCCGGGCGCGCCGCTCAGCACGCGCTGCGAAATCAAGAACGTCAATTCGATCCGCTTCATCGGCCAGGCCATCGATGTCGAGGCGCGCCGCCAGATCGCCATCCTCGAAGACGGCGGCGTGATCGAGCAGGAGACGCGGCTGTTCGACCCTGCGCGCGGCGAGACGCGCTCGATGCGCTCGAAGGAAGAGGCGCACGACTATCGCTATTTCCCTGACCCGGACTTGTTGCCGCTGGAGCTCGACGCCGCCTGCGTCGACGAGCTCAAGGCGCGCTTACCGGAAATGCCGGACGTCAAGAAGGCCCGGTTTATAGGGGAATACGGCCTGTCGGCCTACGACAGCGCAATCCTCGTCGCCGACAAGGCGACCGCGGATTATTTTGAGGCGGCGGTAAAGCATGGGGGCGATGCGCGGGACGCCAAGGCGGTCGCCAACTGGGTCATGGGCGATGTCTCGGCCTACGCGAACTCGCAGGGAATTGGCGTTGCCGACGCAGACATTGCGCCCGCTTCGATTGCGACTTTGGTCGATCTCATCGGCGAGGGAACCATCTCCGGCAAGATCGCCAAGGATGTTCTGGCGATCATCATTGCAGAGGACAAGCAGGCCGATCCGCGCGCGCTTGTGGAAGCGCGTGGCCTGCGACAGATGACCGATGCGGGCGCGATCGAAGGCGCCGTTGACGCGATCATCGCCGCAAATCCCGACAAGGTCGCACAGGCCAAGGCGAAGCC
>JAYUFK010000184.1:0-13632 GCA_043739325.1 Methylocapsa sp. | reverse complement strand
CGCCAAGGACGCGGACGGGCGCCTGCTTGTCGCCGCCGCGACGACGGTTGGCGACAAGGGCTACGAGCGCGCCGAAATGCTGATGGCGGCGGGCGTCGATTGCCTCGTCGTCGATACCGCACATGGCCATTCCGAGCAGGTTCTGGAGCAAGTCAGGCGCATCAAGCGCGCCACCAACAAGGTCGGCGTGATCGCCGGAAATGTCGCGACGCGCGAGGGCGCGCAGGCGCTGATCGACGCTGGCGCGGATTCGATCAAGGTCGGCATCGGCCCCGGCTCGATCTGCACGACGCGCATCGTGGCGGGCGTTGGCGTGCCGCAACTCACGGCGATCATGGAAGCGGCGGAAGCGGCGCAGGTCGCCAACGTGCCTGTCATCGGCGATGGCGGCATCAAGTATTCGGGCGATCTGGCGAAAGCCATCGCTGGCGGCGCCGACTGCGTGATGATCGGCTCGCTGCTGGCGGGGACGGACGAAAGCCCCGGCGAAGTTTTCCTGTATCAGGGCCGCTCGTACAAATCCTATCGCGGCATGGGTTCGATCGGCGCGATGGCGCAGGGCTCGGCTGATCGCTACTTCCAGCAGGACATCAATGATCAGATGAAGCTGGTCCCCGAAGGCATTGAGGGACAAGCGCCTTATCGCGGGCCGGCCGGCGCCATCCTGCACCAGCTCGCCGGCGGACTGCGCGCCGCGATGGGTTATGTCGGCGCCGCCGATATCGCCGAGTTTCAGGCCAAGGCGCAATTCATGCGCATCACGTCGGCGGGTCTGCGCGAGAGCCACGTCCATGACGTGATCATCACGCGCGAGAGCCCGAACTATCCAACGAGCCTTTGAGCGCTACCTGCCCATTTCAAGCTGGGTTTTGGCGTCGAGCCTCTTGGCGGGCGGCGGCGTCATCTCCACCACCGGCGGGGGCGCAGCCGCGCAGGCCGCGAGCGATAGCGCGACGGCAAGCGCTACAAGAGATCGAGTGAAAGCAGGCATAATGTCCCCGAGTAAAGAATTTCAGCGGCGCGCCGGAGCGACGCAACCCTCCTTGCGTCGTCAATCGTGGCGCTGTTATGGCGCGCCTGGAGTCCCCTCATGATCCCGGCCGCGCGCGTCGCCGCCGCGATTGAAGTTCTCGCCGATGTCGAACAGCGCCGCCGGCCGCTTGCCGATGCGCTGAAGGATTGGGGGCTTGGACACCGCTTTGCCGGCTCCGGCGACCGTTCCGCTATCGCCAACATCTGCTTCGACTCCTTGCGGCGCAAATCGTCGTCGGCCTGGCTGATGGACGATGTCAGCCCCCGCGCGTGCGTGATCGGCGGCCTTAAGCAGGTGCGCGGGCTCGGCGTTTCGGAACTGACGGCGTTGTTCAACGGACAAGGCCACGCGCCGTCCGAGCTTGACGCGCGCGAACTCGAGCGCATCGCGCATGGCGATCTTGCCGGCGCCCCCGCGCATATTCGCGGCGACTACCCGGAATGGCTTGCGGACGAATTCGACGCGACTTTCGCCGGCGAAGCGGCGAACGAGGGTAGGGCGCTGGCCGAGCGCGCGCCGGTTGATCTGCGCGTCAACACCCTACGCGCCGATCGCGACACGGCGCTGGCCCAGCTATCGCATCTCTCGCCAGCGCCGACGCCGCTTTCGCCGATCGGCGTGCGCATCCCCGTGACATCGGAAGGGCGCGGCCCCGCGCTGGCGGCCGAGCCGGCCTACGCCAAGGGGCAGGTCCAAGTGCAGGACGAGGGATCGCAGCTCGCCTCGCTGCTGAGCTGCGCCAAGGGAGGCGATCAGGTGCTCGATCTGTGCGCGGGCGCGGGCGGCAAGAGCCTCGCGATGGCGGCGATGATGGGCAATCTGGGACAAATCTACGCGACGGATACGGACGGGCGCCGGCTGATGCCGATTTTCGACCGGCTGGAGCGCGCCGGCGCCCGCAACGTCCAGGTGCGCGCCCCCAAGGGCAAGCAGGACATCCTGAGCGATCTCGCCGGGCGCTGCGATTTCGTCTTCATCGACGCGCCGTGTTCGGGGTCTGGCGCGTGGCGGCGCAATCCCGACGCGAAGTGGCGGATGCGTCCCGGCGCGCTTGACCAGCGCCGCAAGGACCAGATGCAAGCACTTGAACAGGCGTCGCTCTACGTAAAGCCGGGCGGGCGGATGATCTATGTCACATGCTCGGTGCTCAAGGCTGAGAATGAAGATCAGATCGCGGTGTTTCTCGCGGCGCGAGCCGACTTCCTCCCCGTCGAGGCGGCGCACCTTTGCCGCAGCGCAAAGCTGCCGGCGCTGGCGAAGTATGCGTCGGCGCTAGGGGCAGGGCTGCGTCTAAGCCCGTTGCGCAGCGGTACCGATGGCTTTTATGTAGCCGCGCTAACGCGTATGTAAGAGTAAGCGCTGCTCGAACGGAATCCCTATGGCTATAGTGCTTGACCTCCTCAACAACGATCCGCGCCAGCGCGAGCAGGGCGAGCGTCTGCGTCATCCCGAAAAAGCCCACCGCCCGGATCAGCCGATCGCCAAAAAGCCTGACTGGATCCGCGTCAAGGCGCCGGGCTCCGAGAAGTTCGCGGCGACCCGCGCGATCGTACGCGAGCATAAGCTCGTCACCGTCTGCGAAGAGGCGGGTTGCCCCAACATCGGCGAATGCTGGGAGAAGAAGCACGCCACGTTCCTGATCATGGGCGACACTTGCACGCGCGCCTGCTCGTTCTGCAACGTGCGCACTGGAATGCCTGGGCCGCTGGAGGCGGGCGAACCCGAACGCGTTGCCGACGCCGTCGCCAAGCTCGGCCTCGCGCATGTCGTGGTGACCTCGGTCGATCGCGACGATCTTGCCGACGGCGGCGCAACGCATATCGCGCGGACGATCGAGGCGATCCGCGCCGCTTGTCCGACCACAACGATCGAAGTGCTGACCCCCGACTTCCTGCGCAAGGACGGCGCGCTGGACATTGTCGTCGCGGCGCGCCCCGACGTGTTCAACCACAATCTCGAAACCGTGCCGTCGAAATATCTGACCGTGCGCCCCGGTGCGCGCTATTTCCATTCGATACGGCTGCTGCAGCGGGTCAAGGAACTCGACGCGACGATGTTCACCAAGTCCGGCATCATGGTCGGCTTGGGCGAGGAGCGGCACGAAGTGCTGCAGGTGATGGACGATCTGCGCTCGGCGGATGTCGATTTCCTAACCATCGGCCAGTATCTGCAGCCGACGAAAAAGCATCATCAGGTCATGCGCTTCGTCACGCCGGATGAGTTCGCGTCCTTCGCCGATGTCGGCGCCGCCAAGGGCTTTTTGCTGGTTTCTTCGACGCCGCTGACGCGCTCGTCGCACCACGCCGGCGAGGATTTCGCCAAGCTGAAGGCGGCGCGGCTCGGACTGGCGGGGTAGGCGCGAGCGCGACCAAAATTCCGCCGCTTCCCTTGACCCTCAACACCCCCTGCTGTACGCACCACCCAACTCCCAAGGGAGCGCGTAGCTCAATCGGTAGAGCATCTGACTTTTAATCAGAGGGTCGTGGGTTCGAGTCCCACCGCGCTCACCAATAAAAAGACTTGTCCAACTTCTCGAAAGTCTCGTGCGCATGGTCAAGTGACCCGCAACGTCCAGGAAATCGAAAGCAAATCGTGGTTGCGCGCCCCAGAGGCGCAACGAGTGAAGCGAATCCAGGAGACGGTCAGTCGCGCTTATGCGCCGCGCTCAATAACAATTCCGACGGATGTCGTTACGAATCTTGCCAACTCGATCTTGAGATGTGGGTCGCCGTAGGGCGGCGCGTCAACGTGGAGATCGATGCTAGTAGTGCCGAATTCGATAGGAATCGCACGAACCTTGTGGCCGGCCTTTGTAGCAAGCTCGCGAAGCTTGTTGATATCCTTGCGCCTAAATAGCACCGTCCCCCCGGACTCAAGCGTGTCCTCATTTGAATTTACATTGAACTCAGTCGTGTGAACGGCGATCCCGCCGGGCTTCAGCGTGTTCAAACTATTCATAACAAAATCGATGCCCGCATCCAGGCTGCCCAAGTGCTCGAAAGCGCACGCCGACCAGCTGAAATCGAAACCTCTGAGATTCGGATCGATATGATTCATATCGCATTGTTGAAAATCGACCAGGTGGTCGAAATTGTCGCGGTCAGTAATGAAGTCATAAAACAATTGAGACTTCTGGTTGCTGTACTGCCCGTTGCTCCAGACTTCGGCTATCTCCGGCGGCCCGTCAGTCGCCGTAATAATGCAGCCACGCGAAGCAAAAATGCAAGGCAGCTTTTCTTCCCCCACGCCAAAACCGAGGCCTCTCATACCCGGTCTGAGTTTCCCTTCTGCTTGCAAGTGATGCAGAATAAATGCCCATTCCCAAAGTTTTCTGTGCATCAGTAGCGGGTGCCGGATAATATACAGGAATTCGCGAAATTGAGCGGTCGCGAAATCCGACGCGATAGGCACCGCGCTACCCATGTAAGTCACCATGCCACTGCTACCTTTCTCATCCGACCAACCCATCCTCGATTCGCATAATGTATATTATGGAACCACGAGATGGTTCGAGATGGCTTTGTCTGAAGCTCGTATGAAGTCAGATATTCTCTTCCTGTCATATACTTATAGATACAATCATTTCTATTGCTGCAACCGGAGAATCTCAAAATCCTTCGATGCGCATGCCGTCAAAAGCCGGCGTTACATGCTCGGGCAGGCGCGCTTTCAATTCGGCATAATCGAGATCGGTGTGCAGGTTGGTGATGACCGCGCGGCGTGGGCGCATCCGGGCAATCCAGTCCAGCGCCTCATCAACCGACAAATGCGTGGGATGGCGGGCATAGCGCAGGCCGTCGATGATCCAGACGTCGAGATTTTCGAGCAACGGCACACTCGCTTCGGGAATCGCGCTGACATCGGGCGTATAGGCGAGGCCGCCGAACCGAAAGCCAAGCGCATCGATTTCCCCGTGCTCAAGCTTGATGGGCAGGGCTTCGAGCGTTCCGCCCGCCCCTTCGATCCGGCAGGCTTGTCCGCTTGTAAGCCGCTTTTCTTCGAGCATCGAGGGATAAGAACTGCCGAGCGGCGTTTCAAATACGTAGGAGAATGTCCGACGCAACAGGCGCGCAGTCCGCTCGTCCATGTACATGTCGAGACGTCTTCGCGTCGCCTGAAACAGCGGGCGCAGATCGTCGATGCCGTGCGTGTGATCGGCATGCGGGTGCGAGATGAGAATGGCGTCGAGCGCGTGAACATCCGCGCCCAGCAATTGTTCGCGCAGATCAGGCGAAGTGTCGACGAGCACGCGGGTGAGGGCGGCGCCGACCCCCTGCTCCACCAGCACCGAGCAGCGGCGCCGGCGATTGAGCGGATTGGCGGGATCGCAGGCGCCCCAGCCCTGCGCGACTCGCGGCACGCCGCCCGACGAGCCGCAGCCAAGGATGGTCAGCGCGCGCCTCATTGCGCCGGCATCTTTGAGAACAGCCGCAACGTATTTGCGCGCGTCGCCGCGCCCAGAGCTTCCGCGTCGACACCTTTCACTTCAGCCAACGCGCGCGCCGTGTGCGCCGCGAATGCCGGCTCATTGCGCTTGCCGCGCATCGGGATCGGCGCGAGAAAAGGCGCGTCGGTTTCCACCAGCAGCCGGTCCATCGGCACGTCGCGCGCGATATCGCGCAGCTCTTGCGAATTCTTGAACGTCAGCACGCCGGAGAACGAGACATACAGGCCAAGTTCCAGACCCGTTTCAGCCAAAGCGCGCGACGAGGTGAAACAGTGCAAAACGGCCGTGAAAACGCCCTTCGCCATCTCGTCGCGCAATATCCGCGCAACATCCGCATCCGCCTCGCGCGCGTGGATCACCAGCGGCAAGCCGAGCGTTCGCGCCAGACCGATCTGCGCCACAAAAACCTTCCTGGCGATGTCAGGCGGCGCGTAATTGTAGTGATAGTCGAGACCGGCTTCGCCGATGCCGACGCATTTGGCATGCCCGGCAAATCGCGTGATCGCCGCGGTATCGCTCTCGGGCTCCTCGGCGGCCTGGTGCGGATGCGTGCCGATGGTGAACCAGACATTGGGAAACCGCTCGGCCAGCGCGACGAGCCGGTCGCCATGCGCGACGCGCGTCGAAATCGTGATCATCCGCTCGACGCCGGCGGCCTGCGCGCGCGCGACGACGGCGTCTATTTCATCGGCAAAGTCGGGGAAATCGAGGTGGCAGTGGCTATCGTACAGCCTCATGACGCGGCGATTTCCAGCTCGATATAGCGCGGGAATATCGGCGCGGGCGGGGGCAGCGGCGCGCCCGATTTGAGGCGTCCGACTGGCCCCAGCGCGGCAAAGCTCCGCGCGTCCGGCGGGACAGCAAGGCCATCGAGCAGTTTCGCCATCGCAGTTGGCATCACCGGCTGCAACAGGATCGCGGCGTTGCGCAACGTTTCAACCGTTGCGTAAAGCACGTTTTGCATGCGCGCCGGATCGCTCTTCGCCAGCTTCCATGGCTCGCTGTTGGCGAAATAGCGGTTGGCTTTGGCGATCACTTCGAAAACGCCGGAGAGATAATTGTGAATCGCATAGTCCGCCATGTGGCGGCGCGCGGTGTCTACCATCGCGTCGGCCTGCTCGAGCAATGCGCGATCCTCCGCCGTTGCAATGGCGCGGTCCCATAGCGGAAGAAGGCTAAGGCAATTCTTGGCGATCATCGACAGCGACCGCTGCGCCAGATTGCCCAGATCGTTGGCTAGATCGGCGTTGATGCGCTGGACGATGGCTTCATGCGAGTAATTGCCATCCTGTCCGAACGGAACTTCGCGCAGGAAGAAGTAGCGGATTTGATCGACGCCGTAGCGCTCGACCAGCGACGCGGGGTCGATGATGTTGCCGGTCGACTTCGACATTTTCTCGCCGCGGTTGAACAGGAAGCCGTGGACGACGATCTGCCTTGGCAAAGGCAGCTTCGCCGACATCAAAAACGCCGGCCAGTAGATCGCGTGAAAGCGGGTGATGTCTTTACCGATGACATGCGCGTTGGCCGGCCAGAAATGCGCGCGCGGTCCGCCGTCGGGGAAGCCTGTGCCGGTGATGTAATTTGTCAGCGCATCGACCCAGACATACATGACGTGCCTGGGATCGCCGGGCACAGGCACGCCCCAGGCGAAATTCGTGCGGCTGATCGACAGGTCCGCGAGACCGCGTTTGACAAAGGCGGCGATCTCGTTGCGGTATTTTTCCGGGGTGACGAAGTCGGGTTTGGCTTCGTAATGCGCAAGGAGCTTGTCGCCATAGGCGGAGAGGCGGAAGAAATAGCTCTCCTCCTCCACCCATTCGGCCGGCGCGCCGCTCGGCGCGAATTTTTTGCCGCCTTCGCCGGACGTGAGTTCGTCTTCATCGAAATAGGCTTCGTCGCGCACCGAATACCAGCCCGAATATTTCGACAGATAGATGTCGCCGTTGGCCTGCATGCGCTCCCAGATCGCCTGCGAAGCGCGCTTGTGGCGCTCCTGCGTGGTGCGCACGATATCGTCGGCGCGGGCGTTCAACAACTCGCCCATCGCCTCGAATTGCGCGGCGGTGCGGTCAGCCAGTTGTATCGGGGTCAGCCCGACGCGCGCGGCGGTCTGCTGCATCTTGAGGCCATGCTCGTCCATCCCAGTAACGAACAGCGCATCACGCCCGTCAAGCCGCATGAAGCGTTGGATCGCGTCCGTGGCGATGCGCTCATAGGCGTGGCCGATATGCGGCGCGCCATTGGCGTAGGGAATCGCTGTTGTGATGTAGAACGGCTCGGGAGCGGACATAGCGCCGTCGTAGAGGATTTTTGCCGGCTTGAAAACGCTCTAAATCCGCCGCGCCGCCGCCGAAAATTCCGCGAAGATCGCAAGGACGTGCAACTTCCGGTCGAGATTGAGCGCGTCGGCCTCGCGGGTCGCGGCGCGGATCTTGTCCCACAGATCGCCGATCGCCCCTGCCCCCTGCTCTGGCGTCACAGTGCGCAGGCGCTGCGCCAGCCAGTCGTAAATGCCGTTCATCAGCGCCTCGAACGCGTCGTCTTCGCCCCGCCCCGCCACCGCCTCGGCGAGCTTGTGAATGGCGCGAAAGTCAGCGTCGGGCAGTTGCGCGATCGCCTGATCGATCATGGCGCGAACGGCTCGCGCATCCGGGTCGAGACGCTTCAAGGCCTCGCGCACCGAACCGTTGGCGCGGCGCGCCGCATCGGCGATCTCGTCGCCGGAAATCTCGCTCCACGGCTCGCCGAGCGCGAGGACCGCTTGGGCGATTTGATCCGGCGCGAGCGGTCCCAGGGCGAGCTTGCGGCAGCGCGAGCGGATCGTCGCCAGCGCCTGCCCCGGCCGATGGGCGACAATCAGGAACAACGAGCGCGGCGGCGGTTCCTCGATCATTTTCAGCAGCGCATTGGCGCTGTTGGCGTTAAGATCCTCGGCGCAATCGACGATGCAGATGCGCCAGCCGCCCATGCTGGAGAACTTGTGGAAGACTTCGAGCGCGTCACGCACGTCGTCGACCGCGATCTGCGTCCGCATCCTCTTGGTCTTCGAGTCAGGCGTGCGTCTGAGAAGACCGAGATCGGGATGCGCCAGCGCCGCCACTTGCCGCGCCGCCGGATTGTTGGGATCGACATGGAGATTGCGCGCATTCAACACTTGCTGCGCGGCCGGATCGGGATTGGCGAGGATGAAACGGGCGCAACGCCAGGCCAGCGTCGCCTTGCCGATGCCCTCGGGGCCGCCGATCAGCCACGCGTGCGCCAGCCGCCGCGAGCGATAGCCCTCCAGCAGCTCCGCCTCCGCCGCCGCGTGGCCGATCAGCGCCGTCGCCAAACGGGGATGCGGCGCGCCTTCGTAGGCGTCGCTTTCGTGCGCATTATCGGCCGGCGCCTTGCTCAATCCTTCGTTTCCCTTGGCTTCAATATGCGCGCAAAACGCTTGCGCACGACTGTCCAGATCGCCTTCGCCACTTCATCCGGAGAGCGATACGCCGCGATCACCGCGCAACGCTCAGGCTCGGCGGCGGCGATGTCAAGAAAGGCGCGCCGCAACGTTTCGTGGAACTCGGTTCCCTCCGCTTCGAAACGATCCGCCTTGGCCGTCTTGCCGCGCCGCTCCGCGGCCCGCGCCATGCCGATCTCGACCGGCAGATCGAGGATCAGCGTCAGGTCCGGGCGGATATCGCCAAGCGCGACGCGCTCAAGGCTGGCGATCAGGACGGGATCGAGCTTGCCCGCCGACCCCTGATAAGCGCGCGTCGAATCGGCGAAACGATCGCTGATCACCCAGTCGCCCCGTTTCAGCGCCGGCGCGATCGTCGCGTCGATATGGTCGATGCGCGCCGCCGCGAACAGGATTGCTTCGCCCGACGGCCCGAACGGCTCGGCGGCGCCCGAGAGGATCACTTCGCGCAGTTTCTCCGCGCCGGGGGAGCCGCCGGGTTCGCGCGTCACGATGACGGGAATTCCGAGCTTTTCGAGATGCGCGGCCAGGCGGCGCGCCTGCATCGATTTTCCCGCCCCTTCGCCGCCTTCAAGCGTGATGAAACGGCCGGACGACGATTTTTTCGCCATCAATTCTTCGCAAAAGTCTTTCGGATGAGACCGCTCGCCATTTCCATCCCCGCATCCAGCGCACGCTGGCTCAGCGTACCCGTCCCCACGGCCTCCGCCGTCTTCAAGGGGACATCGAGCACTTCGCTGGCGCCGCGCCAGACCTTCAAATGCGCCAGTTCCTCGCCTTGTGCAATCGGCGCCGGCAGCGGGCCTTTATAGACAATCTTGGCGGCGAGCTTCTCGCTCGATCCGCGGGTGACGAATATCTTGATCGGCGCCTCGGCGACAAGCGAAACCTCGCCGCGCGCCCCGCCGAACACCGACGCCGCGCCGACGACATCGCCAGCCTCGAACAATGTCCTCACGTCGAACGAGCGAAACCCCCAATTCAGCAATTTGCGCGCTTCCTCAGAGCGATCAGTCGCTGTCTTCATACCGTTGATGACCAAGATCAAACGCTGTCCATTCTGCACGGCCGAGCCGACAAGCCCAAAACCGCTCTCGGCGGTATCGCCGGTTTTCAAGCCGTCGGCGCCCAGATTCATCGTCAGCAACGGATTGCGATTGAGCTGGTGAATCTTGTTCCAGGTGAAGTCCTTTTCGCTGAAATAGCGGTAATAGTCGGGGTAAGTCGTGATGATGAAGGCGGCGAGATGCGCCATATCGCGCGGCGTCACGCGCTGGCGCGGGTCGGGATTGCCCCACGAGTTGGTGAATGTCGAATGCGCCATGCCGATCTCGCCGGCGCGCTTGTTCATCATCCCGGCGAAATTGGCTTCCGTGCCGGCAATGCCCTCGGCAAGCACGATGGCGGCGTCATTGCCCGACTGGATCACCAGCCCGCGCAACAGATCCTCGACCCGCACTTTCGAATGCAATGCGAGGAACATCGTCGAACCATGCGACTTCGCGCCGCCCGTGCGCCAGGCGTTCTCCGAAACTTCGAACACGTCGTCGAGGTGCAGGCGGCCTTCTTTCAACTCGCGAAACGTGATCTCCGCGGTCAGCAGTTTTGTCGTCGACGCCGGAATCATCGGCTCGTCGGCGCTTTTCTCGTAAAGCACGGCGCCGGTTGCGTAGTCCATCAACAGCGCGAAGGGCTCATTCGTTTGAAAGCCGTCGGCGGCCGCCGGTTGCGCGCTGAACATGGCGCTGCATGCGACGGCAAAAAGCGCGAAACGCGAGCGGATGGCGAACACGGGTTCAACTCGATGCAGGGCGTGGCAACAATCAACGCTTGCCCTTTATTTGCATCGCTATTGCGACATTACAACGCTTGCAATCATCATAATTTTATTAGGGTAAAATTAACCATGCGATCGAGGATACGGCGCGGTGGCTCACCTTGGCCGCGCTTCGATTATTCCTCGCCTGCCCGGGTAAAAACGCGGGCGTTCAGCTTGGCGAACGGCCCCTTCGCGCGCACGAGCTTGCTCGGCGGCGTCAATGTCGCGGCGAAATACAGCGTGTTCTCCGTAGCCAGGTGCAACGGCGGACGGCGCGGCGGAAGCACCGCGACCTCGGCCGAGCGAATGGGAAACGCCACATCGGGAATGGTTCCAAGATCGAACGGGCGCGCCGGCGGCAGCGGCGTGTTGGCGGGCATCGTGCGGCCCGGCTCGGCCAAAGCCGCAACCGGCGCGACGGGCTGCGGTTCGGGCGCCGGAATCGGTTTTGGCCGCACTGGCGCCGGCGCCTCGGTGAAGGCGCTCGCGAGCTTCTCGACCGGCTCAGGCATGCTGCTGGCGATCATCACCGGCGTCTCGCCGTCGAGCGTTGCGGGCGCGCCATCGGTGCGCAGCGTCGCCAGAAGTTTGTTGTCGTCGGAGCCGCCAAGGCTCGCCCTCCCGACATATTCGATCTTCACATGCCCGGTGCCGGCGCCCTTGAAATCGAGCACGTCGGCGACGCGCGAGGAAACGTCCATAACGCGTCCGCCGTGATACGGGCCGCGGTCGTTGACTCGCACGATGATCGAATGGCCGTTGCCAAGGTTGGTGACGCGCGCATAGCTCGGCAGCGGCATTGTCGGATGCGCCGCGGTGATCGAGCGCATGTCGTAGATTTCGCCGTTCGCCGTTCGCCGTCCCTGGAATGCATCGCCGTACCAGGAGGCCATGCCAACGGCGGTGTAGGATTCGTTCTCGGAGGGGTAATAGGTGCGTCCGGCGATAGTGTAGGGATGGCCGACGAGATATTGCCCGCCGCCATGCGGGATGGGGCCGTCCGCGACGACGCGCGGACTGGCGCGACCATATTGCGCCTGCGAGAAATATTCCTTGCCGCCCCCGCGGCTCGAATGTTTGGGCAGGGGCGGCTGGGCGCAGCTCGCCAGACTGGCGCCGATCAGCGCGAAGGCGCTGACTTGCGCAAAGCGGCGCGCCGCCGTCGTTTTGCCGCGATTGCCGCCGGTATCAATCATTACGCATACTCAAAACCGCAACGCATTTGAACGGGCTCCCAGCGCCAAAGGCAAACGGCGTGGGGCTGATGAAATTGCGACAATAAACATCATTTTTGCCCATTCTTCCTTTCCAAAGCCCTAACGCTCCGAGGAGACTTTGGCGGATAAGATTGTGACGATTTAGCAACCTTGGCGCGGCGAGGCAAATGTGGCGGGCGACGGGGCTCGGCTGCGGCGTCGACGAAAGGGATATTTCTTGCGCGCGGCTGGGCTTGATACGGCAGCGGTTAGGAGGCCTCAAATGAGACGGCGCGACCGGCTATGTGCGCCTCTATCTGGTTCTGGGCGAGGCTGGGCGCTGCGAAGAGCCGTTCTAACGATTGGCATAGTTTCCAAAGCATTCACAAAATTCACTTTGCGCCAATCTCGAATCGTTATGATTGGCACTTGACGGAGTTATTGGAACAAAATAGGAACAGCATGTCTGATGGCACAGGTCGAAGCAGACGCTCCGTTGCGACGAGGGACAGGATTTTGATGCCTGCGTCAGGCCCGACATCTGTCTTTAGGCCGCAGAGAATCCGAGATTCGCTTCACAATCTGATCGAGTTTAACTCCTCCCAATTCGAAGAAGTGATGTGGAGGGTGATCCAGACACGTCCATTTCAACGCCTGCGTCGGGTCAAGCAGCTAGGATTTTCTGAACTAGTTTATCCTGGCGCAACGCATAGCAGATTTGCTCATAGCCTCGGGGTTTTCCACACTGCGCGCCACCTCATGCAAATTATAAAACGTCACATAAACGTCACGTAGAAGTAAGCGGGGACAGTCTTCAATATCGGGATCATCAAGCCCACGTTGCCCTCGCTGCCGCGCTTGTCCATGATGTGGGGCACGGCATGTTCAGTCATGCGTTCGAGTCAATTGGCAAGAAGCTGAACCTTGTAATGGCCAGGCACGAACACGTCAGCGACCTCCTAATTCGCGGCGGTGAGATTAACGAAGCATTTCTGGAAATGGGCAGCGGATTTGCAAATGATGTCGCCGCCGTCATTAAGCGTGGGCGCCCAGGCAACCTTTATGACGCTGTGGTCTCCAGTCATTTCGATGCGGATCGGCTGGACTATATGCAGCGGGATCGCTTAATGACCGGCCTGCAAAATGGCGGCATCGATTTCACTTGGTTGATGGCAAATCTCGAGGTCGGCCGAATCAAGACTGGCGTTGATCAAGAGACCGTCGGCGAAGTGGATACGTTTGTGCTCGGGCCAAAGGCTCTTTACGCGGCCGAGGCCTATGTTCTCGCGTTATTTCAACTCTATCCAACAATTTATTTTCACAAGGCAACCCGAGCGGCGGAGAAACTATTTTCAGCATTGATTCTTCAGATTATTTCGTTGGTTAGAGAGGGACACGCAAACAAGATCGGACTCCCGAAATCTCATCCGCTCATCCGGTTTGCAAGTGCCCCGAACTTGCTCGACAATGCGCTCGCACTTGACGACGCGGTATTTTGGGGCGCACTGCCGATGCTCTCGGAGGCACGCGACCTACAGCTGCGGGAGCTTGCGGTTCGTATACGAGATCGGCGCCTCTCTAAATGCACTGACGTTCGAGCTCGGATAGTTTCGGCCATCGGATTGGGAGTCACCACTGATTCGAAAAAGAGAGAGCAACTGAAGAAACGTTTGG
>JAYUFK010000183.1:0-34180 GCA_043739325.1 Methylocapsa sp. | reverse complement strand
CAAAACGCTCCGCCCCCGCCCTTCGACTCTCGACAACTCCAACTAAACTTGGCAATGACATGAACCGGACAGTCGTGGGACAAGCCCGGCCATGACGGTGGTTCCTGTCAGGCGGATAGTGCTTTAAACGCGGCGCGCGCAAGCCGCTTCCGGATTTTCGGCGAGGCGAAATCGACGAAGGCGCGCAGCTTTGCCGGGACTCGCCCCCCGCCAGCATAGACGAGATTGGCCGCGCGGGCGGGCGGCTCGAAGGATGTGAGAACAACCTTCAGGCGATCGCCGCGCACAGCCTCAGCTATTTGATACGACAACACGCGGGTGATGCCGACGCTGGCGATTGCTGCGTCGATGGCGGCTTCGGCCGTGTTGACGGCGAGGCGCGGCCGGATAGTAACGATGCGCGCGGATTTCCCTGTTCCAAACGTCCATCCGCCCGGCGCGTCGAGACCTTCGAACGCGATGCAATCATGCGCGCTTAGATCCTCCGGTTTGTTTGGCAGGCCACGCGCCGCGAAATAATCCGGGCTCGCGCAGACGACGTTGCGGATCATGCCGACGTTCGTTGCCATCAGACTGGAATCGCTGAGTTCGCCGATCCGCACCGCAAGGTCGATATGGTCGTCCACCAGACTGAGAAGGCGATCTCCAAGAATCATCCGGACGGCGATTTCGCGGTATTCCTTCAAGAACTGCGTGACGATCGGCAGCACATGCAGGCGTCCGAAAACCAGCGGCGCGGTGATGACCAATTCGCCGCGAGGCTGGCTGAATTCGCCTGACGCAGCACGCTCGGCGGCGCGGATTTCGTCAAGAATTCGCCGGCAATCCTGAAGGTATGACTGACCAGCGTCCGTCAGCGTCAAGCGGCGGCTCGAGCGGATCAGCAATTGCGTTTTCAGCGCCGATTCCAGATCGGCTACCTTCCGGCTGACCGTCGCAAGCGGCGCGCCGAGCTTGCGGGCAGCGGCCGAAAAGCTGCCGACGTCGACGGCGGAGACGAAAGTCGCCATTGCGCCAAGGCGGTCCATCGATGCTCTCATAATCAGCAAGGTATGTTCTATTTATTATCGTCTACTCCAAAGAAATGGAAGGCCTAAGTTCCCGGACACAGGCCGCGACGGCCAGTCACGAAAGGAACTCTCCCATGTCCCGCATTCCCACTCCCGTAAACATCGCCGACGCCCCCGCTGCCGCCCAGCCTTTGCTTGAGGCCGTTAAGCGCCAGCTTGGCGTTACGCCCAATCTGTACAAGATCACGTCCAACAGCCCCGCCGCGCTCGAAGGTTTGCTCGGCCTCACCGGCGCGCTAGGCAAGGGCGCCTTGGAAGGGCGCACACGCGAACGACTGGCGCTTGCGGTCGCCGAAGCCAATGGCTGCGGCTATTGCCTGGCGGCGCACTCTTATCTCGGCAAGAATCTCGCCAAGCTTGACGATGCCGAGTTGATCGCCAACCGGCGCGGCGGCTCTTCCGACGCGAAAGCCAACGCCGCGCTGCATTTTGCGGTGCGGGTTGTTGAGGCGCGCGGCCATGTCAGCGAAGAAGACATCGCGGATGTAAAGGCAGCTGGCTATAGCGATGCACAGATCATTGAAATCGTCGCACACGTCGCGCTCAACACGCTAACAAATTATCTCAACGAGGCGTTCAAGACCGAGATCGATTTCCCGATCGCGGCGCCGCTGACCAAGGCGGCGTGAGTTTTCGTTGCGCCAACGCACGCCCTCGTCCTTCGAGACACTGCTTCGCAGCTCACTGGGGATGACGGCGCAGCGCGTTTCATCTCACGCGAAATCCTCATCGTCAGGGCGGCCGTTCGCCGAATACCGGTCGCAAGGGGTCATCATTATGCTAGCTCAGCATTCATATTCCAGCGACATCGCTTTTACGCCCGCCGTCAAGGCGATTCAGGCGCGTAAGGGGTCGCGAAACGCCCACGCGCAGCGGGAACAGCGCGGCGCGTGGGAGACGGCCGTCACGCCCGAACTCGCCGACTTCATCGCGCGCCAGCGCAGCATCTTTCTGGCGACGGCCAATGCGGCGGGGCAGCCCTATATCCAGCATCGCGGCGGGCCGCCGGGCTTCCTGCATGTCGTCGATGAGCACACACTCGCCTTCGCCGATTTTCGCGGCAACCGGCAATATATCAGCCAGGGAAATCTTCAGGAGAATGCGCAGGCGTTTATCTTTCTGATCGACTACTCGCTGCGCCAGCGCATCAAGATCTGGGGCTGCGCGCGGGTCGTAGAAGGCGAAGAAGCCTTGATGAAAACCCTGATGCCGGACGGCTACAAGGCGCGGCCGGAGCAGGTTCTGCTGTTCACGGTGCAGGCGTGGGATGCGAATTGTCCGCAGCACATTCCGCAACGCTTTGAGGCGGAGGATGTCGCGCGGGCGATCGCCGAGCGCGACGAACGCATCGCAGCGCTGGAGGACGAGGTGGCACAGCTTCGCGCCAAACCGACTCAATGAATCGGACGGGCTGCGCCAGAAGATTTGTTGTCACGGTCGCCATGATGATGACGTGCAACCGCCCGCTCACGCTGACAGCTTCTGTATCGCCCGCTTCATCAGCGCGTTTTCCATCGCCTCCGCCGCCTCGCGCAGATAGGGATTGCGCGCTTCGCGGCCGGCGCGGCCGGCGTCGAGGTCGGCCTGGAAACCGTCGCGCAGCGGCCATTGCACGGGCAGCAATTCGAAGCCGCTCGCCTCGATCGTCTCGATCGCGATTTGCAATTGCCGATCGGACCGACCGACTTTTGACAGCACGATGACGATGCGCCCTTCCGCGCCTTGCTTGGCAAGTTTGCGGGCGAGAGCGAGGGTGGGGCGCAGGTCGTCGCCGGAAGTGCCCGTCGGCAGGAAGACGACTTCGCTGTCCTCGGCCAGCTCCTTTGTCAGATCGTCGGCGAGGCCGCGCGTGTCGGCGACGATGATGTCGAAAGCTTCGTCGCTCTTGCGCAGCTTCTTCAGGCTCTTGAACGCCCGGGCGTCGATCTCCGGCTCGATGACGCCGCGCAGCCGCAAGGCGTTCCATTCGACGCAGGTGAGTTGTTCCAGATCGAAATCGGCGAGCAGCGTCTTGCGCGCGCTCGGTATCGGTCGAATGCGTGGCTCCGTCGACTTCGATGATGAGGCGCGCCTCGTAACAAGCGAAATCGACGATGAACGCGGCGAGCGCAACCTGGCGGCGGAATTTGAATCCGCCGATCTGCTCGCGCCGGATGCCGGCCCAGAGACGGCGCTCGGCGGAGGTCGCTTCGTTTCGCCGCTTGCGCGCAAGCGGCGATAGTCGGTTGGGCATGGCGCGACCCCCCTCCCTAACCCTCTCCCGCAAGCGGGAGGGAATCACTACTCTGCCGCTTCCTTGCGCGCCTTCGCCGGCTTCCTCGCCAGCACTTCGCGCAGATAGGCGCCGGTGTGGCTGCGCGGGTTCTTGACGATCTCAGCGGGGGTTCCCATCGCCACGACCTCGCCGCCGCCGTCGCCGCCTTCCGGGCCCATGTCAATGATCCAGTCGGCGGTTTTCACCACTTCGAGATTATGCTCAATGACGACCATCGTGTTGCCCTGATCGACCAGCTCGTGAAGCACTTCGAGCAGTTTCGCCACATCGTGAAAATGCAGGCCTGTCGTCGGCTCGTCGAGGATATACAGCGTGCGTCCGGTCGAGCGGCGCGCCAGTTCTTTCGCCAGCTTGACGCGCTGCGCCTCGCCGCCCGATAGCGTCGTCGCCTGCTGGCCGACCTTGACGTAGCCCAGGCCAACGCGCTTAAGCGTTTCCATCTTGTCGCGGATCGAGGGCACCGCCTTGAACAGGTTGGCGGCTTCCTCGACGGTCATGTCGAGAATGTCGGCGATCGACTTGTCGCGGTATTTCACTTCAAGCGTTTCGCGATCGTAGCGCTTGCCCTTGCAGACGTCGCAGGTGACGTAGACGTCGGGCAGAAAGTGCATCTCGATCTTGATGACGCCGTCGCCCTGACACGCCTCGCAGCGCCCGCCCTTGACATTGAACGAAAAGCGCCCGGCCTGATAGCCGCGCGCCTTGGCCTCGGGCAGGCCGGCAAACCATTCGCGCATCGGCGTGAACGCGCCGGTGTAGGTCGCCGGATTGGAGCGCGGCGTGCGGCCGATCGGCGACTGGTCGATGTCGATGACCTTGTCGAGCTTTTCCAGCCCGTCGATGCGATCGTGCGGCGCCGGCGCGTCATGCGCGCCATTCAGCGTTCGCGCGATCGCATTGTACAGCGTGTCGATCGCCAGCGTCGATTTGCCGCCGCCCGATACGCCGGTGACGCAGGTGAAGACGCCGAGCGGGATCGTCGCGTTGACGTTCTTGAGATTGTTGCCACGCGCGCCGACGATGCGGATTTCCTGACCCGCATTGATCGGGCGACGCTTGCCGCGCGAGGGAACGCTGAGTTCGCCCGAGAGATAGCGCCCCGTCAGCGAATGCGGATTGGCGATGATCTCTTCGGGCGTGCCCTTGGCGACGATCTCGCCGCCGTGAATGCCCGCGCCGGGGCCAACATCGACGACATAATCCGCCGCCATGATCGCGTCTTCATCATGCTCGACGACGATCACCGTGTTGCCGAGTTCGCGCAGGCGACGCAGCGTATCGAGCAGCCGCGCGTTATCGCGCTGATGCAAGCCGATCGACGGCTCGTCGAGCACATAGAGCACGCCGGTGAGGCCAGAACCGATCTGCGACGCCAGACGAATGCGCTGGCTCTCGCCGCCCGATAGCGTGCCCGAGGCGCGGGCGAGCGTTAGGTAATCAAGCCCGACATCGCGCAAAAAAGTCAGGCGATCGGAGATCTCCTTCAGGATGCGCTGGGCGATCTCGTTGCGCTTGGCGTCGAGCTTGCCGGGAAGATTATGCGCCCATTCGACGGCCGCCTTCACCGAGAGCTGGCTGACTTCGCCGATGTGCTGATGATCGATCTTCACCGCCAGCGCTTCCGGCTTGAGGCGAAAGCCTTGGCAGGCGGCGCAGGGCGTGGCGCTCATGTAGCGCTGGATTTCCTCGCGCGACCATTCGCTCTCGGTTTCCTTGTAGCGCCGCTCAAGATTGCGCACGACGCCCTCGAACGGCTTCTTGACTTCATACGAGCGCATGCCGTCGTCATAGGCAAAGCGAATGTCCTCATCGCCCGAGCCGTGCAGGATCACTTCGCGCGCCTTGGCGGGGAGGTCGCCCCATGGCGTATCGAGCCGGAACTTGTAGTGCTTGGCGAGCGCTTCGAGCGTTTGCAAATAATACGGCGACGACGATTTCGCCCAAGGCGCGACGGCGCCCCTGCGCAGCGTCAGGCGCGGCTCGGGCGCGACCAGCGCCGCATCGATCTTCAGCTCGGACCCCAGCCCACCGCAGACCGGACAGGCGCCAAACGGATTGTTGAACGAGAACAACCTCGGCTCGATCTCGGAAATGGTGAAGCCGGAAACCGGGCAGGCGAACTTCGACGAAAACAGGATGCGCCGCGGCTCTTTTTCACCCGGCGCCATATCGGCGTATTCGACGATTGCGATGCCGTCCGCAAGCTCCAGCGCCGTTTCGAAACTTTCGGCGAGACGGCTCGCCATATCCGGGCGCACGACGAGGCGGTCGACGACAACATCGATATCATGCTTGAGCTTTTTGTCGAGCGCCGGCGCGTCGGCGATCTCGAAAAATTCGCCGTCGATCTTGAGGCGCTGAAAACCGCGCTTCATGAAATCGGCGATTTCCTTGCGGTACTCGCCTTTTCTCCCACGTATAACCGGCGCGATCAGATACAGCCGCGTGCGCTCGGGCAGCGCCAGCACGCGATCGACCATCTGGCTGATCGTCTGGCTCTCGATCGGCAGGCCGGTGGCGGGGGAATAGGGGATGCCGACGCGCGCCCAAAGCAGGCGCATGTAATCGTGGATCTCGGTGACGGTGCCCACGGTCGAGCGCGGATTTTTCGAAGTGGTCTTCTGCTCGATGGCAATGGCCGGCGAGAGCCCGTCGATCTGATCGACATCGGGCTTCTGCATCATCTCGAGGAACTGGCGCGCGTAGGACGATAGCGACTCGACGTAACGGCGCTGGCCCTCGGCGTAGATCGTGTCGAACGCCAGCGAGGATTTGCCCGAGCCCGACAGGCCGGTGAACACCACGAGCTTGTCTCTGGGTATCGCCAGGTCGACGTTCTTCAGATTGTGCTCGCGCGCGCCGCGCACGACGATGGCGCGGCCATCGAACAGCCGCTCGATCGGCGCCAAAGTCGCGGTCGCGGTTTTCGCTGCGGCGCGTTTGGTTGGAACAGTCTTTTCGCGAGTGCAGGCGCGCGCCATGAAATCCCCAAAAGGCAAATCGAATCGCTGGGGCCACTTGCGCGGCCCGTCAGGCGATGATAGAACAAAAACAGAACATCGGGAAACCGATGGTTGTTATGTAGCGTATTCGGCCCCAGATTTAAGGGACAGCCTGCGCGAGCGGCTGTGGACAAGTGGAACGGCCCAGCGCCTTGGGGCGATTAAAGCGCTAGGGAGAACGGAAGCCGGCAGGTTTGTGTGGACGCGCGGGTCAGGCCGCGTTCGGACGGGCGTGTATCGCCCGCCGGAAATATGGAGAGCATCATGGCGGGAAGCGTCAACAAAGTCATTCTGATCGGCAATCTCGGCAAGGACCCGATAGTCAGCCGGCTCAATTCGGGCGATCAGGTCGTCAAATTCACCATGGCGACAACGGAGACCTGGCGCGACAAGCAGAGCAGCGAGCGCAAGGAAAAGACCGAGTGGCATAACATCGTGATCTATAACGAGAATATCGGCAAGGTGGTCGAGCAATATTGCAAGAAGGGCTCGAAAGTCTATGTCGAAGGCCAGTTGCAGAATCGCAAATACACCGACCAGTCGGGCGCCGAAAAATACATCACTGAAATTGTCCTGCAGAAGTTTCGCGGCGAGCTGACCCTGCTCGACTCGCGCAATTCCGGCGATTCCAGCGAAAGCTTCGGCGGCGGCGAGCGCGCCCCCACCGGCGCCAGCTTCGGCCGCTCCTCCCCCGTCGACAAACGCCCGGCGCTGGCGAGCTCGAGCGGCGGCGGCGGCGGCGATATCGACGACGATATTCCGTTCTGATATCTCACTCTGAAATTCATCGATTTTCGATCTCGAGCGGCGATCGCATGCGCTAGATTTCTTGATCTGGTGTTTTCGTCGCTTGAATTGGATAGTCGTCATGGCCGGGCTTGTCCCACGACTGTCCGGGCAAGACGGCGGCGGGAAGCTAGAGAAACCGCTCAGGGGACTTAGTCGCTATTCAAAGCGGTGTTGGCTGGCTCGCGTCCGAGCCGCCGAGTCTCGCGAGCGGCAAATTCGGAAGCTCCGATATTTTCCTCGAAATAATGCCTCACGTATCTGGGCGTTTGCTCTGCATCCGGCGGTGAAACGGACACAACCCATCCCCTTCCGCTCACGTTGCGATCGACGACGACAGTGAGATCGTCACAATCGAACGGTTCGATTTCCGCGCCACATGCAGGGCATTTGTCATTGCACGCGCAAGACCAAGTATCGGTCCAATTGGCATCACATTCGTTGTGCCGGTAGTATTTGCGAAACCAAGGCATTGCTACAACTCCGATGAACGATGAGTCGCGACTGATAGCGGACCAAAATATTGAAGCTAGGTTTCGCAGAATCCGCGCAAGCGGAATACGATTCTGGCTCGCAAGTCGCCCGCATTTTGACGGAGGCTTGGGCGAGCAAGCATGCTTTTTGTCCGCACTGCGGACATAGCCACCTGTCACAATTCCAAAATAACCGACCGGTCGCAGACCTGTATTGCGCAAACTGTAACGAGGAATTCGAGCTCAAGATTCAAAAATCTAAGTTCGGTTCGAAAATCGTGGATGACGACAACCGCTCGATGTGCGAGCGGTTGGCGGCCCAAAACAATCCAAATCTTACGTTGCTAAATTACAGTCCAACGACAGGCGTGAACAATTTCTTCGTAGTGCCCAAGCACTTCTTCGTGACGGAGATCATCGAGCAAAGGAAGCCTCTTCGCGAAGGGGTGAGGCGGGCCGGTTGGGTTGGTTGCAATATCCTCCTATCCCGCGTGCCCGAAGCAGGCAAAATTCATATCGTCCGCGACGGAGAAGTATTGGACCGCCAAATTGTCTTGGAGCAATGGCGTAAGACCCTTTTCCTACGGTTCGAAACGGATGCTTCGAGAGGGTGGCTCCTCAATGTGCTAAAGTGCGTGGAAGCGATACGTGCAAATGAATTCACTCTCGATGAGGTCTATAGCTTTGAGTCGCATCTTAGCGGCCTCTATCCGATGAACCAGCATGTCCGCCAAAAAATCCGTCAGCAGTTGCAGGTTCTACGCGATCGAGGATACCTCATATTTCTGGGTCGAGGCCGTTATAGATTGATCTAATTGGAATACCCAAGGCCATTCCAACCGGAACAGATTGCAGAGCGAGTACGACACTCCATGACCAAAACCATCCTCATCACCGGCGCCTCGCGCGGCATCGGTCGCGCCGCCGCCTTGCTCGCTGGCAAGCGCGGCTGGTCGGTCGGCGTGAACTATGTGCGCGATCAGGCGGCGGCGGGCGATGTTGTGGTTGAGATCGAGCGCGCCGGCGGCAAGGCTGTCGCGCTGCGCGGCGATGTCACAGTCGAGGCCGACGTTATCGCTATGTTCGCCGACGCAACCACCGCGCTCGGCCCGCTTGACGGCGTCGTCGTCAACGCTGGCATTGTCGCCCAGACATCGAAACTCGTCGACATGAGCGTCGAGCGCATGCGCCGCATTTTCGAGGTCAATACGCTCGGCGCGTTTGTCTGCGCGCGCGAGGCCGCGCGGCACATGGCCAGAAGCCGGGGCGGGCGCGGCGGCTCGATCGTGCTGATTTCGTCCGCCGCCGCCCGGCTCGGTTCCCCCGGCCTTTACGTCGATTATGCCGCGTCGAAGGGCGCGATCGATACGCTGACCCTGGGCCTGTCGAAAGAGCTCGGCCTGGAAGGCGTGCGCGTCAACGCGATACGTCCCGGACTGATCGAGACCGACATCCACGCCAGTGGCGGCGAACCCGACCGCGCCAGGACGCTCGGCGCTGCGGCGCCGATGGGCCGGGCTGGCGCCGCGGATGAAATTGGCGAGGCCGTCGTCTGGCTGCTGAGCGATTCCGAATCCTATGTCACCGGCGCGATCCTCGACGTGACAGGCGGGCGTTGATGCGCCGTCTCAGTGAAGCAGCGGATTGATGAAAATTGCCACGATCAGCAACAGCCCGACGCCAAAGCTTGCCGAGCGCAAGGGCTGCCTGTCCGTAATGAAAAAGAACATATGGCCGACCCGCACAAGGATGAAGGTGCAGGCGAGCCAGTTGACCGAAGCGCTCGGTCCCTCCGCGATATGCGCGATAGTCACCGCCGCGGCGAACGGTGGAAACGCCTCGAACGCGTTGAGATGCGCGCCATGCGCCCGCAACGAGGCGTCGGCCAACTTGGCGGCGGACGGACGCGGCAGCTTCGGGTCGAGCCCCCGCACCATGCCGAACGCGACATACGGCAGGAACGCCGCGATCAGCACACACCAAAAGGCAATCGTCATGTACCTATCCCTATCAATCCCAACTCCAGCGCCCAAGGCGCGGAGAGTTACAGTTTCAGCTCCAAACAGAATTCGTCATCGCGAGCGCCGCGAAGCAATCCATCCTTCGGCTTGCAACTGAATTGCTCCGTCGCTTCGCTCCTCGCAATGATGGCGCCATCGGGGGTCAGCGTCACTTCCCCACCGTCATTATGCCGTCGATGACGAACTGCACCGCCAGCGCCGCCAGCACGACGCCGAGCATGCGCGTCAGGACAATGTTGCCGGTTGTGCCGAGCAGCCGCGAAATCTGTTCCGCGCCAAGGAACACCGCGTAGCTCAGCAGCATCACCAGGCCGATGATCGCCAGCAGCCCGCCCAGCGCCTGCCAGTCGCCCGCCGCGCGGCCCGCCAGCAGCAGCGCGGCGGTGATCGAACCGGGGCCGCTCATCAAGGGAATAGCCAACGGAAACGCCGCGACATTGCGGATGCGATCGATGTTCATCGCGTCGCTGGCGAATTCCTGCTTGCGTTGCGAACGCAGCTCGAACACCATTTCAAACGCGAGATAGAACAGCAGCAGCCCGCCAGCGATGCGAAAGGCGGGAATGGTGATGCCGAGCGCGCCCATCATCGGTCCGCCGCCGAACGCGAAGACGGCCAGAATGACAAACGCGATGACCGACGCGCGCCGCGCAACTTCGCGCTTCGCCGCCTTGGTCATGCCAAGCGTCAGGCCAATGAACACCGGCGCGAGGCCCGGCGGATCGAGGGTAACGAGCAGCGTCACGAACGCCGTCTTGAGAAAATCCAGCAGCATCGAGCGTCGCGCCCCCGGCCGCCGCCTGCAAACGCCGCGCCGCTGCTTCCTTACTCTGGCGAGACGATCAGCGAAAGCTCCGGCGAGTCGACGCCGCTGACTTCGATGGTGAAAGGTTTGGCGGCAAGTAGGAACTTGACGCTCCTGCGGATCCCCGCGCAATCCAGCACGCCGCTAAAGCCGGCCGATTTGACGAACCTGCCGTCCTGAACCACGTCGATCCAACCGCTTTCCGACACGCTGACCTTGAACACGCCGGGCGCGTCGGGGGCGGGCGCGTTCGCCGCGCCGGCGTTGCTCGTCGCCGATTTTGGCGCGCGCTCCGGCGCCATCGGCAGATGCGCGTCGGCGAAGGGCTGGAGATGCATCGTCGCCGCCGCGTCGAGCGCGATCGCGCCGCCGGATTCGATGCGCGGCTTGCCGGCGGCTTGCAGCGCGGTCTGCTCATGCGCGATCGGCCACTTGAATTTATCGCAGCCGCGCGGATCCTCTGCCCGCGCCAGCGCCGGCCACAACAACGCCCCGGCGAGAATGGTCGCCTGGATCTGGTTGCGCGCACTGATTTTCATGCATCTTCCCCGTTGTTTCGGCCTTGCGATCAGGCCCATGCGATATAGCTGATTGACCACAACGGCAAGGCGCCGAAACTTCGCCGCGGCGAAGATATTGGCGCGCTTGGGGAGCGCCGCCAGGCGTGGGTCGCGGGGCGAGGCCGCCGCCGACTATCCCGCGGCACAGGACGATCATATACGGCATTGAAATATATAATGAAATGAGTTCACGAAAACGTCGCCGCGTGGGTAGCGAAACCCTCCGGAATCATCTACACAGACATCCACTCCAAATCGCATTCAGGATGACGCCGAATTGACCGACAATAAAGACGAGCGGCCGGCGCCCGGCGGCCCCTCAGACATCCGTCCCGTTTCGATCCTCGACGAAATGAAGACCAGCTATCTCGCGTACGCGATGAGCGTCATCGTCAGCCGCGCCCTGCCTGACGTGCGCGACGGATTGAAGCCGGTGCACCGGCGCATCCTGTTCTCGATGCGCGAAAATAATTTTACGCCGGATCGTCCCTATAACAAGTCGTCGCGCGTCACCGGCGACGTCATGGGTAAATATCATCCGCACGGCGATCTGGCGATTTACGACGCGCTGGTGCGCATGGCGCAGGATTTCTCGATGCGCCTGCCGCTGCTCGACGGGCAGGGCAATTTCGGCTCAGTCGATGGCGATCCGCCCGCCGCGCAACGTTACACCGAAGTGCGGCTCGAAAGAGTCGCCATGCAATTGCTCGAGGATCTCGACAAGGACACCGTCTATTTCCGTCCTAACTACGACGAGAAAGAGCTGGAGCCAGTCGTCCTGCCGGCGCGCTACCCGAATATTCTCGTCAACGGCGCCGGCGGCATCGCGGTGGGCATGGCGACAAATATTCCGCCGCACAATCTGGGCGAGACGATCGACGGCGTGCTGGCGTTGATGGACAAGCCCGACATTACAATCGAGGAACTGACCGAGATCATCCCGGGGCCGGATTTTCCCACCGGCGGGTCGATCCTTGGGCGCGCCGGCATTCGTTCGGCCTATGCGACGGGCCGCGGCTCGATCGTCATGCGCTCGAAGGTTGAAGTCGAAAATATCCGCAAGGATCGCGAAGCGCTGATCGTCACCGAAATTCCCTATCAAGTGAACAAGGCGACGTTGATCGAAAAGATCGCCGACCTCGTGCGCGAAAAACGTGTCGAGGGCATCTCCGATCTGCGCGACGAATCCGATCGCGACGGCATGCGCATCGTCATCGAGATCAAGCGCGACGCCGTCGCCGATGTCGTGCTCAATCAGCTCTGGCGCTTCACCGCGATGCAATCGTCTTTTGGCGCGAACATGATCGCGCTGAACGGTGGCAAGCCAGAAATGTTGAACCTCAAGGACTTCCTCGTCGCGTTTCTTGAGTTCCGCGAGGAAGTCGTCACCCGCCGCACCAAGCATCTGCTGACCCGCGCGCGCGACGGCGCGCATGTGCAGGTTGGCCTCGCCATCGCGGTGGCCAACATCGACGAGGTCATTCGCCTGATCCGCACTTCGCCCGATGCCGCCACCGCGCGGGCCGCGTTGATGGGGCGCGCCTGGCCAGCGCGCGACATGGCGCCGCTGGTGGCGCTGATCGCCGACCCGCGCCATACGCTTGACGCCGACGGTGCGTGCCGGTTGTCGGATGCGCAGGCGCGCGCCATTCTCGAATTGCGCCTCGCCCGCCTCACCGCGCTGGGTCGCGACGAAATCGCCGAAGCGCTCAACAAGCTCGCCGCCGAAATCAAGGAATATCTGGATATTCTGGGCTCGCGCGAACGCGTGATGGGAATCATTCGCGATGAGGTGAACGCGATCAAGACCGCCTTCGCCACACCGCGCCGCACGATCATTCTCGACAGCGACGCCGACATGGAGGACGAGGACCTCATCCAGCGCGAGGACATGGTCGTGCTCGTCAGCCACGGCGGTTATATCAAGCGCGTGCCGCTCTCGACCTATCGCGCCCAGCGCCGCGGCGGCAAGGGCCGCTCGGGGATGGCGACGCGCGAAGAAGATTTCGTCGCGCGCCTGTTCGTCGCCTCGACGCATCAGCCGGTGCTGTATTTCTCCTCGATGGGCCAGGCCTACAAGGAGAAAGTCTGGCGCCTGCCGCTGTCGGCGCCGCAAGCGCGCGGCAAGGCGCTGGTCAATCTGCTGCCGCTCGAACAGGGCGAGCGCATCACCACGATCATGCCGCTGCCCGAGGACGAGGCGACGTGGGAAAACCTCGACGTGATGTTCGCGACGACACGCGGCACCGTGCGGCGCAACAAGCTGTCGGATTTCTCTCAGGTGAACCGCGCCGGCAAGATCGCGATGAAGCTCGATGAGGGCGAGTCGATCGTCGATGTGCAGATCTGTTCGGACAAGGATGACGTGTTGCTGACGACGATGCAGGGCCAGTGCATCCGCTTCAGCGTCGATGATGTCCGCGTCTTCAAGGGGCGCGACTCGATGGGCGTGCGCGGCATCAATCTGGCTGATGGCGACACGGTGATCTCGATGGCGATTCTGCGCCAGTTCGAGGCCGAAGGCGACGAGCGCGCCGCCTATCTCAAGATGCGCCGCGCGATCGCGGGCGAGACGGCGGACGAGGCGGGTGTGGAAGTCGTCGATGCGGCTGAAGAGGCCGTTTCGTCGGGCGTCGCCGCCTTGACGCCGGAACGCTACGCGCAAATGTCCGCGGCAGAGCAGGTCATTTTAACCGTGTCGGAAAACGGCTATGGCAAGCGCTCCTCGTCGTTCGAATACCGCCTGACGGGGCGCGGCGGCAAAGGCATTGTCGCGATGGCGGTCAATCCGCGCAACGGCAAGCTGGTCGCGTCCTTCCCGGTCGAACACGGCGACGAGATCATGCTGGTGACCGATGGCGGCCAATTGATCCGCTGCCCGGTCGAAGGCATCCGCATTGCCGGGCGCGCGACGCAGGGCGTCATCGTGTTCGATACCGCAGAGCAGGAGCGGGTGGTTTCGGTCGAGAGGATCTCGGAGCCGGAGGAGGCCGAGGCGGCGGGAGAGGGCGAGGCGGAGGCGGGAGAGGGCGAGGCGGAGTAGGGTCGCCGGAGTTTGACGGGAGGTTCGCGATGGCTCGACAAGCGAAGCAAGACGTTGTTGCAGCACTCGGTCGCGCGCAGGACATGATTTACGACGCGTGGGAGGCGCCAACAGTCAAGGGGCGGATTGACCTGGCGCGAAAAGCGCTGGAGGTCAGCCCGCTCTGCGCCGACGCCTACGTTATGCTCGCGCAACACGCGAAGCCTGATTCCGACGAGGCGCTCGAACTTTGGCGCGGTGGCGTCGATGCGGGCAAGACCGCGCTGGGGCGAGACTTTGCCGAACTTGCTGGCGAATTCTGGGGCTTCCTCGAAACGCGGCCCTATATGCGCGCTCGATTTGGTTTGGCGCGCGCGTTGTGGACGCGCGGCGCCCGGGACGAAGCCATCGGCCATCTGCGGGAAATGCTGAAGCTGAACCCGAACGACAATCAGGGCGTCCGCTATATTCTCGCGGCGTTCCTTGTCGAAACCGGCGCGGAAGCCGCCGTCGCGGCGCTGTTGAATGCCTATCGGGACGATGCCTCAGCGGCCTGGGTTTGGACCAAGGCGCTCGTGCAGTTTCGCAAGGCTGGCGACGATACGAAGAGCCGGTCATTGCTGGCCAAAGCGCTCGCCGATAATCCGCATGCGCCAGCCTACCTCACCGGCGAACGAGCGATGCCCAAGCGATTGCCGGGGATGTACAGCCCCGGCGGCGAGGACGAAGCGATTCTGTTCGTGCTTGAGTATGGCGCGGGATGGCGGGAGACGCCGGGCGCGATCGATTGGCTGCGCGCCCAATCGAGCGCCGCGCCGCCGCCCAAGATCAAAGCCAAACCACGAAACCTACAGCATTGATCGCCGCGCTTGTCGTAACGGACCGCCCCTTGCCCGCGTCCTCGCCACCCGCTAACCCTAGCCAATGCCCGCCGTCGCCTTTTACTCCGGTTCCTTCGATCCGCTGACCAATGGCCACCTCGATGTGATCGAGCGCGCCGCGGTTCTGTGCGAGAAACTTGTCGTTGGCGTCGGCGTCAATCCGAACAAGGCCGGGCTGTTTACGCCGGATGAGCGCATCGCGCTTGTGTTAAAGACCGCGCGTCCGTTAGCAAAGAAAATGGGCTGTACGCTTGAGGCCGCCGCGTTCACCGGGCTTGCGGTCGATGCGGCGAAGGCGGCGGGCGCGGCGATCATCGTGCGCGGCCTGCGCGATGGCGCGGACTTCGATTACGAAATGCAAATGGCCGGGATGAACGGCGCGATGGCGCCGCAAATCCGCACGGTGTTTCTGCCCGCCTCTCCCGGCGTGCGCCATATCACGGCGACGCTGGTGCGCCAGATCGCGGCGATGGGCGGCGATGTCGCGCCGTTCGCGCCGCAGGCGGTCGTGGCGGCGCTGGGGAAGAAGTTTCCAAATCGTTAATCCTTCGCGCCAATCAATTCACGAACAATCAATCTTGATGCGTTAGCTTCCGCGCCGGGATTTCTCCGGGCTGAGGGAGCATTATGTCTGCAAATCTGGATTCTGCCGGCGTGCTGGCGATGCGGCGCGCCATCTACGGCAAGCCTTCCGTTACGCGCATCGACTTTTCCAATGTTCTGGCCGAGGGCCGCGCCGCCGGCGCGGACGCGCCGCAGGAACATGGCGATCTCCTGAGCGAAGTCGCGTGCGACCTCATCGTCAATCAGGTCGATCCGCCCGAGTATATCTCGCAAGCCGACGCTGACTGGTTCATTGCGCAGCTTGGCGCCGACAGCGGCCTTTCGTGCCGCGCCGAATACGAAATGCTGGTCGATGTCCTGCGGGAAGCCGTTTCCGTTCCCGCATCCCTGGCAGCTTTCGCCGTGGCGGAAATGGAAAGGACCATGGTCTCCGGCCATCATGCCGGCGCGACCGACGACCATGCGGCGGGCGTCGTCATGCATGACGATGTCGAGGCGCTGCGCATCGCGGTGTTCGCCGCCACCGAAGGCAGTTTGCTGCATGTGACGCGCACGTCGGCCGAAGCGCTGTTCCACATTGCGCACGCAACGGCGGCCGCGGCCAACGATCCCGGCTTCGACGATTTCTTCGCCAAGGCGGTCGGCAATTATCTCCTCGGCATCGCCAACCGCTGGACGCCGACAGTCGCCGAGGAAATCCAGAAGGAAAAATGGCTCGACGAAAAAGCGCCGAGCTTTGGCGGTTTCCTCGGCTCGCTGTTCGGCGGCGGCAAGGGCGAAGTCGCCAGCGTCGACGATCTCGTCGAGCGCCAATTCAGGGCCGAAAACGATGCCGACAGCCAGGCGATGGCCGCGGCGGGCGGCATCGACGCCGGCGAAGCCGACTGGCTGCTGGACCACCTGACGCGCGATGGCGCTTTGACTTCGGCGGAGAAACAATTGCTGCGGTTTCTGAAGCAGGAATCGACTTCGTTGCCCGCGTCGCTGACGGCCGTGATGGATAGACAGGCGGCGTAATCTGGCAGAACGTGTCCCTTCCCCCGCAAGGGGGGGAAGGGAAGGGCTGCCTCGCCCTACTTGCAATCCTTCGCTTCGCTGATCGCGTGGATGACGCAATCGGCGGAGAATCCGTCGGCCTTGGGCGCGACGATCACCGTGAGCAGCGGCGGCTCGGGGAATTTCTGTGTGATCGCTTCGTTGATGTCGGCCAGCGTATAGGCGGCGACTTTCTCGTCGATCGTTGCAAGCAGATCCGCTGCTTCCTTTTCAAGACCGACGCCAGCGAAGTCGATCAGCAACTTGGCGGCCGAGCCGGGGCGATCGAAGCTTTCGAGGAACTGGTTGAGATAGCGCGCGCGTTCATCTGAAAACTCGTCCTCCTTGACGCCGTCGCGCCGCCAGTCGGCATAGACTGCGCGCATGGCGGCAATCGCTGGCAGCGCGCGATCGGGCGATAGCGCCGTGGAAATCGCGAGAACGCGCTGGTTCGGCTGCAAGGGGATAATGCGCGAGGAAATGCCATAGGCGGCGCCGAGCTTGGCGCGCACGGCTTCTGTCAGGCGCGAGTTGGAGCTGGCGCCCAGAATCATGTTGGCGATGTTGTTCTTGCTGGCCTCCGCGCCCGCCCTGATCGCGGTGGCGCCGACCATCGCCACGATCGTCTGCGGCACATCCTTCTCGAACACGATGGTGCGCGGCGTGATGACGACATCAGGCCAACGCAAGGGCTCAAGCTGCGAGTTTTCCGGCAGCGCGCCGAACGCGTGATCGACGATGACGCCGAACGCTGCTTCATCTAGCGACCCGCTCGCGGCGATCGTCAGATTATCCCTCGCGAAGACGTGGCGGCGCCACACTTCGATGTCGTCGCGCGTAATGGAATCGTAGATCGATGCATCGAGTGCGCGCGCATAGGGATGATCGGCGAAGCCGGCATTGGCGGCGACGCGCAGCGCCAGATTCTCGCCGTTCTGCTCGCTCTCGCGCGCGTTGTCGCGCAGGCGGCTCTTCAGGCGCGCCAGACTCTTGTCGCGCAAGGCCGGATCGAGGATCGCCGACATCAGCAACTGCACCGCCGCATCGAGCTTTTCCGGCGGCGCCTCGACCGAACCATGAGTGTAGACCATGTCGCTGGTGAGGTCGCCGTCGGCGTGAAGATCGTTGAAGGATTCGATCATCTCGCCTTCGGAGATGCCCGTCGGTCCGAGCATCAGCGCATTCGGCCCGACCTGGCGGAGTCCGTCTTTGCCGGGCTCCATTGCCGCCAGTCCGTCGCGCCAGCCGAACGCCAGCGTCGCCTTCGCGTCGCCGGGTCGGCTGAGGTAGTAAAAAGCGATGCCGCCAGGTGATTTCGCCAGATGAAATTGCGGACCGGCAAGCGCCGGCCCGGAGACGACGCAGGCGATCGCCATGCAGAAAGAGCCCAAGCGGCGCATCGTTGCCCTATCTCCCCTGTGCTTCATTGTTTTGGGTTTCACTTGGCCGGCGTCAAAACGCCGACGATCTCGCGCCCGGGCCCGGCGACGGCGCGCAGCAACGCGTTGACATCTTCGCTCGTCACAGCGGCGATGTTTTTCGAAAAGTCGACGAATTCTTCATAGCGCCTGCGTTGCTGCAGCCATTGCGTCAGCCCCCTGGTGTAAGCGCTGGGGTCCTTTTCGGCCAAGGACCGGTCTTCGATCAGTCGCTTCTTGATGCGCTCGACGGTTTCCGGCGGCACGCCGTCGGCGGCGCGAGCGTGCAGGAAATCGTCAAAGCCCTTGGCCAGTTGCTCCGGCGCCACGCCGTCCCTGGGATCGGCGCCGGAGGTCATCCACAAACCGCCCAGCCCGGCGCGCACGACATACATCCCGTCGATTGAATCGGTCAGGCCGGCGCCTTCGACGATCACATCATGCGGGCCGCCGTCAAAACGGCCATCGAGATAGGTGTTGAGCACGGTCCGCGCCGCCTCGCTGCGGACGCGATCAGTCTCCTCGAAGCGCACGACTTTCTCGATCTCGACTGAAGCGCGCTGCACGTCGGGGTCGGCGACGCGCACGGTTTCATTCGTCGGGTCGAAAGTGCGTAAAGACTGCAACCATTCTCGGTCGGGAAATTGCTTCTCGGGAAGCGGCGCGAGATATTTCTCGGCGACCGCCTTCACCGTCGAGGCGTCGAGCGGGCCCTGAACGACGAAGATCGCGTTGTTCTTGGCGTACCATTTATCATGGAAGGCGCGAGCGTCCGCCACCGTGTAGCCGGCGATCTTCTTCGGGTCGCCCGCGACCTGTTGCGCGAACGGATAGTCAGGCAGGATGCGCGCGTTCATCAAGGTCTGGAAGCGCGCGCTGGCGCGCGAGGCGACGCGCCAGCGGTATTCCTGCAAGACGATATTGCGCTCGCGCGCCGCCTCGACGTCGGAAACCTCGAAGCCGACGAGGCGCTCGGTGAAATACTTGAACAGCTTGTCGAGATCCGCGGCTTGCGTCTCGGCGTGCACCGGGAATTGGTCCCAATAGACTGTCGTCAGATGCGAAGTCGCGCCATTGGCGACGCCGTCGCGAAAGAACGCGATTGAGACGGCCTTGTGGTCTGGGCTGCGGCCGAGGAACAGCAGGTGTTCAAGGTAGTGCGAAATGCCGAGGCAGACGCCGTGCGGCTCGTCCGAGCAGCCCGCGCCAATCGTCATCGTCAGCGTAATCGCCTTGGCGCCCGGGTCGGGAACCAGAAACACGTTGTCGGCGACGCGGACTTCGGGACCTGCGATGGCGCTGGCTGTCAGTGTGAGCAGAGCCAGAAGGGCGGCGGGGGCGAGGCGGGTCATCGAATCCTGTCGGGCAAAGCGCTAATGGCGCAACGAACCATGTCACAAGTGTGTCGCTAGAGGGAAGGGGCAAGCCCGCCTTGCCACGGCGGCGCGTCCCCTCTATTGCAGGGACCGGCGCCCGCGCCTCCCCACTTTGACAGGACACCATGGCCGAGCCGCGCCGCGATCACGCAAAATTGTCCCCGTCCTTGCCGGGCGGGCGCCTCCTGATTGTCGAGGCGAGGTTTTACGATTCCATCGGCGCGATGTTGCTCGACGGCGCAAAGCGGGCAATCGCGCAGGCGGGCGCAAGCGCGGAAATCATCAACGTGCCCGGCGCGCTGGAAATCCCTATCGCGATGGCGGTCGCGCTCGACGCCGCCGCTGCCTCGGGCAAGCCGTTTGACGGAGCAGTTGCGCTCGGATGCGTCATTCGCGGCGAGACTTATCATTTCGAAATTGTCGCGGGCGAATCCTCGCGCGCGCTGATCGATCTGGGCGTGGCGCGCAAACTGGCGCTCGGCAACGGCATTCTCACCGTCGAAAACGAGGCGCAGGCGGTGGAGCGCGCCGATCCGTCGCGCGGCGACAAGGGCGGCGACGCGGCCCGCGCCGCCATCGCGCTGGCGGCGCTCAAACGCCAGCTTGGCGGCGCAAAATGAGCAAGACCGAAGGCCGATCGGCGGCGCGCCTCGCCGCGTCGCAAGCGCTTTACCAGATGGAGGTGGCGGACGCGGGCCTCGCCGACATTCTCGCCGAATTTGAATCGCACTGGATCGGCCGGGAAGTCGAGGGCGAGCAATATAACCCGGCCGAGATCGCGTTCTTCCGCGACATCGTTTCCGGCGTCCTTGGCGATCAGCACGCCATCGATCGCACGCTCGATGAAACGCTGTCCGCCGGCTGGCCGCTGCGCCGCGTCGAGGCGCTGATGCGCGCGATTTTGCGCGCTGCCTATTACGAGCTGAAGAGCCGCCGCGACGTTCCGGCCCGCGCGGTCATCACCGAATACGTCGACGTCGCCGCCGCGTTCTTCGGCAAGGACGAGTGCGGCATGATCAACGCGGTGCTGGACAAGCTGGCGAGGGAAGCGCGGGCGGGGGAGTTTGAGGGGCGGTAGGATTCGGCGACCTGATACAGAGGGTTCGCAAGGACGGAAAGAGCGATGTCAATCCTGCACGTGACTTTTTCATCCACAGTTCCGAAGAGCGTCGGTCAAGCATTGGCGATGATGGGCCGCGATGAGCCGGTTATCGGCCTCGCCGACGCTTTCAACTACGGCCCGATCAATCCTCCAGACCAGCGCGCGCGCGAAGCATGGATGCGGACGGAATTTGGCCTCGTGTTCGATGTTGACGACGATGCGCCGGATCGCTTTTGGGCGCCGGATCGCTTTTGGAAGGCCGCACTGGCTGCTGGCTCGTCGGCTATTGTTTGGGTGAACCGACGCAGCGCGATGGAATATGCGGGCTTCCTGGAATATATCTGGCGCGTCAGGGACCTGTCGTTCCGCGTCGTCGATGTGACCGGCGTCGCGGTTCCATTGGCGAGAGGGGGCCACTGCATTCCGCAAAGTCTCGACATTACGTCGCCCGAACAGACTGTTGCGTCTGGCATGGCTGATCGAGCAGCCCCTCTGTCTTCGCGCCAACGCGACGCATATCTCGCGAACTGGGCGCGGCTTCGCGCCGAAAACGCCCCGCTGCGCATTGTGAAAGATACTGGGCTTGTATCGGCGCCGATCGACGCTTTCGATCATGAAATTTTGTCTCGCGTGACCTCGGATTGGAAAGTATGCGCGCGCGTGGTCGGCGAATGTCTGATCGAAGCAATGGACCGCCCGTTCGTTCAGGTGGGCGATAGTCTGTTGTTCGCTCGTTTGCGCGCGCTGGTTGGCTCGGGGGTCCTTGAGGCGCAGGGCAACGCGAGCAATATGCGCGAGTACCTTGTTCGACTCTCCTGAAGTGCTGATCAATGCAATTTCGTGAACGGGAACCGCCTTGCGGCGCTGTGTTGGCGCTATTAGCTATCGTCCTGACCTTTCGTAAACCCAGAATAGCTTGAGGCCCCCCATGCTCCACCGCAATCTCGGCAAGACCGGCCCCAGCGTTTCCGCTCTCGGCCTTGGCTGCATGGGCATGTCTGGCGTGTACGGTCCGTCGGATCGGGCGGAGAGCATCGCGACGATTCATGCCGCGCTCGACGCTGGCGTGACGCTGCTCGACACCGGCGATTTCTACGGCATGGGCCACAATGAGCTGCTCATCAACGAAGCCGTAAAGGGCAGGGCGCGCGACAGTTTTCAACTCAGCGTGAAGTTCGGCGCCTTGCGTGATCGCGCCGGCGCCTGGCACGGCTTCGATGCGAGGCCGGCGGCGGTGAGGAACTTTCTCGCTTATTCGCTCGAGCGCCTCGGCGTCGATTACATAGACATCTACCGCCCGGCCCGGCTCGATGCGAGCGTGCCGATCGAGGACACGATCGGCGCCATCGCCGAAATGGTGAAAGCGGGCTACGTCAAGCACATCGGCCTGTCGGAAGTTGGCATTGAAACGATCCGCCGCGCCGCCGCAATGCATCCAATCTGCGATCTGCAGATCGAGTATGCGATCATCTCGCGCGGCATTGAAGCGACCGTGCTGCCCGTGCTGCGCGAGCTAGGCATCGGCGTGACCGCGTATGGCGTGCTGGCGCGCGGCTTGATCAGCGGCCATTGGCAAAAGCAGGCTTCGGCGCCCGGCGATTGGCGCGCCCATGGCCCGCGCTTCCAGCCCGAAAACATCGACAAGAATCTGGCGCTCGTCGACGCGTTGCGCAAGATTGCAGAAGCGCGCGGCGCTGCCGTCGCGCAAGTGGCCATCGCCTGGGTCGCCGCGCAAGGCGCCGACATCGTTCCGGTGGTGGGATCGCGGCGGCGCGATCAACTCAGCGAAGCGCTTGGCGCGCTGAAACTGACGCTGAGTACGGGTGACCTCGCGGCGATAGAAAAAGCTGTGCCGAAAGACGCTGCGGCGGGCACGCGCTATCCGGCGATGGCGATGGCGCATCTGGATAAGGAAATTCATTGAGCCAGTGGGAAAGGCGAAGCGGGGCGATTTGGCGCTTGGTATTTAATGCTTGCGGAAAAGCAGAATTTCGGGTAATATGTTTGTGTGATTTTCAGTGCTGGCGAATATGCCGCCAGCGCTGATAATCGTTGCCGAGGGGCGCGGAAAATCGCTTCCCGAAATCTGCAAGCCGGCGGAAATTGGCAGCGCAAGATACTGAATTTGTTGAATCGGTCACTGAAAACCGCACTCATTATGTTGCCATTCGTGCAAAAGCGGGAATGACATTGGGACCTTTTGGCGAGCGGTCCCGAACTCCGTCCTGATCTGCAGTGTATGTTCGCCAAGCGCCGGGAGCGAGCGCGACGTGGCAGAGCCATGAGTGCAATGCGCTGGCGCTGGGTAGCGGACAACGCCGCGCGCCGTTTCGACGCTAACCTCGCGCAGATGCGGATGCGCTGCGAGCGCCGTGAGATCGCTGACGCGGCCGAACGCGATGTCGTGCGCGCTCAACACTGTTGTCAGCGTCTCGATGTCGTGTTGCACAAAAACACTTGCGACAGCGGCGTCCGTCTCGGCGCGGCGCGCGACGCGTTGTATGTTGGTGGTGAAGTCGGCGTCATCAGCGAGCGCAGGGTTCCGCAACACTTCACGCGCGAGAATGCGCCACTCGCGATCGCTCTGGATCGAGATCAGAATCTCGCCGCCGTCGCGCGTGCGAAATACGCCATAGGGCGCGATCGAGGGATGCGCCAGGCCGATGCGTTTGGGCGTTCTGCCGCCGCGATGTTGCAGCAGCGGAACGCTCATCAGCTCAGCCGTCGCAGCGAACATCGCGATGCGGATGTCGGCGCCCTCGCTCGTGCGAGCGCGTAGCAGCAACGCTTCAAGGATCGCCGCATAGGTCTTTTCGCCCGTCGCGATATCGACGATCGAAACGCCGACGCGCGCTGGCGTCTCCGGCCCGCCCGTCACGGAGGCAAGCCCGGATTCGGCCTGAATCAGCAGGTCGTACGCCTTGCGCTGGGCATAGGGTCCGTCCTCGTCGAAGCCGGCGATCGAAGCGATGATCAAGCGCGGGTAGTTTCTGCGCAAACGTTCGCGCGGAAAGCCGAGCCTCGTCAGCGCGCCTGGCTTGAGGTTCTGCACGAAGATATCCGCCTTGGCGATCATCGCCTCAAGCAGCGCGATGTCGGCGGCCAACGCGAGGTCGAGAACGATCGATTGCTTGGCGCCATTGAGCCAGACAAAATACGAACTCTCGCCATTGACGAGATCGTCGTAGCCTCTGGCGAAGTCGCCCTCCGACCGCTCGATCTTGATGACGCGCGCACCGGCATCCGCCAGCATGCGCGTGCAAAGCGGCGCCGCGACCGCTTGCTCCAGCGCGACAACCAGCAGACCATCGAGCGCAAGCGACATCGCGAGATCCTTCAATAGGAGCGGGGCATGCCGAGCACGTGCTCGCCGACGTAGGCCAGGATCAGGTTCGTCGAGATCGGCGCGACCTGATACAGCCGGGTCTCGCGAAACTTGCGTTCGATGTCATATTCCGCCGCGAAGCCAAATCCGCCAAATGTCTGCATGCAGGCGTTGGCGGCGGCCCACGAAGCGTCGGCGGCGAGCAGCTTGGCCATGTTCGCCTCAGCGCCGAACGGGCGCCCCGCATCGTGCAATTCAGCCGCCCTGAAGCGCATCAGGTCGGCCGCTTCGATATCGACATAAGCGCGGGCGATCGGAAACTGCACGCCCTGATTGGCGCCGATCGGCCTGTCGAACACGACGCGATCGCCGGCGTACTTGCTGGCCTTTTCGACGAACCAGCGGCCATCGCCAATGCACTCCGCCGCGATCAAGACGCGCTCGGCGTTGAGCCCTTCGAGGATCGTCTTGAAGCCCTCGCCTTCGATGCCGACAAGATTTTGCGCGGGGATTTCGAGGTCATCAAAGAAGACGGTGTTGGTCTCGTGATTGACCATGTTGCGGATCGGCTGCACGCGCATACCATTGGCGAGGGCGTGCGCGACGTCGACGAGGAACACTGATAGGCCGTCGGATTTCCTTGGCGTCTGATCGCGCGGCGTCGTGCGCGCCAGCAGCAGCATCAGGTCGGAATGTTGCAGCCGCGATGTCCAGACTTTCTGGCCGTTGACGATGTAGCGATCTCCCTGACGCACAGCGCGCGTCGTCAGCTTTGTTGTGTCCGATCCCGCCGTCGGCTCGGTGACGGCCATGGATTGCAGGCGCAATTCGCCGCTGGCGATGCGCGGCATATAGTGCGCCTTCTGCTCGGCCGAGCCGGCGCGCAACAGCGTCGACATATTGTACATCTGGCCATGCACGGCGCCGCCGTTCGCGCCCGAACGGTTGATCTCCTCCATGATGATCGAGGCTTCCACGAGGCCGAGACCGGACCCACCGTAGTCTTCCGGGATCAGCGCCGCGAGCCAGCCGCCTTTGGTCAGCGCCTTCGTGAATTCCTCGGGATAGCCTCGCGCCGCGTCGATCGCCTGCCAGTAGGCGCTATCGAAATTCAGGCAAAGGCTGCGTATGGCCTCCCTCAGCGCCGCATGGTCGGCGCTCCCCGTGGACAATCCTCGCATTTGACGCCTCTTAAACTATCGCGTCGGCGATATGATATGGAGTGTGGCGCCGGAAGCTGACCCACTGTCGCAAAGTATATTCGCGCGATCGCGTTAGCGCGCCGTAGGACTTGTCGCCGATTTTCATGCCGCAGACCGATCCCAGTTTCAAAGCCGACGCCGACCAGCGCCTGACGCCGCCGCAAGCGTTGTCGCTTCGGCAATGGCAGGGCCGCTCCCTGCCGTTCTTGGGCGCTTTTCTGATCCATGCAAGCATTCTTTCGCTGCTCTTGTTCGGACCACGACTTGCGCCCGATGTTGAAACCGCGGCGCGCGATATCCCCGTCGAGATTATTGTCGAACCGCCGCCGCCGCCAACGCCTGAGAAGCCCAAGCCGGCGCCCACGCTTGCGACCCCGCAGATCGACCTGAAGCCCGCCTATGACGCGCCGCGCGCCGCCAACAACGAAAAGATCGTACGCGAGGCGCCGGACGAGGCGACAAAGGCGCCAAGCATTGCCACGCCGACAAGCCCGTCCGATCTGGGCGCAGCCCCCGCCGGCGCGGCTGGGCCGACCCAACAAGGAACGTTGCAGTCGCCGCAAAGGTCCGCTCATCCATCGACCGACAAGCCCGAGGCCGAGGTCGTTCCGAAGCGCGACGAAAATCGCGACAAGCAGGAAAAGCCGCAAGCCCGGACTGAAGCGAAGCCGCAGCCCGAAAAGCGCGCGGCGCCTCCGGGCCAGCGGATTCCAACGTTCGAATCCGTGCCCGATGTCGACTTTGGCAGCGCGGCCGCGGCGACGCCGATTTCCGGCGGCAAGGCCAAGTCGACTTACCTGTCGATCCTTTACGCCAAGATCATGGGGCGCCTGCGTATTCCGCCTGCGGCGCGCGCGGCGAGTTCGGGGGGCCGGGGCGCCATCGCCTTAACGCTCGATGGATTTGGCAACATCATCGATCGCCGGATCGCGCGCTCGAGCGGCTCGCCGGCGCTTGACGGCGCCGCGCTCGAAGCCGTGGGCAGGGCGGCGCCGTTCCCCTCGCCGCCGCAGGGGATGCCAATCGGACTGGTGTTTGCCTATGGTGAGAAGTGAGCCGCGAGGAACCGAGACCTTTAGCGCTTACTATCCGTTGTCGTGGGCGCTGCACGGGGCGGGGCGGCCAAGACCGACGATCATCCGGTCGGCGCCTGCCGAATGGGCCACGACGAATTGGCCGTTGTCGATCCGGCAAGTGTGAAAGTGCGCGGTCTCGAAGGTCCGCGCGTCTTGTCGTCCAACGCCGACGCGACGACGATCATCATCGGCGAAAAGGGCGCGGACCTGATCTGCGAACGTGCGCCATTGCCGGCCGTCAATTTGCCGTGAGGCTCTTGATCGAAGCCCTGTCCTAGCGTTTGGAACCGCCGACGATGATGGTCTCAAACCGAACGTCGCCAGAGATCTTCAGGCAGGTGTCGGACCCGGGAACTATATAGCCGGGGGCGCCGTTGATCCTGCAGAGCCTTGCATGCTGCGTCGCGGAGGCTGCCTTATTCACGGGAAGTTCGGCGGCATGAGTTCCCGCCGCGCCAATAAACGTTGCTGCCGCGCCGCAAAGAATGCTCCGAGCCGTCATAAAATTTGCCTCCAGCGACGACGCCTTACGCAATTCGTCGATGCGCTTGAAATACCGCTTCGGCGCGGTTCTTAGCACAACAATATATCGCTCGGCTGTGAAAAAATACGCCTCGTGCGCGGCAGTAGCTCATCCGGCGTCCGGATTATCCCGTTTGTAAGGCTTGTGCCTTGGCAATCGCACGTCGAAAATGATGCGTTCAAACTAAATTGTCGCAGCTTCTTTAGTTGCATTAAAGCGCTCTCGAACCTATTTTCCTGAAATGAAACTCGCGGATTGGCTTAAGCGCGAAGGCGTCAGACGGACGGATTTTGCGCGCCGTATCGGCGTATCGCCCGGCGCGGTGACCCAGATCTGTCGGGAAGAGGGCGCCTGGATATCGCGCGAAACCGCCGAACGGATCGTCGCGCAAACCAGGGGCGCCGTTACCCCAAACGATTTCCTCGATTTTACGCCTCAGATGAACAAGGCAAATGAAATGTCAAACGAAGTCACTCAGGCCATCGAAGCCTTCGCGCGCGGCGAGATCGTGATCGTCACCGACGATGACGATCGCGAGAACGAAGGCGACATGATTGCCGCCGCTTCGCAATGCACGTCCGAGAAGATGGCGTTTATCATTCGCAACGGCTGCGGCATTGTTTGCGCGCCCCTTACTGCCGACGAAGCGCGCCGTCTCCATCTCGCGCCCATGGTGGCAATGAACGATGCGCCGCTGGGGACCGCATTCACGGTGTCCGTCGATGTTCGTCACGGGCTGACGACCGGAATTTCCGCGGAACAGCGCTCCAACACGGCGCGCGCTCTCGCCAATGGCAACATGGGCGCCGCGGATTTTGTGCGGCCGGGCCATCTGTTTCCGCTGATCGCGCGCGAGGGCGGCGTGCTGATGCGCTCGGGCCACACCGAGGCGGCGGTCGATCTCTGCAAGCTGGCGGGCCTGCCGCCGGTGGCGGTCATTTGCGAATTGGCTAACGACGACGGCACGGTGACCGTCGGACCGCAGATCGACGCGTTCGTCGCCAAGCACAATCTCAGGCGCATTTCGGTGGCCGACCTCATCGCGTACCGCCAGTCCCGCGAGAAGCTTGTCGAGCGCGTCGCGAGCTTTCCAGTGAAGACGCAGATCGGCGAACTCGCAGGCTTCGCCTATCGAACTTCATTCGATCCGGTGTTGCATTTCGCGTTTGTTCACGGCTCGATTGGCGATGGACGCGACGTTCCCGCGCGCTTGCATCGCGCCGATATCGTCGGAGATATTTTCGGCGGCGGGGTCATCGAGCGTGTGCTGCAACGATTCAAGCAAGAAGGGCGCGGCGTTCTGGTTTATTTGCGCGATGGCGCAGCGGGCGTCCCGACCAATCTGGGTGGGGCCGAACAAGTCGACTCGGACAATGCGCGCGCGACGCAATGGCGGGAAGTTGGCCTGGGCGCACAAATTCTCCGGGACCTCGGGGTAACGTCAATTCGTCTGAGGACGGAGAGCCCGCGCAAGTACGTTGGACTTTCTGGCTTCGGGATCGAAATCGCTTCTATCGAAGGGTATTAACGCTTGAGGATGGCCCCAAACGCCAAACGCGCCGGCGGAGAATGCTCCGCCGGCGCGCCTGCTTGGCAATCTGTAACCGCAGTTCTTACTTGAGGGCGCTCGCGACTTCCGAGAACACGGCGTTCAGCTTGACCGTAACGGCCTGCAAGCTGGCGATGATCGCGACCGCGATCAGCGAGGCTATGAGGGCGTATTCGATGGCGGTCGCGCCGGATTCGTTGGCGACGAAGTTCTTGAAGGACTTGATCATTTATTTGCTCCTGCTCGAAAACTCTTTCCTCGGGAAGCGAAATTGCTTGCCTGTCGGAATACGAGGAAACTACGTCGCGCGCCTTCCAGTTGAGTTAATTTGATTGCGCGAATTGCCCTGGATCGGGGTTTGCGCGCGGGCTGGTTAAGCATCGACTAAATTGAAGACCCAAATTCGCCAGATACCTCGCCGGCTCCCATCGAGCCGGGCCGCAGGGCAGATTGCCCGCTTCGCCTCTGGGGCCAGCATTGAATTCGAGCGACCGGGATCGCCGCCACCGGGTCTTCAGATCGGCAGCGCACATTCGATCTAGGCGAAGCATTTTGAATCGGGCGCCCCGGGCGTTCACATTGATCGTTCCCTGGCCACCGTTGAACCGCGCGATTTCGCGCGTCGCTCCGCCCTCGATCGCCATGATTCGCAAGATCACGTCGAGGTTTGCAGGGTGGCCCTTCGTATCCGGGGGATAGCTCAGAGAGACAAGACGTCAGCCATCCGGCGAGATATGGGGAAACCAGTTGACGCGCTCATCGAAGGTGAGCTGTTGCGCGCCCGCGCCGTCCGGCCTCACCCGGAAGATCTGCGCGTGGCCTGGCTTCAGCGTTGCCTGCTCGCAATTGTAATAGATCCAACGTCCGTAGGGCGAATATTCGGGGCCGTCGGCCGGGGCGCGCAAGTCGGTGAGGCAACGATCCGGCTCTCCGGCGCTCGGGATCATCGCGATGTTGAGACGCTCGCACGGATCGCCGTCGCTATCCTCCGCGGCGACATAGGCGAGAGTTTTGTTGTCAGGGAAACGGCACGCAGAAAATACTTGTACTTTTTGGCTGCGTCTTGAGTGTTTGAAATCCGCTTGGATTCTCCGCCCGAGATCGGCGGGGGGATACAGATGGCCGCCGGCGCTGATGGAGATCGTGCTTCCATCCGGCGACAAGACGTGCTCGTTGTTGCAATCGTGCACCGAGCCCGTGTCGATCTCCTCCAAAGAACTCGATTCGTCCGCCGCGATGCGACGTAAGCGCCCATCGCCGTTGACAATCAACCAGCGGCCATCAGGTGTCCAGTTCGGAGCCTCGATGAGCGCAGCCGTCTCCGCGACAAGGCGCGTCTCCGCTGTGTCCGCATCGGCGATCATCAGGCGTGCCACCTGTCCCGCCAGGAGCCGCCCGCGGCCGAGGTTCGGCCCGCGTTCTAAATCAGGCTTGTTCGTCATTGTCAGAGCCCTGTCGATAGATCGGCGCGAAACCGCCACGTCCGGCGCCGCGATCGCAACACGCCTTCCGTGTCCTGACTCTATTCTCGGTGGTCGAATGGGGCCAAAGCCGGTGGCTCGTAGAGCGGGCGCGATATTTGAAAACACTGGCGCGCCCGGAGAGATTCGAACTCCCGACCCCCAGATTCGTAGTCTGGTGCTCTATCCAGCTGAGCTACGGGCGCGCATTGGCCGGTATCGCGTCCTGGGAGAAGCATTCCCTACCGGCCCAACGACGGATCGGACGGGGCGGGGCGCGACACAGCGAAGGCGCCTTCTAGACGCTCTTTCCGGCGCTGGCAAGCGCCGGCACGGGGTTTTTCCTCGGCTTCAGGCGAGCGGCAGACGGATCTGGAAGCGGGCGCCGCTATGGCCTTGGTCGAGGCGCGGCGGCGCCAGCGCGATCGTGCCATTGTTGCGGGCGACAAGGTCGGCCGCGATGGCCAGGCCTAGGCCGGAGCCGCCGCGGCGCGTCGACATGTGAAACGGCTCGAAGATGCGTTCCGCCAGGTTTGGCGGCACTCCCGGACCGGTGTCGCTCACTTCGATCAGGACGACCGGCCCGTCGCGGCGCGCCTCATAGCGAATAGCCGCCGTCTGACCCGCGCTGGGGCCTGAATGCGTCAGCGCCTGCGCGGCGTTGCGGGTGAGGTTTTCGATGACGCGCAGGATGTGATCGGGATCGGCGATGATTTCCAAATCTATGGGAATGTCGACATCGAATTGAATCGTTTCCGCATGCTCGACGCGTGTTCCCTCCATCGCCTGATCGATCAGCGCGCTCAACGCGAACCGTTGGCGCAGCGGGGGGCTTTCGGGACCCCCGCTATAGGTCAGCGTCGCCTGGCAGAACGCGATGGCGCGATCGAGCGTGGCGACCAACCGTGGCGCCAGCCGCTGCGCCAACGGATCGGGAATCGTCGCCAAGCGGTCCGAAATCAACTGCGCCGCCGCCAGCATGTTGCGCAGATCGTGGTTGATCTGCGCCACCGCCATGCCGAGTTCAGCAAGCCGTTTCTTCTGGCCGAGTTCTTGCGCCAATGAACCCTGCATCGACGCTAGCGCCTGTTCCGCGCCGCCGATTTCGTCGCTTCTGCCGCTTGGCTTGATGATGCGCGCCGCATCTTGCGGGCGTTCGCCGAACGCCATGATGTTGGAGGTCAGGCGGCGCACCGGGCGCAGCACCATCACCCAGATTGCGCTCCATAGGGACGACGCGACGATCGCCGACACGGTGAGCGAAATGGCCAGGAATGTCTGCGAAAACCGCCACATCGCCACTTTGATCGGCGCCTGATCGAGCGTAATCTCGAGGAATGCGCCGTTCATCGGCGCCGCGCCGATCAGTTGCAGGATCGATCCGTTCGGAGCAGTCAGAGTGCGATACGCGCCAGCGATCCCCTCGATGACCGTAGGGTCGCGCAGGTCGAAGGAATCGCTGATGACCGGCGGCGTCTCCGCGACGGCGAGCAGGCGGCGTTCGTCGAGCATCTTCAGGGCGATGGTCTTGGCGCCGACGCTGTCGAGCAGCTTAGTCGCGAGATCCTTGGGCATCTGGCCCTCGGGCATCGCGGTAAGCACCAGCGCCGCAGTGCTGGCGGCCGAGAGCCGGTCGCGCAAGAAATTCTCGCGATAGACGCTGAGCCGCGGGACATAGATCACGACCTGCGCCACGAGAACGAAGAAGATGGTCAACAGCAACATTCGCGTCGCCAGCCCGCGGCCGCGCGCCGGCTTCAACGGCGGCGGCAGCGCCGGCGTTTGGGTCTCCGGCTGCGGCAGCGGCGAATAGCGCTCCGGGAGTTCCGCCCGCCGTTCCGACCGATCTGACGGAATGTCCAGCATGGCTCGATCAGCCCGCCCTGGCGCCGAGTTCGTCGGCGATATGCGCCTTGATAATTTCAGCAAAACTGGGCTCAACCTTGAAGCCAAGGGCAAGGGCGCGCCTGGCGTTGAAGTTTGTCGGCCATCCCGCGACGATTCGCGCGATGGTCTCGTTCGGCTCGCGCCGGATAAGACGCACGGCGGCCTCGCCAGCCACTTGCCTCAGCGCTTCGATCTGCTCCGCCACGGTTACGGAAACGCCAGGCATTGTCAAAGCCCGGCGTGAGCCGATCGCGGCGGGACTGAGGCCCGCTGCGTGCAACAAGAACCCCACCGCCGAGCGGGGAGACGCGTGCCAATGACGGACCGTATCAGAAACCGGCAATACCGCCTCTTTGCCAACAAGCGGCTCCCTTATGATATTGGAAAAGAAACCCGAGGCCGCAAGGTTCGGGGCGCCAGGGCGCACGCAGATCGTCGGCAGCCGTATCGCCACGCCCTCGAAGAACCTGCGGCGCGAATAGTCGGACAACAGCAGTTCGAGAATGGCCTTTTGCGTGCCGTAGCTGGTCAGCGGCGTCGTGAAAAACTCGTCTTCGATCACGTCGGGAAATGGCGCGCCGAATACGGCGATCGACGAAGTGAAGACCACGCGGGGGCGATATGCGCCGCCGCTGCGCAGATGTTCGGCGCGGATCGCGTCGTAAATTGCCCGCCCGCCATCGAGATTAACGCGGTAGCCCTTGTCGAAATCGCTCTCGGCTTCGCCCGACACGATCGAAGCGAGCAGAAAGATTACGTCCGGCCGATCCGCGACGAGACCCGGGGCGTTTGCCGGATCGCCGATGTCGACCGCTCGGCAGCGCGTCGGGAACGGCGCTTTGGGCGGCGCGGGGGCGACGATGTCAACCAGGTCGGCGTGGACGACTGCGGCGCCGTTCATCGCGCCGTCGGCAGCGAGGCGTTGCGTGAGTTTGCGACCGATCATCCCGGCAGCGCCGACGATCAGGATTGAGATTGGCGAATTTTGCAAACGACCAGCCTTGTTTCAGACCGAATGTGGCCCCGATGTGAAGAATTTCAATCCCAAGCCAGCGCGGCATAAATACGACCGCCGCCTTTTTGACGCTTTTTCAACGCAAGAGCGGCTGGGGAGGCCAACTAAGCATATTTCGGGAGTACGCGCATGGCCAAGTTGATCTATGCGGCGCTGGCCGTCGCGATGTCGTTATCCCCTGCTGATGCGTTCTGGCTAGGGCGGGCCTCGTACTACCACCACCCGCGCTATCCCGGTCTGATCGGCGCGCACCGCACGTTGCCGTTCGGCGCCCATGTTCGCGTGACCAACCTGGGCAATGGCCGCAGCGTTATCGTTACGATCGTCGATCGCGGCCCGTTCATTCGCGGCCGCATTATCGATGTCTCCACCCGCGCCGCCGAAGCGCTGGATTTCAAGCGCGCGGGAGTCGCGAACGTTAGGGTTGAGGTTGTGGCCCAGCGATAGCCGGGTTGAAGGGCCGTCTCCCGCGTGCGATCTTGATTCACAGCGTGTTCGCGGATTCCGTTGCGCCGGGATGGATGAACGTCGATGCATCCAGACCTCGTTGTCCAAATGCTCGCTCTCATCCTGATCGCCAATGGCGCGCCAGTAGTAGCCAAGAAGCTGCTCGGTGATCGCTTCGCTTTTCCCGTCGATTGCGGCCGACGCTTCCTCGATGGCCAGCCAATATTCGGCGAAGCCAAGACCGTCCGCGGGCTCGTCGTGTCGGTTTTCGTCACGACATGTCTGGCGCCGGCGGTTGGAGCGAGCTTCGCGACCGGGGCTCTCGTCGCGGCTACGGCCATGGCCGGAGACCTGCTCTCGAGCTTCGCCAAGCGCCGCCTCGCATTGCCCCCGAGCAGCATGTGCATCGGCATCGACCAGATCCCTGAGTCGCTGCTGCCGGGGTTGGCGTGCCGTTGGATCCTGCCGCTCTTGCTCGCCGATGTTGCCTTGGTCGTCGCGCTGTTCTTTATCGGCGAACTCGCGCTGTCGCGGCTGCTGTTTGTTTTTAAAATCCGCGACCAGCCCTACTGAGACTTCACGGCATGGCGCGCAACTCATGCAGGGTGATTTCTGGCGGGCAGTTGAATCGAACCGGGACGAGTGACGTGCCCGCGCCAACCGAAGTGTAGCCGATCATGTCGCCATAGCGCCATCGACCCGCGCCAAACGACCTTGGCAATGTGGCGTCGAGAGTGATCGCGATTCCGCCGGGCAGGCAGATCTGGCCGCCATGCGTGTGGCCCGAAAGCATGAGGTCGAAGTCCGCGTGCGCGGCTTGCCGAAAGACCTCGGGCGTGTGCGAGAGCAGCACGGAGAATTCGTCGTGCGGAATGTTCGCCGCCGCCTTTTCGATATTGTCGACCCTGAAAAAATGCGCGTCGTCGATGCCCGCGAGATGAATCGTCGCGCCGCCGCGCTCGATGACCACCGCTTCGTTCAGCAGCATTTTTATGCCCATCGCCTCGAGCGCCGGCGTCATCTGAATCGTGTCGTGATTGCCCAGCACGCCGTAGACGTCGCCCCTCAGTTGAGCGCGCACTTGACGCACCCCTTGAATCGACTTCTCGAATGGACCGTAGGTCTCGCCGCGGTAGTCGCCGGTGAGAACGCAGACGTCGTAGGTGAGGTCTCGCAGCAGTTCGCAGACGCGCGCCATTGCCGTTTCGCTGATGTCGGCGTGAAGGTCGCTTAGGTGCAACAGCTTGAATCCGTCGAAGCTCGCCGGCGTAAGCAGCGATTCGACGATGTTATGTCTGATCTCGAC
>JAYUFK010000182.1:0-1755 GCA_043739325.1 Methylocapsa sp. | reverse complement strand
GTCTTGCCGCGCCGCACGATATGGCGCGGCCCCCGCACAGCGGCGGCCGGATTGGTCGGCATGATCTGGCCGATGACCATCCAATCAAACAAATGCTTTAACGCGGCCAAGCGAAGCTTCGCCGTCGGTGCCGATCGCGCGCGCTGCAATTCCTCGATGTAGGTGGCGACGTGAAGGCTCTCGACCGCCGCGAGCTGCGTCACGCCCTTCGCCGCGAGCCAATCGAAAAATTCCACGGCCGCGCGCGCATAGGCGCGGCGCGTGTGCGGGTTGCGGATGTTGGCGGTGAAGAATTCGAGGAAGCGATAGGAGGCGCGGGGGCCGGATGCGGCGATGAGGGCAGGGGCGTGGGCGGCGGTGATGGGCGCGAGTTGGTTCATTGGAGATCGAAGCCGGTGTGACGTTTGATTTCGGCTTTAGCGATCTCTTTCGCTATACCCCAGAAAAAATCAAGGGTTCCTGCGCCAGCTTTCTCAGCCGCTTTTGTCGTCTTGTCCCAAACAGTCGGATCGCGAACTGTGTCAAGGAAGTCATGGCCATGTGGTGTTAAACAGCGAAAGCCGATACCCGACATCGGCCGCGAACCACCTTCGTCGATAAAGCCCGCGCGGCGAATTTGCCCGAGATGATAATCGATCTGCGCGACGTCATAGCCCTGCACAGCAATTTCCTCGGCGTCTGGCGGAATGCTGACAATTCCACCCATCCGCATGGGGAGTGCCTCCAATTTAAGAAGCAATTCCCGGATCAAATTCATATCGCGTTTCACGGGCGGCTTTCCATTACCTACGACGAGCTTTGGCGCAAGCCGGTTCATCGCTCGATCAACGCTCCAATCAAAGCCGCAAGCGGGGTCTCGTCGCTCTTGAAGCTCGTCACCATGGCCGCGAGCATCGCAGCAGGGTTCATGCGCTCCAGCGCCGGCGGATGCCCAGCTCGCACGGCGAGTAACGTCAGATAGGTGAGTTGGGTGCGCCCGTTGCCCTCGCGAAAAGGGTGAATGGCGTTGAGTTCGGCGAGAAGATGCGCGGCGCGGCGCGCGAATTCCTCCGCCGAAAGGCCGCGCAAGAAACGGTCGGCGCTCAACTGTCCGAATAGTCGCCGCATTTCGGCGTCGATGTGTTCGGGGTAGCAAAACATGCTGCCGCCCTTGGCGATGCGCACCGTGCGCAACTTCCCCGCCCAGCCGAACGCGTCCTGAAACAGGTGACGGTGAATGGCGCAGTAATGCGCGTAACCAAGCCTGCCGCTCGGCAAAGCCTCTTCGCCGCGCTGCGCGGTGATCAAGGTTTCGTAGGCGTCGAGTTCAGCCTGGTCGCGGATGTCGAGGCGGTTTTTGAGGACGCTGGAACCGGGATAGCAATAAGGATCGGGACCGCTTTCGTACATCGCGTCCGTCAGCGCGACGGCGCGAAGCGGCTCGTGATCGCGCGACGCCGTTCCTCGGCGCTCAAACCGTCTCGGTCGAAACCGTCGAACGTCGCCCGCATCTCCGGCGTCAAGGCGATTCCTTCGACGGCGCTGATCCGCGCAAAATGTTCGCGGCCGAGCGTGAAGCCTCCTGGACGGGATGAGGACGTGCGACGCGTCGGCGTTGGGGGTGATCTGCACATGGCGCATGATAGCACGGGGAGGGTCTGCGGGGCAAGCATATCTATATGATAAAAGATATTATCACATACGAACATGCCATTCAAGCGGGCTGGTCTGTAAAATAGTCTTGTACGTATTCATTCCGTATGGTATAGTGAGGGC
>JAYUFK010000181.1:0-1756 GCA_043739325.1 Methylocapsa sp. | reverse complement strand
GGCCACGATCGGGTCAGTTTGAGCAATTTCGGGCCGACGCTGTGGGCCGATTTCACTAAAAATGCCTGCGGCATGAATTTCGAGTCAGGCTCTTAGACTGCACAAGGGGCATGGAGCGCCGTCTGCGAGAAATAATAGCGCCGGCGCTGGCCGCTCCAGGTCGCGTGGGTCGGGCTCATACCGAAACGCTGAAAGCGTGACTCTGAGGGGCCTTTCCAAATCAGTTTAACTCCAGCAATTCTAAAAGTACCGAATTTTCCGGATTCCCAAATTGTTGAAAACATGATTCACGATGGGGATGAGGTTTTTGCCGTCCCTTCTCACCGATTTGCGAGCGGCTTGCGGCTCTTTTCCGGACCCGCGTAAAGGGCGTGGCGGGAATATCGCCATGGCGGATTTCGGGTTGTCGGCTTTCGCGATGTTTTTCATGCAGAGCGCTTCGTTCCTGTCGTTTCAACGCGCGCTCGAGAAGGGCCATGGCCGCTCGAATTGCCAGACGCTGTTCGGGATCGAGAAGATTCCCTCGGACAATTACATCCGCGATATGCTCGACGCGGCTGACCCGGCGCTTCTGGCGCCTTGCTTTGCGGGCCTGGAGCAGCGGCTCGCCGACCCGCCGATGCGTCAGGCCTTTGGAAGGTTGGGCGACAGAACTCTCATAGCCTGGGATGGAACCGAGTATTTCTGCTCGCAAAAGCTCGGGTGCTCGCATTGTCTGACGCGCAAGCGCTCGAACGGCGGGATCGAGAACTATCACACCCTGCTGGCGGCGACCGTCGTGGCGCCGGGACACGCCAGGGTCATTGCGCTGTTTCCCGAGTTCGTCGCGCCGCAAGACGGAGCCGAAAAACAGGACTGCGAGCGCAATGCGGTCAAACGCTGGCATGACAAGCACGGCCAAAGACTTCGCCCGTTGCGCCCGGTCTATCTGGGCGACGATCTCTTCGCCTGTCAGCCCATCGCCAAAATGCTGGCGGACAGCGGCGACGACTTCATCTTCACGGCCAAGCCAAGCTCGCACAAGGCGCTCCACGATTTCATGGATGGCGCCGAACTCCTGAAACACGAGGAAAAGATCCGCAAAGGCAAGACAACCGAGACGCGTCGTTATCGCTGGATCGAGAACGTTCCCTAACGCGATGGCAAGGACGCGATGCTGGTCAATTGGATCGGCTTCGAGATCGTGGACGCCAAGGGCCGCGTCAAATATTCAAGCGCGTGGGTGACCAGCCTGCCGGTCTCCACAAGCGACGTCGCCGAAATCGTCGCCTGCGGACGAGCGCGATGGAAGATCGAGAACGAAGGCTTCAATGTGATGAAAAATCACGGATACGAACTCGAACATAATTTCGGTCACGGCGAAATGTTCCTCGCCATGACCTTGGCCGCCTTGAACCTGCTCGCCTTCGCCTGGCATTCGGCGCTCGACATCCTCGAACCCCCCTGGCGCGCCGCGCGCGAAGCGATCGAAAAACGGACCCGCTTCTTCGCTCACATCGCCACCCTGACGGCCTATCTCGTCTTTCCCTCCTGGAGCGTCCTACTCGAATCCCTGGCTTCCTTCACGATCCCGCCCGAAATTCTCAAAACACAAAAAAAACGAATGAGAACTCGCTACGACCGACATTTAGAATTGCTGGTTTAACTCTGATTCACTTGACGAACTCAAGAGGGTCGTCATGGGTCATGGCGGGCGTGGCTCGATGTAACAGCGTGAATGGTCGGAAGCAAAAACATACACCAAATTACGCCATGC
>JAYUFK010000180.1:0-1758 GCA_043739325.1 Methylocapsa sp. | reverse complement strand
GGCACAAGGCTTGCCGGGAAAACATGTCCGTCCTCTACACGCGCGTTCCCAGGCTCTTGGCCGATCTGGCGGTCGCGCATGGCGATCCGCGTTACGCCAGGCTGCTGCGCTCCATCGCCCGCGTGAAACTGCTGATACTCGATGATTGGGGGCCGGAAGCTCTAACGCCTGAGCAGGCGCGCGATCTCCTTGAAATCGTCGAGGACCGCTACGACAAAGGCTCTCTCATCATCACCAGTCAGGTTCCGGTCGACCGCTGGCGCGAGATGATGGGAATCCCGACGCTCGCCGACGCGATCCTCGACCGCGTCATCCACAACGCCTATTGCATCGATCTGGCCGGAGACAACCTCAGAAAACCACGCTCGCAAGCCTGAAATCAGCGTTCGCTTGACGTTCCACGATATCCAAAACATCATCAACCTCGATCTGCGAAAGCAAACAGTCGGTGGCCGACATCAAATCGGAACGCTGGCCGGCTTCAGATCGGAATGGGTGGCCGGCTTCATATTGGAATGCATGGCCGGCTTCGTCGGAATCCGCAGATCGCGCAAATGGATTCTTTATAACATAATTAATATGTGTTGTTAGACTCTGAAGCAACGACCACAGGCGCGGGTGCGCGGAAAAACTGCACTCATCGCCCTGATTTCATTGGAAACCCATCGCGCACTGTGGATCGGACGTACTCCGCCAATCGGCGCGCCGTGCAATCGCCTTCACACGTTGCCCGGCTGACCCGACCGCCGCCGCCCTCGGACCAGCGACAAGTGGGCCAACAGACTGGGCCGGAACCCCAATCGTTCCTCCGCGCGACCGCGGGACGACCGGCGTCCAGCCGCTTGGCTATTGGGGTTCATGCGGCGGCTCGATCGCCATTGAATAAATGCCTCAACTGGGACAAACTGATATCGATCGTCGTCCGGCGTATTGGTTCCGGTCGACAACCCGGGACGCTAGCCGATGGCGCGATCCAATGACGCGTGGTGGATCTGTTCCGCCCTGTGCGCGGCGCTCGTCGTGGCCGCCGGTGTGCTCGTTGTCTTGGGAATTGAGGACAGAGGCGTTCACGCGGCCGTGGCCGCGACTGCGAGGCTCGGATTTGTGTTCTTCTGGCCCGCCTACGTCGGGAGCGCTTTGGTCACACTCTTCGGCGCCGCCTTTCAGCCGCTAAAACAGCACGTGCGACAATTCGGATTGGCGTTCGCTTCGGTGCTTTTCGTTCATCTGGGGCTCGTTGCCTGCCTCTGCCTGATTGGCGCAACGCCCACAGTTTTGACCTTTGTATTTTTTGGCGTCGGAGCGGCATTCGCCTATCTTCTTGCGCTATTCTCTTTCGATGCGCCTCGCCGCAGGCTGGATCCAGTTTACTGGGGGCTGCTGAGCAAGATCGGAATGAATTATATAGCGCTCGCGTTCTTCGTTGATTTCTTTAAGCAGCCGCTGAGCGGCGGTATCAAGCGTGTCATTGAATACTTACCCTTTACGGTTTTCGCTGCCGCAGGGCCAGGTTTACGGTTGGCGGCGTTGGCGCTAACTCGCCTCAATGCGACTCATAAATTGAAACGTCGGAGGCTCGCAAATGGCTCGGACGAAGCCGTGCAATGAGGTCGTCCGACCGTGATGATCCTCCCCGATGAATTGACCGGACGTCGGTATGTATACCCTGACTCATTGAGAGGCCGAGATTTTTCTTGCCACGGATTGATTTCTGGATTCGTTTTGGGGGATGATTCGCGGCGGCTTTCTTTCACGTGA
>JAYUFK010000179.1:0-13734 GCA_043739325.1 Methylocapsa sp. | reverse complement strand
TCATGCAAACCCTCATCGACTCCAAACCGCCCCCCGAAATCGGAAAACAAATCACAGCGTGAAAATGGCGCGGGCGCGGGATTTAGAATTGCTGGCGCTAACCGCGTTTTAAGGTCATTGCCGCATCCTGGAGATATGTTGACGTCGCAGATGCTGGATGTGTCCGACGTGCTGATTTCCGCGGCGCCTGATTTGTCTGCTCAGTTCCAGGCTTGGATGAGAGCGCTGCGAGAGGAACGCGGCCTCTCGCCACATTCCCTGGAGGCCTATTCGCGCGATGTCAGGCAATTTTTCGCCTTTCACGGAGAAAGGCTTGCCGCCTGGCCAACGACAGCCGCTTTCGTCGGCGTGAAACCCGTGGACCTTCGCGCTTTTTTGGCGCGGCGGCGGAGCGAGGGCATCGAGAGTCGGTCACTCCTGCGGGCAATGGCTTCACTGCGCTCCTTGGCGCGCCACCTCGAACGCAACGGTTATGGGCGCGCGTCGGCGTTCGCGGCATTTCGCGCGCCGCGCCTTGCCCGCAGTCTTCCCAAGCCATTGCCAATTGCCGAAGCTCGGCAAGTGACAACGACAGCGGTTCGCGACGGCGAGCCGCGTGATGCCTGGATCCTTGCGCGCGATGCAGCAGTATTGGCGCTGCTGTACGGTGCGGGGTTACGTATCGCCGAGGCATTGTCGATCCGTCGCGAAGACGCACCTGTCGGGGTCAAAGAAAGCGTCACCATTGTTGGGAAAGGCCGCAAGATTCGCGAGGCGCCGGTTATTCCTCAAGTGCGCGCACAAATTGAAGCCTACCTCAAGCTCTGTCCGACCAAGCTCGATCCCAAAGGCCCACTCTTCATCGGCGCTCGAGGGGCAGCATTGTCGCCACGGATTGTTCAGCTGGCAATGGAACGCATGCGAGGAGCGCTCGGCTTGCCGCAAAGCGCCACTCCGCACGCATTGCGCCATTCCTTCGCCACGCATTTGCTGGGTCGCGGCGGTGATTTGCGCACGATCCAGGAATTGCTCGGCCACGCCTCGTTGTCGACAACGCAAATTTACACCGCGGTGGATAGCGCGCGCCTGATAGAAGCGTATCGGAACTCACATCCGCGCGCGCTTCGCTAGTCCGCGCGAAAGTCGATTCGCTGCCAGTGCATCTGCGCCCATTCGCGCCAGGCTTGGGTGCGAGCAAGCACCAGCACTTTGTAGGGCGCGACGAGCCGGTGGGCGAAATCATTGAAGATAAGGAACTTCCCATAGACCCAAACGAACCAAGGCATCGTCAGAAGTTTCTCGCGCGTGAGGTCGAAAGTTACTGCGATCAGGCCAAATCCGATGAATTTGAGCGCTATGAAACCGAAAATCCCAAAAATGAGGTGGTTATGCGCAATCAGGGCAAAGCACAAGATCTTTAGCGGTTCGACGATCGCGACGGGGATCAGGAATATCGCGAGTGCGGCCGGCGCTGGAAGGATTGATATAAATGCTGCGATCCTTGTCTTCAACGCCGTCCACGGGACCAAGGCGACGAGGCGGCGGCCGATGGCGACGCAGCGCCGCCAGACCCATGCCTCAAATAAGAAGATCGCCGCAATTGCGATTAACAGAGGCCTCGACCGTCTGTTATCCATCTGTCGGCGCTCCGAAGAATTTTTCGCTGAAACCCGTACATTGCATGAAAATGCGTCCAATCGGAGCGGACAGTCTATGAAATGTGCACTTTCGGCTAAAATGCCGCAATGCCGCCACGAAAGATAGCATATTCGACATTGGGTGCTCGGACGGAACCAGCTCTTACTTCATATTAACCAAATGCCGCTTAGAGCACGCCAAGGTTGCGGGCGTCAGGAGAAGCACCATGGAATTATTGATGAGCGCGCGCGCTCTTAGGTATGGTTTGGCCATCGCACTCGCGCTTTCCCTTGGAGCCTGCGCCAAGCATAACTCAGACGGCGATGCTCTCAACGGAGGCACAGGCCTAGCCAACTCCGGCGCCCCGGGCAGCATTAAGGATTTCTCTTCCAATGTCGGGGACCGTGTATTCTTTGAGACGGACTCGACCGACCTAACGTCGAGTGCTCAAGGAACTCTTGACAAGCAGGCCGCTTGGTTAAACCGCTACACCAGCTATGCATTCACGATCGAAGGCCATGCGGATGAGCGCGGGACGCGCGAATACAATTTTGCACTAGGCGCAAAGCGTGCGGAGACAACCAAGAACTATCTTATCGCAAAAGGCGTAGCCCTGACGCGCATCAGGACCATCAGCTACGGCAAGGAACGACCTGTCGCGGTGTGCGATGACATTTCATGCTGGTCGCAAAACCGCCGGGCCGTAACAGTGCTGGCCGGCGCACCTGGAAGCTAAGTCGCGCCGTCACCCGGCCAAATCACAGTCGCATTTTTGGCTGAGACGGCGCCCCATGGTAGATCGAGTTTTTGCTGGCTCGTTTTGCCTGACTCTAAGCAGATTAGGAGCTTGAATTGAAGCCGGCGAGAAGCATTCGACCGTCCGTTCTGGCGGCCAGCTTTTGCGTGATTCTATGCACCGGCAACGTTCGCGCGGAGCAAGCATCCTTATTCGCTCTGGGGCAAAATTGGCACGTGGCGCAGATGGCCTCTCCGCCTGCTGACGTGCCAGGCGAGCAGACAAGCAAGAGCCAGGCGGCAACCTTCGTGTTGCGGATAGACCGGCTCGAAAACGAATTGCGGCGGGCAAATGGCGCTATCGAACAGCTGCAGAATCAGCAACGTCGGCTCGAAGACCAGCTGAAACGATTCCAGGACGATGTCGAGTTTCGCCTGAGCGGCAGTCATGGGGCGGCCCCTACTCTCGAATCAGGGCCAACAGCTAAGCCCGTCAAAAAGTCGGACGCATTTGACCCGACGTCCGATCCAAATGCCGTTGGCGCTCCACGCCCAATCGGAACTGCGCAGCCCAGCGCGCCGCTGGCCAAGGCGCCCGCGCAGGTTGGAGCGCCGCTGGATTTGTCGCGCGGCGGCCCCGCTCCCGGGGGTCAGATTGGCACATCTCCTGCGCCCGCGCCTGCGCAGACGCCGCCTGTGATCGCGGGGATTGCGCCAACCCCCGATGGCCCGCGTGAGGAGTACAATGCGGCGCTGGAGGCCTATCGACTCGGCCAATACGAACAAGCCGAGCAACAGTTTCGCGGCTTCGTCGCCAAGAATGCTGGAAACAGGCTTGTTCCAGATGCGGTCTTCTACATCGGCGAAACGCTGTTCCAGCGTTCGCGTCCGCGCGAGGCGGCGGAACAATATCTCAAGCTTTCGACGGATTATTCCAAGTCAACGCGTGCCCCCGAAGGCCTGCTGCGGCTCGGTCAATCCTTAGCCGCACTGGGAAGCAACGATCAAGCCTGCGCAACATTTGGCGAAGTGGCGCGGCGATATCCGAATGCGGCGGCGTCGGTTAGACGCAACGCCGAGCGCGAGATGCAAAAGGATCATTGTTGAAAGTCCAGAAGCTGAAGACGCCAGCGCTGACGATTGAGGCGATAAACACCCTGTTTGCTCCCCTATCCAAGGCACGAGGCATTCTTCTTGCGGTTTCCGGTGGCCCTGATTCGACTGCGCTGCTTTTGATGGCCGCAATTTGGTCGCGCGGGTCGGGTCGCCCGAAGGCTGAAGTCGCTACCGTTGATCACGCGATGCGTCCTGGCGCGCGTGCGGAAGCTGAGGCGGTCGGCGCGCTCAGCCAGAGGCTCGGATTTACCCACCGCATACTCGAATGGCATGGCGAAAAGCCTCGAACCCGTATTCAGGAGCGCGCTCGGGAGGCCCGCTACAGTCTGCTAATTGACTGTGCGAATTCGATCGGCGCTGACTTTCTGGTCACGGCCCATCATGCAGACGACCAAGCCGAAACCATTCTGTTTCGCCTGTTGCGCGGCTCCGGAATCGCCGGTCTTGCTGGCATGCCCGAGGTTGCGATACGTGACGGGGTCTTCCTCGCGCGACCACTGCTTGGACTTCGCAAAGCTGATCTTGTGGCCTTTTGCACGAAGCATGGACAGGACTTCGCGTTCGACCCTTCGAACAAGGACCCTCGATTTGCGCGCACTCGGCTGCGCGAGTTGACCAAAATTTTGGCCGCGGAGGGGTTGGGCCCCGCGGAGTTCTCTCGCTTGGCGCGCCGGGCCGCACTGATGGAAGAGGCAGTTCGACAGCAGACCGAAGCGGCAGGAGCGCGGCTGCGGTGGTCGGCTACCGGTCGGTGCGACGCCCGTACGCTTCTCGGCGAACCACGCGTAATCGCTCAAAGGCTGGTTGCGGCGCGTATCGACGGAGTGGTGGGCGGCTCAGACCGCCCCTCCAACCTCGAACAAATGGAGAGGCTGGTAGAGGCGCTTTGCTTCGCACTGGGGACGACAACCACATTTCGAGCCAATGTCGGCGGCGCGAGCATCGAACTCAGCGCGAAGGGCGAACTTTCCGTCGTGCCTGAATCGCCACGCAAGAAACAAGGCGCAAGGAGTTTCCCGTGCTCCCTCGGGGCGTCAGATACATAGGCCATTGCGAGCAAGTTCATTCAACTTGCCTGCACACACGAATGGCTGCATCCTTAATTGTCGAGTCGAAACGGAATCACGATGTCGAGTGGGGGACAATGAAAACGACAGCTGCAGTTTGTCGCGCGTTCAACGAGCCGCTCGTTATCGAAGAAATAGAAATTGCCGAGCCTGGGCCGAATCAAATCCTCGTAAAGCTTTCTGCCTGTGCAATCTGCCACAGCGACATCTCGTATGCGGATGGGGCGTGGGGTGGCGAATTGCCAGCGGTGTACGGGCACGAAGCGTCCGGCATTGTGGAGCGCGTTGGATCAGGCGTTAGCCACCTGAGATCGGGCGACCATGTTGTTGTCACGCTGATCCGTTCCTGTGGCCGATGCCTTTCTTGCGCAGAGGGAGCCCCAGTATTCTGTGAGGAAGTTTTCGCCCTCGACGAGAAAAGCCCGCTCTTATCGCGAAAGGGGGAAGCGCTTGTTCAAGGAATGCGCACCGGCGCCTTTGCTGAACATATCGTCGTGGAGGCCTCGCAGGCCGTCGCCATTCCGCGTGATGTGCCCCTCGATAGCGCCGCGCTGATCGCCTGCGGCGTCCTCACGGGCATGGGCGCCGTCGTCAATACGGCCAAGGTGACGACTGGGGCTCACGTCGTCGTCATTGGCTGCGGCGGCGTCGGTCTCAATAGCATTCAGGGCGCTAAACTTGCGGGCGCGGCGACGATCATTGCCGTCGACACCGTCGTTGGCAAGCTCGACGCTGCTCGATCATTCGGCGCGACGCATACGATTAATGCGCTTTCTGAAAACGTGTCAGACCGAGTTAAGGAATGGACCTCCGGTCGTAAGGCTGACTTTGCTTTCGTCACTGTCGGCGCAAAGAGCGCCATCGAACAAGCGCTCACGCTGATCAAGCGAAACGGCGCTGCTGTTATCGTCGGCATGCCCGCCAACGGCGTGACTTGCACATTTGATCCCGGATGGCTCGCGGCGGATGGCCAGAAGATACTGGGTTCAAAGATGGGTTCCGCTCGAATCCAGATCGACGTGCCGAACATCGTTGCACTCTACAAGCAGGGCCGATTGAAGCTCGACGAACTGATTTCCGGTCGCTATTCGCTTTCCCAGGTTAACGAAGCAATTGCGTCAGTTAAGCGCGGCGAGGCGCTGCGCAACGTCATCGTATTTTGAACTCCCTCGCCAAGTGTCGGCTATGAAGATCGCGGAACTCAAGACATTCGTCGTCGGTAATCCGCCTCCCGGCTTCGGCGGACGCTATTTCATATTCCTCAAGCTCAAGACCCAGTGCGGCGTCGAAGGCCTGGGTGAGGTCTACGCCGCGAGTTTTGCGCCGCGCGCCATTGTCGCGATGATCGAAGATGTTTTTGAACATCACGCGTTTGGCGCTGATCCGTTTCGCATTGAGGCGCTGTGGCGTAATGTTTATGGCCGCGGCTACTCAATGAGGCCCGACATTTCCCTGATGGGGGTCCTCTCGGGCATTGAAATGGCGATGTGGGATATCGTCGGCAAGGCCGTGAACAAGCCGGTTTACGAGCTCCTCGGCGGCAGGGTGCATGAGCGGCTGCGAACCTACACCTATCTTTATCCGGATGAGCCGGGTTCGCATGCCTATTCCGATTCACCTGTGTACCGCGATCCCGACGCAGCCGCTGAACGTGCGTTGAAATATTTGGCGCAAGGATTCACAGCCGTGAAGTTCGATCCCGCGGGAGCCTACTCAACATTCGATCCGCGCCAGCCGAGTCTTGAGAAGCTGGAGCTCTCGGAGGCTTTCTGCCGCCAGATACGCGCCGCGGTCGGACCACGTTGCGACATCCTGTTTGGGACACATGGACAGTTTACGCCTTCAGGCGCCGTCCGGCTGGCGCGACGGCTTGAGGCATACGATCCGCTGTGGTTCGAGGAGCCGACACCCCCCGAGGCTCCTGAAGAAATGGCGCTGGTTGCGCGCCAGACGACGATACCGATCGCGACCGGAGAGCGACTGACCACAAAGTATGAATTCTCTCGCGTGCTGGAAAATCGCGCGGCTTCCATCCTGCAACTCAACCTGGGGCGCGTCGGAGGACTGCTCGAGGCTAAGAAGATAGCCGGTATGGCGGAGGCGCACTACGCGCAGATCGCACCACACCTTTACTGTGGGCCTGTAGTGGGGGCAGCCAATATACAGCTAGCCGCTTGCAGTCCAAACTTTTTGATCCTGGAAAGCATCGAAAGGTGGGACGGATTCCATGCTCGCGTCTTGAACGAGCCGGTTCGCTGGGAAGACGGATATGTCATCCCGTCCCCCAAACCCGGATTAGGGGTTGAACTTAACGAAGAAGTGGCGCTGGCCCACCCCTACATGGGCAAAGAGCTTCATCTTGTCCCGAAGCTCGCGCCGGTCATTTGGCAAGGTTGATCCCGGCGGCGCTCACGATTCCCCTTGCGACCGGTCCGCAAATACCCAATGCTAAGAGGAAGTTACAATAAAGCAGTAGCCTGCCGTAATTTTACGGTGCCGAGCTTCTTCGACATGCGGCTGTCACATGGGCTCGATAACCGCCATTGGGGAACCTTAAGCGGCGTCTATGCCGACGCGCGAAGGGACGGAAAGAAAAAGAGGGAGAGCGACGATGAATATGAGAATGGTCTTGCTAAGTTCCGCAACTGCGATTGTGTTCAGCGGCATGCCGGCGCCAGTGTTCGCCGATGGGATGGATGATCTTGTCGCAGCCGCTAAAAAAGAAGGCCAATTGACCGTGATCGCTCTGCCGCATGACTGGTGTGGCTATGGCGCGCTCCTCGACAGCTTCAAGGCGAAATACAGTCTCACGATCAACGAGCTCAATCCGGACGGTGGTTCGGGCGACGAGATCGAGGCCATCAAAGCTAACAAGACCAACAAAGGCCCCCAGGCGCCCGACGTTATCGATGTCGGCCTGTCTTTCGGGCCTTCGGCCAAAGCTGACGGCCTGATCCAACCCTACAAAGTATCTACCTGGGCCTCGATCCCGGACAGCGCCAAGGACGCCGATGGCTTCTGGACGGGTGACTATTATGGCGTCTTGTCGTTCACCGTGAATACCGACATCGTCAAGAAAGTTCCGAACGACTGGGCCGATCTGCTTGAACCAGATTACAAGGCGTCTGTCGCTCTTGCGGGAGACCCGCGCACGTCTAATCAGGCGACGATGGCTGCCTATGCGGCTGGCCTGGCAACAGGCGCTAGCGACGCCGCCAAAGCGGGGGCCGCTGGGCTCTCCTTCTTCGCAGACCTGAATAAGAAGGGCAATTTCGTTCCTGTGATTGGCGCGGCTGGGTCTTTGGCCCAAGGCTCAACCCCGATCATCGTCTACTGGGACTATAACGGCCTCTCGGCGCGCGACAATCTGAAAGGCAATCCAAAGGTTTCGGTCGTCGTGCCAAAGAGCGGCGTCATCGCCGGAGTCTACGTCCAAGCGATAAGCGCCTACGCACCGCATCCGTCTGCGGCCAAACTCTGGCTCGAATATCTCTATTCTGACGAGGGTCAGATCGGCTGGCTGAAGGGATATTGTCATCCGATCCGTTTTCAGGACCTCGTGAAGAACAACAAGGCACCTGCCGACGTTCTGGCCAAGCTACCACCCGCAGAGAACTATGCTAACGCGAAGTTCCCCACGCTGGCCGAGCAGGCTGCCGCGAAAGAAGTAATCGCCAAACAATGGGACAGCGTCGTCGGCGCAACAGTATCAAAATGACCTTAGCCTAAACGATCGCGCTCGCGTTCGTCGCCAAATAATGTGCGCTTCGCCGTTAGGCGAGGCGCACACAGATTTCCCGGTTCAGGTCGCAAACTACGAGTTCACCGCATGACGGTTGTCGCGCCGGCGGCTACAAGAAATTCAATGAGCGTAGTGCAGATTGCTGCGTATCTAGGCGTGGCTCCGTTCTTCATCTTTGCACTACTATTTCTCATCCTTCCGACGGTTGACCTTCTAATCGGGGCTTTTAAAGATGGCCAGGGCGCGTTCACTTTAACGAACTTTGTTGGCCTGACCCAGACCAAGATCCTCAACTCATACTTGCTCAGCATCGAAGTCAGCGTCGCGTCGGCATCCTTCGGAGCATTGTTTGGCCTTGTTCTTGCGCTCGCGGTGGTTCGCGGCGGGTTGCCAAGCTGGATGCGCCCAACTTTGATGACATTTTCAGGAGTGGCGTCGAACTTCGCAGGCGTACCTCTCGCGTTTGCGTTCCTCGCAACGCTTGGGCGGTTAGGGATCGTCACCATCATACTGCGCGATGTTTTTGGCCTAGACCTCTACGCAGTTGGCTTCAATTTACTCAGTTTCACGGGCTTAACGCTGACCTATCTCTATTTTCAGATACCGTTGATGGTTCTCGTAGTCACTCCTGCTTTAGACGGAATGAAACAAGAGTGGGCCGAAGCGGCTGTAATTCTTGGAGCGAGCACGACGCAGTATTGGCGCTTGGTGGCTCTGCCTGTGCTGTTGCCTAGCATCTTGGGCGCCTCGCTCTTGTTATTCGCGAACGCGTTCGGCGCCATCGCGACGGCCTACGCGCTGACTGGTTCGGTCTTCAACATCGTTCCAATCCAGCTGTACGCGCAAATACGCGGCGACGTTTTGCACGACCCCAACCTCGGCTATGCGCTCGCCGTCGGCATGCTGATAATTACAGGACTGTCGAACCTCGCCTATCTCGTGTTGCGGGCGAGAAGCGAGCGGTGGCTGAAATGAAGCGCGGTTCGTTCGGCGCCTGGCTCGCTTTCGCCCTTGGCATGATCTATTTCCTCGCGCCATTGGTCGCGACCGTCGAGTTTTCAATGCGGGTCAAACGCGACGGGGTCAACGCCTATAGTTTCGAAAGCTACATCCAGGCGTTTGCCAATGGGAATTTTCAGGCGTCGTTTCTCTATTCAGTCGCATTGGCGCTTGCCGCGATCATTCTCGGAGTCGCTTTGGTGCTGCCAACTGCTTATTTTGTGCAATTGCGATTGCGCAAGTTGCGTGGCCTGGTCGAATTCATCACTCTGCTTCCGCTTGTGATCCCCGCCATCGTCCTGGTGTTCGGATATATCCGCCTTTACGATACATCGTCTTATCTGCCACTGACGGGATCGGCGGCCGGCACAAACGTCCTATTGACCCTTGGCTACGTAGCGCTGGCTATGCCTTACATGTATCGCGCTGTGGACACAGGCCTGAGCGCGATCGACGTGCGGACATTGACTGAAGCGGCCGAAATTCAAGGAGCCGATTGGTTCGTCGTGATGACGAAGGTCATTCTTCCAAACATTCGCGTCTCCATCCTTTCGGGCGCCTTTCTTACATTTGCGATCGTGATCGGCGAGTTCACCTTCGCGAGCCTTCTTAATTGTTTGACCTTCGGTCCCTATTTACAACGCGTTGGCGCGAAGCAACCATACGAGTCTGCGGCACTGTCGGTTATGGCATTTGCGATCACATGGGCGTGTATGGGCCTTATTCAGTTCCTCGGCAGGGGCGTGCCATCGACCGCCGGCAAGCGATAGAAACGAATTCAAAAATGGCGTTCCTTCAATTGACCGGCATCCAAAAATTCTATGGTGCGAGCGCCGCCGTAAAAGAGTTCAATCTGTCGGTAGAGCGGGGCGAGCTGGTGACTTTCCTCGGACCTAGCGGCTGCGGCAAGACAACAACGCTGCGGATGGTGGCTGGTTTCGAGACGCCAACACACGGGCAAATTCATGTCGAGGGGAGCGATGTGACACGCCTTCGAGCAAACCGTCGAAATATTGGCATGGTGTTTCAAGCTTATGCGCTATTTCCGAATATGACGGTCGCGGGCAACATTGGCTTTGGCCTTCGCGTTGCTGGGAAGCCCGCACCGGAAATTAAGTCCCGCGTCGATGAAATGCTTGAGATGATCCAACTTCCCCAATTGCGGGACCGGTACCCCTATCAATTGTCGGGCGGTCAGCAGCAGCGGGTTTCCTTGGCGCGCGCCTTGGCGCCAAGCCCAAAGATACTTCTTCTCGATGAGCCTTTGTCGGCCTTGGATGCGCGTATCCGCGTTTCATTGCGCGACGAAATCCGTACACTTCAGCGCAGACTCGGAATTACAACGATTTTCGTCACCCACGATCAAGAGGAAGCGCTATCAATGTCCGATCGCATCGTCGTAATGAACGAAGGGGCAATCGAGCAGGTCGGCACTCCGTTTGAGATTTACAATAGGCCGCGTACGCGTTTCGTCGCGTCGTTCATCGGCACGCTTAATGTCTTGAATGGTTTTGTCGTCGACCCTTCGAGCGGCGAACTCGCGATCCAAGGTCAGAGAGTCTTCGCGGCGGGCGATCCCGGAGGACTAACCGTTGGCGAAATGCGCGCATTGGCCATACGACCGGAAGCGCTGCGCATTGGGGTGGGTACGTCGGACCGCAACACCTTGAATGGTCTCGTCGAGGATGCGTCCTTTCTGGGCTCCGTGGTTCGCGTGCGAGTGCGGGTTGGGCAAAGCATGATCCTCGTCGACACATTCAATGACTCTGCCCTGCCGCCGGCGGCGCGCGGACAGGGCATAAGCGTCAATTTCTCGCGGGAAGATTTGATTGCGCTTTCGGCAAACTGAAGACCGTACGCCTTAATGGCAAACAACGGGACCGATGGTCGGTCGAACACTCGCCCCGGTGACAAAATAGTCGAATTGAGCGGTGCAAGACCGCTTGTCTGCCCGCACCACAAACGTGTTCTGCGCGTGCAAATCCGAGAGATAGGCCCTCCCGTCATATCCGACAATCGCGACGGCCTTGCCGCCCGGGCCCTCGACCCTCGCGCCAGTTGGGATTACCGCGCCGCTCGCATTTTTAAGTATGACTTCGGCATCGTGCACATTTGTCGCCACTCTGAAATCGACAACAACGCCGCTGCGACGGGCCTCACGCGATCACTCCCAGTCTATGGGCGCGTGCCGCCTCAAACGACCCCGACGATTGGCGCCTACAATGATACGGTGGTCGTCACACTTAGCTATTGAAATCTTGGCGAATATTCACGGCATTGCCTTGCTTAATCCCCGGAGCCACGCGACCTGGCGCAACGCGAGGAGATAGCCATGTATCCCGAAACCCGCAATAACCCCAGCCGCCGCAAGCGAAACATAGGAATGATGGCGAAAGTCTTCGCGGCGATGAATATTTGATATGTGGACTTCAAGTATGGGACACTCACAAGCATTCAACGCGTCCAGAATTGCGATCGAAGTATGGGAATAGGCGCCCGGGTTGATAATGATCGCGGCAACGCTCTTACGAGCGGAATGAATCCAATCGATGAGTTCGTGCTCAGCATTGCTTTGCTTGAACGTGACATCCAACCCCAGTTCGGCGCCAAGCGCTCGGCATTGAATTTCAACCTCGAGCAATGTTTCACGCCCGTAGATAGTTGGTTCTCGTTGGCCCAGCAAATTCAGGTTGGGACCATTTATAATCAGAACGCTGACGGTCACTCGATGTCCTCATTGATTCGCGGACTCTCGCCGCCAAAATTCGATGAATACGGCCGGTGCGCGACCAGGTCAAAAGCCTTCGGTTTAAGGCGCCTCGAGTGTCGCCGATCCCACACGAGTGCGATTTAGGAGTAATTGAACTTCTGGCGCACTTGGCAGACGGGCCTAATTCTGTGCAAAGTCGCCTCGGAGTGAAGGAGAAAGACTATGGCCAAGGGACAAATGCGAAGCAACAAGGAAGCGAAGAAGCCGAAAAAAGACAAAGTGAAGGACACTGTGGGCGCGACGACGCCTGCGGGATTTTCTAAAGTTAGCCAACCTGCTGGGTCGGCGCCGCGGAAGAAATAACTTCGTCCTAACCGGTATTTTGTTGGCCGCGCCAAGAATGACTCTTGCCGTCGCAATTGCGCCGCCATGCGGCGATATTTGTGCGGGCGTTAGCGCCCGTTTTCCCTTAGTGTGACTTACACCACCTCGAATCAATGGCATCCCGATAATGAAGCGCGAACGAGCCACAGTTGCAAATTTTGAACCGCACGACCTCAATGTGCAACGCTTGCCAGGCGTCTTGGCGTGCTACCGCGACCCGATGCTTTCTCGCAGCCTTATCGAAATAGCTATTACCGCATTGCCGCTTATCACGCTGTGGGTGGCGATGTGGGGACTCATGCACATCAGCTACTGGTTGAGTCTGATCCTCTCCATTCCCGCCGCCGGTTTTCTCGTGCGATTGTTCCTGATTCAGCACGACTGCAGCCACGGATCATTTTTCCGACACCGCGTCATCAACGATTGGGTCGGACGGGTGATTGGCGTCATAACGCTTACCCCATACGACTATTGGAAGAGCACGCACGCCGCCCACCACGCGACTTCGGGGAACCTCGATCGACGTGGCATGGGGGATATCGATACGTTGACAGTGAACGAGTATTTGAAGCGTAATTGGCTTGGTCGGTTGGGATACCGCCTTTATCGCCATCCGGCAGTTATGTTCGGCATTGGCCCGGCCTATCTCTTCGTGCTGCAGCATCGGGCTCCCGTCGGCTTTATGTGGGGTGCAGGGTGGAAGCCCTGGATTAGCACGATGTCGACGAATCTCGGCATTGCGGCGATCGTCTCGCTGCTAATCTGGTTGATCGGACTGGGCCCCTTCCTGCTGATCCACGGGCCAATTGTACTGATCTCCGGGTCGCTTGGCGTGTGGCTGTTCTACGTGCAGCATCAATTCGAAGAAACAAGGTGGGCTCGGGACGAAGATTGGTCCTTGCCCGATTCAGCTTTGCACGGCAGCTCACACTACGACCTGCCAATCGTGTTGCGTTGGTTCAGCGCCAATATCGGCGTGCATCACATTCATCATCTAAGCAGCAAGATTCCGTATTATCGGCTGTCGGAAGCGCTCAAGAACCATCCGGAGCTTTCGGGCGTTAGCCGCCTTACGCTTCTACAGAGTTTGCGATGCGTAAAATTCGCATTGTGGGATGAGGGCACCCGACGGCTCATTTCGTTTCGCGCTTTGCGCGAACGGTCGAAACGCGCGAGCGGAGCGTCTACATCGTAACAGAGAAGCTAGAGGCGCGCGCCATTGCCCAGGCGCGACGCAACTTTTCATCGCGCGCTCGTCGATGGGTTCACCTAGTGTTCCGTCTCTTAATTAACGACTATGATCTTTGTCACAACTGATTTGCGACGAGGATCACAGAGATGGCGCGACCGATCAAGCGATTGTT
>JAYUFK010000178.1:0-1764 GCA_043739325.1 Methylocapsa sp. | reverse complement strand
CCTGACGCCGGAGTTTGCCCTCGCCACCAAAGTCCTCGCGGCCAATCAGGGACTGTATAACGGCTTTCTCGCCGCCGGACTTTTCTGGGGGCTTTGGCTTGGCGCGAGCGGCCGGCCGATCGTTATTTTCTTCCTCCTCTGCGTGATCGTCGCCGGCATTTATGGCGCCGCGACCGTCTCGCGCAAAATCCTTTACGTTCAGGCAATCCCGGCGCTGATCGCGCTGCGCTTACGCTGTTAGTCTAACCCGGCCCCCAGCCACTTTGACCCCCGTGTTCGCAATGCTATAGGCCGCTATCCTGAATTTCCCACGAAAGGCTTGCGCCAGATGACCAAGATTAGGGTTGCCAACCCTGTCGTCGAACTCGACGGCGACGAGATGACCCGCATCATCTGGCATCTCATCCGCGACAAGCTGATCGGCCCCTACCTCGATATCAATCTGCAATATTTCGATCTGGGCATCGAGCATCGCGACGCCACCAACGACAAGGTGACGATTGACGCGGCGGAAGCCATCAAGGCCTGCGGCGTCGGCGTCAAATGCGCCACGATCACGCCGGACGAAGCGCGCGTCGAGGAATTCAAGCTCAAGGAAATGTGGAAGAGCCCGAACGGCACGATCCGCAACATTCTGGGCGGCGTCATCTTCCGCGAGCCGATCATCTGCAAGAACGTGCCGCGCCTCGTCCCCGGCTGGACGCAGCCGATCGTCGTCGGCCGCCACGCCTACGGCGATCAGTACCGCGCCACGGATTTCAAGGTTCCGGGCAAGGGCCGGCTCACCCTGCGCTTCGAGGGCGACGACGGCACAGTGATCGAGCGGGAAGTGTTCAAATTCCCCAGCGCCGGCATCGCGCTGGCGATGTACAATCTCGACGATTCCATCCGCGATTTTGCCCGCGCCTCGCTGAACTACGGCCTGATGCGCAAATATCCGGTGTATCTCTCCACCAAGAACACCATCCTGAAAGTCTACGACGGCCGCTTCAAGGACATCTTTGAGGAAGTTTACCAGGCCGAGTTCCAGGGCAAATTCGCGGCCCTCGGCATCACCTACGAGCATCGCCTGATCGACGACATGGTGGCTTCGGCGATGAAATGGTCGGGCGGTTACGTCTGGGCCTGCAAGAACTACGATGGCGACGTGCAGTCCGACACCGTGGCGCAGGGCTTTGGCTCGCTCGGCCTGATGACCAGCGTGCTGCTCTCGCCTGACGGCCAGACCGTCGAGGCGGAAGCCGCGCATGGCACGGTGACGCGCCATTACCGCGAACATCAAAAGGGCAAGGAAACCTCGACCAATTCCATCGCCTCAATCTTCGCCTGGACCCGCGGCCTGGCGCACCGCGCCAAGCTCGACGGCAACGAAGCGCTGGCGAAGTTTTCCGCGACGCTGGAAAAAGTCTGCGTCGACACGGTGGAGTCCGGGTTCATGACGAAGGATCTGGCGCTGCTGGTTGGACCGGAACAGAAGTGGCTGTCGACGACGGGGTTCATTGATAAGATCGATGCGAATTTGAAGGCGGCGATGGGGTGAGAGGGCCCTTGCCCCTTGCGGGGGAAGGTGGACGCGCGAAGCGCGGCCGGATGAGGGGTTTGCCGAAGCGCAACTTTGCTCGAACGTGAAGGCGCGCTGCAGGGACCCCTCATCCGGCGCTTCGCTGTCCAGCGGACTGATAGGTAACACTTCTGACCGGGATGATGGGTGACACAATACGTGTTTCTTTCTTACTTTTGCGGCGCATCCGCGCCCCGAGGGGC
>JAYUFK010000177.1:0-5012 GCA_043739325.1 Methylocapsa sp. | reverse complement strand
GGCACCACCACCGCGACGGTTCTGGCCCAGGCCATCGTCAAGGAAGGCGCCAAGCTCGTCGCCGCCGGCATGAACCCGATGGATTTGAAGCGCGGCGTTGATCTGGCCGTAATCGAAGCCGTCAAGGACATCGCCAAGCGCTCGAAGAAGATCAAGGACTCGGCGGAAGTCGCGCAGGTCGGCACGATCTCCTCGAACGGCGACAAGTCGATCGGCGACATGATCGCCAAGGCGATGCAGAAGGTCGGCAACGAAGGCGTCATCACGGTTGAAGAGGCCAAGAGCCTCGAGACCGAGCTCGATGTCGTCGAAGGCATGCAGTTCGACCGCGGCTATCTCAGCCCCTACTTCATCACTAACGCCGAGAAGATGATCGCCGAACTCGAGGACGCCTACATTCTCATCCACGAGAAGAAGCTGTCCTCGCTGCAGGCGATGCTGCCGGTGCTCGAAGCCGTTGTGCAGACCGGCAAGCCGCTGGTCATCATCGCGGAAGACATCGAAGGCGAGGCTCTGGCCACGCTGGTTGTCAACAAGCTGCGCGGCGGCCTCAAGGTCGCCGCCGTCAAGGCGCCGGGCTTTGGCGATCGTCGCAAGGCGATGCTCGAAGACATCGCCATCCTGACGGGCGGCCAGATGATCGCGGAAGACCTCGGCATCAAGCTCGAGAACGTCACGATCGCGATGCTCGGCAAGGCCAAGCGCATCCGCATCGAGAAGGAAAACACCACGATCATCAATGGCTCGGGCAAGAAGTCCGACATTGAAGCGCGGGTTGGCCAGATCAAGGCGCAGATCGAGGAGACCACGTCCGACTACGACAAGGAGAAGCTGCAGGAACGTCTGGCCAAGCTCGCCGGCGGCGTTGCCGTGATCCGCGTCGGCGGCGCGACGGAAGTCGAAGTCAAGGAAAAGAAGGACCGCGTTGACGACGCCCTCAACGCCACCCGCGCCGCTGTCGAGGAAGGCATCGTTCCGGGCGGCGGCGTGGCGCTGCTGCGCGCCAAGCAGGCCGTGGCCAAGCTGAAGAGCGAAAACCCGGATGTCCAGGCCGGCATCAGCATCGTGCTGAAGGCGCTGGAATCGCCGCTGCGCCAGATCGTCGAAAACTCGGGCGTCGAGGGTTCGATCGTGGTCGCCAAGATCCTCGAGAACAAGTCGCAGACCTACGGCTTCGACGCGCAGACCGAGACTTATGTCGACATGATCGAGGCGGGCATTATCGACCCGTCCAAGGTCGTGCGCACGGCGCTGCAGGACGCGGCTTCGGTCGCCGGCTTGCTCATCACCACCGAGGCGATGGTCGCCGAAGTGCCGAAGGACAAGCCTTCGATGTCGATGGGCGGCGGCGGTGGCGGCGGCATGGGCGGCATGGATTTCTGATCCAGCGCTTATCGTTGCCAAGAAACAGGAAAGGGCGGCTTCGGCCGCCTTTTTTTGTTGGTGTGGGCTGGAGCGACGGCGGATGACAAACATTTCATGGCTGCTTAACCGCGCCGCCCTTCTTTCGCTATGAAGCTTCTGCGATAGTCGGCGATTCGAAGTCCCGCCCCGAAAGCCCCACCCATGCGCCTCCTCGCCATCGCCGTCGGCCTGTTCGCCATCGCCGCTTTCGCCGTCGGTCTGCACTCCCCCAGTACGATGGTGTTCCTGCTCACCGGCGCCGCGGCGGCTTGCGCGGTCGCGGTGTTTTTGTCGCACGGGTTGTCGACCTTCCTGAAGATATTTGAAGCGACCTTCGCGGTCGAGACGATCGTCTTCGGACTGGCTTTTCTTGTGGACAAACTGGGCCTTTGGCCGCAGGCCTATGCAAACTACACTTTGCCCGACAGCCTTCCTTTTGCCGTCGCCCTGTTCGGGGTCTTTATCTACGGGATTTCGTTCATACCGGTCGTCAGGAAGATGACCGGGATCGCCGATCCGTATTTTTTCGCGAGCGCTCCAACCCGCGCCAGAATATTTCCTTTCCCGGCGTTTGCCGTCGCGCAGAACAGACTTGCGACCGCGAGTCTCGTGTTCCTGATTGTCGTCAATCAGATCGAAGTGGCGCTCGATGTGCGGCTATCTTACTTCCGCGCCGACTTCACCAATGCGTTGAAAGACATGAATCAGCCGGAGTTCTGGCGTCAGTTATTGTTCGTGTTCGTCCCCGTTGTCGCTGTCCTGGTCGCCGCATACACGCTCGAATATGTCGTGACTTCAACGTTCGTTGTCCGTTGGCGTCGTTGGTTGACCGCCAGCTACACAGCGCGATGGATGAATCATGGCACGCACTACAGGATGCTGCTCTCCGGTTCTCCGACAGACAACCCGGATCAGCGAATTTCGCAGGACATATACAGTTTCATCGATGGGACGGGATCGTCAAACGGTACTGCGGGGGTCTACGGCTATTCGGTAACGGCTCTGCAAACTCTCACTTCTCTCGTGTCCTACGCGATCGTGCTTTGGTCGTTGTCCGGCGGCTTCACCCTGCCGGGCCTTTCGATCGTCATACCCGGTCTGCTGTTCTGGGTTGCGCTGGCCTATACTGGCGCTGGAACTCTCGTCGCGCATCTGATCGGTCGGACGTTGTCGGCGTTGTATTTCGCTCAACAGCGGTTCGAGGCGAACTTTCGCTTTGGCCTCGCGCGAGCGCGCGAGTACAGCGAACAAATCGCATTGCTTCACGGCGAGGACAATGAGTCGAGGGCGGCGGGCGAAAAGTTCGACGACATTTACAAGAACTACATGCGCATCGTGTCGGTGCGCAAACGGCTGACCGCTTTCACGCGCACCTACAATCAGGCGTCGGTGCTGATCCCGTATATCGTCGCCGCGCCATTTTACTTTCTCGGAAAGATTTCTCTCGGCGCCCTGAACCAGGTTGGCGCAGCGTTCAACAGCGTCAACGAGTCGATGAATTTCTTTGTGTTGTATTATGTAGGGCTTGCGGAATTTAAGGCGACGTTGAACCGCCTCACTTCATTCGATGACGCCATCGCGCGCGCGGAGGCGATCCGATCGCAATCGAGTATCGAATTCTCGCGGTCGCCGTCCAAGGATCGAACGATCGAAACGCTTTCCCTATCATTGCCGGATGGCCGCGCGCTTGTAGGCGCCAAGAATCTCACGCTGCGAAGCGCCGAGCCGACCTTGGTTGCCGGCCCTTCGGGGTCTGGCAAGTCGACGTTGTTCCGGGCTATCGCCGGCATCTGGCCGTTTGGTCATGGCAAGATTTCCGAGCCGCAAGCGAGCCTGATGCTGCTGCCGCAACGGCCGTATATTCCTATCGGTTCGCTGCGCGCCGCGATTGCCTACCCGGAACCAGCAGAGCAATTCGGCGACGCCGAAATGCAGATCGCTCTCTCTTCGGCGGGCCTCGCCGCTTTGTCCGACAAGCTCGACGAAACCGATAACTGGCAGATGCGTCTTTCGGGTGGCGAGCAGCAGCGGCTGGCGGTCGCGCGCGCGTTGCTCGCGGTGCCGGATTGGCTCTTCCTCGACGAAGCGACTTCGGCGCTCGATGAGCAAAGCGAGGCGTCGCTGTATCGCGCCATCGCGACCGCGTTGCCCAAGACGACGGTGGTTTCGATCGGCCATCGCTCGACGCTCAACGCCTTCCACAAGCGCCGCCTCGAATTGCAATTGCAGGATGGCGGTCCGGCGCTTGTGCGCGAGGCGAGCGTGTGAATTCGGTAATCGCGCAACTATAATTTTCACGGCATTTCGCCGCCCGCGCATTTTTGAAAAAAAAGGATTGTCATGCCGCTCCGTTCTTCGGCGCTCCGCGCCCTGTCGATTCTCGCCTGCGCCGGCCTCGCGCCCGCCCACGCCGAGGCCACGACGGAAACGATCGTGCTGATGCGCCATGCCGAGAAGCCGGCGGGCGGATTGGGGCAGCTCGATTGTCAGGGGCTCAATCGCGCGCTGGCTTTGCCGCCGGTCATCGCCAAGCTGTTTGGCAAGCCCAACGCGGCTTTCGCGCCCGATCCGGCCAAGCGCAATAACGATTCCGGCGTTCCCTATGATTACATCCGCCCGCTCGCGACGATCGAGCCGACGGCGATCGCCTTCGGCCTGCCTGTCGACACGAGCCTCGGCTTTAGCGATATCGACGGCCTCGCCAGCGCGCTCGACAAGCCCGATTGCCGCAACGCCCTAGCCCTCGTCGCCTGGGAGCACAAGTTGATCGATCCGCTGCCGCTCACTCTGATCAAGGCGCACGGGGGCGATCCAGCAAATGTGCCGGTCTGGCAGGAAAGCGATTACGACGGCCTCTATGTGGTCAGGAGCGTTCGCGACGGCGGAAACACTAGCGTCGGTTTCGAGCGCCAGCGCGAGGGCCTCGACGGCCAGCCGGAGATGCGCGCGCGCTAGGCGCCGTGCTGTAACCTTATGATATCATGATATAAAGTAATATTTTTTAGCAATTTCTGGACAACCGGCAGCCTTGCCCGGATAATCGGCGCTCGCTGCCATGGCTTGTTTTTCCGCCGGAGCTGGGATGCGCCGCGCTGGAATGACAAACGTGCGTCGTTTGGCGCCTATCGCTTTGAATTCTATCGAACTTGAACCAAAGTGCGGGTTTTGCCGCGACGCCTGACGAGGACCCCATGCCGCAGCATCCCGCCATCGCCAAAGGCCGCGTCGCGGTCATCACCGGGGCCGCCAGCGGCATCGGCCTCGCCGCGGCTGAGAAGTTCGCGGCGCTCGGCATGAAGGTCTGCCTCGCGGACAATTCCGCCGAAGCTTTGGCGAAAGCCGAGGCCCGCGTCGCGCGCCACGCTGCTAACAAAAGCGATGTCCGCAGCTTCGTCGCCGATGTCAGCAAGCTGGAAGACATGCACCGGCTGCGCGAGGCGGCCTATGGCGCGTTCGGCGAAGTGGCGGTGCTGATGAACAACGCCGGCATCGGCATCGACGGCGCGTTGTTCGGCGACCCGGCGAACTGGCGACGGCTCATCGAGGTCAATCTGTGGGGCGTCATCAATGGCGTGCAGGCATTTGGGCCGGCGATGATCGGGCAGGGC
>JAYUFK010000176.1:0-34301 GCA_043739325.1 Methylocapsa sp. | reverse complement strand
CCGAAGATGGCGTCGCAAAACCGATGCCGATCGAACCGCCCGACGGCGAGAATATCGCGGTGTTGATGCCGATGACCTCGCCCGCCATGTTGAACAGCGGCCCGCCGGAATTGCCCTTGTTGATCGAGGCGTCGGTCTGCAGGAAATCGTCATACGGGCCGCTGTCGATGTTGCGGTTGCGGGCCGAGATGATGCCCGCCGTCACCGTCTCGCCAAGCCCGAACGGATTGCCCACCGCCATCACGCCGTCGCCGACGCGCATCTTGTCGCTGTCGCCGAATTTTACCGTCTTCAGCGGCTTGTCGCTTTTGACGCGCAGCACCGCTACGTCGACCTTCGGGTCCTTGCCGAGCACTTCGGCCTTGAGTTTGCGCCCGTCGGTGAAGATCACCATGATGTCGTTGGCGTCGCCGACAACGTGATTGTTGGTGATGACGATGCCGCTGGCGTCGATCACGAAACCCGAGCCGAGCGAACTGGATTTATGCGGCCGCGGCGTCGCGCCGTTATGGCCGTGGTTCTTGAAAAACTGCTCGAACATGTCGTCGAACGGCGTGCCCTTGGGCATGTCCGGCGCGGCGTCGGCGCTGTTTTCCTCGACCGTTTGCGTCGCGGAAATATTGACGACGGCCTCGGCGACGCTGTCGACGAGGTCGGCAAGTCCCGTCGGGCGGGTCTGCGCCTGCGCGGCGACCGGAGCTGTCATAACGAAGCCCGGCGCCGCGACGCCAGCAGCCAGAACAAGGGCGAGACCCGAATTGCGAACCTGCCTCAGCAAAACCTGGCGCAGAAAGTTCGGGGCTTTATTTTCTGCAACGCGCATTGGGGCGGCTCTCCTGAAAGATCGGGCTCAAAACCTGTCGTCGATGCGGACATTCTATGACAATCATGTCGCCTTAGCGGCGAAATCGGCAAAACTATCCGTGAAGACTGCGCGACGCCCAGACGATGGCGACGCCAACGATGGCGGCGCCGAGACCGAACAGGCGCAGGCGGTGGGGATCCTCCTTGGCGGCCTGCGCCATGCGGCGGCGCATTGCATCGGTAAAGCCCGCCAGCAGCAGGCCCTCGATAGCAAAGACGAGGCCGATCGCGGCGCCAAAGTCGCGCATGTTACTTCGCCGTCGGCTCGGCCGCTGGCGCCGCGCTGGCTACAGGCGGCGTCGGGTTGGAGAAATAGCGGAAGAAGTCCGACTTCGGGCTCAAAATGATGCGCGCATCGCTCTTGAAGGCCGTCTCGTAGGCCTGCATCGAGCGGTAGAATGCGAAAAAGTCGGGATCCTTGCTGTAGGCGTCGGCGAATATCTTGTTGCGTTCGGCGTCGCCCTGACCGCGGATCTGCTCGGATTCCTGCTGCGCCTGCGCAATCGTCACCGTCACCTTGCGGTCGGCTTCCGCCTTGATCGTCTGGCTTTGCTGGGAACCTTGCGCGCGGAAAGTCGCCGCCTGCTGCTGGCGCTCGGTCCGCATGCGGTTGAACACCGCGTCGGAATTTTCCGCCGGCAGGTCGGCGCGCATGATGCGCACGTCGACGACATCGAGGCCAAAACGCTCCGCTCCCGCCTTCACCTGCGCCAGGATCGCGCCCATCAGCGCGTCGCGCTTGTCGCGCACGATGTCGGGAATCGACGCCTCGCCCAGCGTGCGGCGCAACGCCGAGTTCAGCATACCGCCCAATTGCACGTCGGCGCCCTGTGTCGTGCCAACCTGCTGATAGAATTTCAGTGCGTCGGCGATGCGGTAACGCACGAAGGCGTCAACTTCGAGCCGCTGGTTGCCCTGCACCAGCACCTCCTGACGCTCGTTATCGAGGGAGAGAATCCGCTTGTCGATGTAGACGACGTTTTCGACAAATGGCCATTTAAAGTGAAGGCCCGGAGCGTCGATGAGGTCGCGCACCGGCTTGCCGAAATTCAGCACCAGCGCCTGCTGGGTTGGATCGACCGTGAACAACGCGTTGACGGCGACAAAGATCACAAACACTAACAGAACAAGCAGGGCGACGCCGCCGAGAGGATTTCTCATTTTGCGGCTCCGGCGGCTTTGGGTTGCAGCGCATCGAGCGAGATATACGGCACTGGCGCGTTGACGCCGCTGGCGTCGATCACCGTCTTGTTCATGCCGCCCAGCACGCGCTCCATCGTCTCGAGATACATGCGTTCGCGCGTCACGGCCGGTGCATTCTTGTACTGTTCGTAAATCTGCAGATAGCGCGAAGTCTGGCCCCGGGCGTCGGCCACCGTCTGTTCGCGATAAGCGTTGGCTTCCGCCTTGATGCGCGCCGCGCCGCCTTCGGCCTCGGGCACCACGCGGTTGGCGTAGGTGTCGGCCTCGTTGACCGCGCGTTGCTGATCCTGCTGCGCCGCCGTCACGTCGCGATAGGCCGACAGCACCTGCTGCGGCGCATCGACGGATTGCAATTGCACCTGCTTGATGAGCACGCCGGCCTTGTAATTGTTCAGCACTTTTTGCATGCGGCTCTGCGCATCGGGTTCGATCGACTTGCGGTCTGACGTGAGGATGCCGTCGATGGTTTTCAGGCCGACAACTTCGCGCATGATGCTCTCGGCAACAGCTTTGACGGAGAAATCAGGGCGGCGGATGTTGAAGACGTAGTCTTCCGGCGCGGCCGGATCGATCTGCCAGGCGACGCGGAACTTGACGTTGACGATGTTCTGGTCGCCGGTCAGCATCAGGCTTTCCGGCAGGATCTCGGCCTGCGAGTCGCTGCGATAGCCGACCTCGGTGATCTTCTGATCGAACACCGGGACCTTGATGACCGAGCCGATAGGCCAAGGGTAATTATAGTGCAAACCGGCCGGAGTTTTGCCGGCGTATTGGCCGAAGACCAGATTGATCCCGACCTCATTGGGCTGGACCGTGTAAAAACCGTCCACGACCGACCAAAGAACAAGCACGGCCAAAATAATCAATACCAGCCCGCGCCCGCCAAACCCGCCGCCGCCGCCCGGCAGCACAGACTTTATCGCGTCCTGAATCCGCCGTAGCGCTTCTTCGAGATCGTTCGGCGGTTGCGCGCCGGCGGGTCCTTGTCCCCACGGCCCCTGTCCCTGCGAACGCCACGGACCGCCACCTTGATTATTCCAGGACATAGAACCTCGTTGTTGGCGGACAAAGCCGCGCCGGGGCCTATATAGGCGACAGGGCCGCAGGCGGCAATGCAGGAGAAAATCCGGGTGGCATGCATGTTGAGGCGCTTATTCAGCCGCCGTGGCGACTCAGCGCCAACAGTTGCGGCCCGCCGTGGATTTATGATATACATATTTTCTCTCGTATATCAATTGCAAGGCGGAAGTATGCACGTGGCAAAATGGGGCAACAGCCTGGCCGTGCGGCTGCCCAAGCGCTTGGTCGACAGGTTGGGACTGAAGCCCGGCGACGAAATCGAAATCGTCGCGGCCGACCGGCAACGACTCTCTCTTGGCAAGAACGATCGGCGCGAGCAGGCGCTCGCCCGAATGGCGGCGCGAAAATGGGCGCTTCCCGAAGGCTATCGCTTCAACCGCGACGAGGCCAACGAAAGGTGAAGCCGTTTCTCGACACCAACATTCTCGTCTACGCCCAGCAATCGGATCGCCGCAGCGCCAAGGCGCGATCGCTGATTGCGGCCGGCGGAACCATCAGCGTCCAGATTTTGAACGAGCTGACGAATGTTCTCAGCTGGAAAATGTTGCGCAGTTGGACCGAGGTGGCCGAAGTGCTTGAAGATATCGGCGACACTGTTGGCCCAGCCCTTCCGCTCACGATCGAGACCCATTCGGCGGCGCTCGCCTTGGCAAGGGACCACGGATTCAGTTTCTACGACGCCCTTGTCGTCGCTTCGGCAATCGATGCCGGTTGCGACACGCTGCTCAGCGAGGATTTTCAGCATGGCAGGGTCGTCGGCGGCCTTAAGATATGCAATCCATTCGAGCCGGAGCCAACGGCATAAGGCCGCCGTTTCGGCGTCACGAAGATTTTGATTAGCAACAGGCGGTTGCGCGCCTATATCATGTCTTCAATGGCCAGATTGGGCGGCGCGAGGTTGCCCCACCTCCGTCTTTTTGCGACAACACTGGCCAAACCTCAACTCCAAGGCTCCAAAATGCCCGCCTATCGTTCCCGCACTTCGACCCACGGCCGCAACATGGCGGGCGCCCGCGGGCTTTGGCGCGCCACCGGCATGAAGGACGGCGATTTCGGCAAGCCGATCATCGCCATCGCCAATTCGTTCACCCAGTTCGTGCCCGGCCATGTGCATTTGAAAGACCTCGGCCAGCTTGTCGCGCGCGAGGTCGAAGCCGCCGGCGGCGTCGCCAAGGAGTTCAACACGATAGCCGTCGACGACGGCATCGCGATGGGCCATGACGGCATGCTGTATTCGCTGCCGAGCCGCGAGATCATCGCCGACAGCGTCGAATACATGGCCAACGCGCATTGCGCCGACGCGCTCGTCTGCATCTCCAATTGCGACAAGATCACGCCCGGCATGTTGATGGCGGCGATGCGGCTCAACATCCCCGCCGTGTTCGTTTCCGGCGGCCCGATGGAAGCCGGCAAAATTACGCTAGCTTCGGGCAAGGTGCGCAAGGTCGATCTCATCGACGCGATGGTCGCCGCCGCCGATTCCTCCGTCTCCGACGAGGACGTCGAGGTGATGGAGCGCTCGGCTTGCCCGACCTGCGGCTCGTGCTCGGGCATGTTCACCGCCAACTCGATGAACTGCCTGACCGAGGCGCTCGGCCTCGCCCTGCCCGGCAATGGCACCGTGGTGGCCACGCACGCCGATCGGCGGCGGCTGTTCGTCGAGGCCGGCCACACGATCGTCGATCTGGCCCGCCGTTACTACGAGCAGAACGACGAGAGCGTGCTGCCCCGCTCCATCGCCAATTTCAACGCGTTCGAAAACGCCATGACGCTTGACATTTCCATGGGCGGCTCGACCAACACCGTGCTGCACCTGCTCGCCGCCGCCTATGAGGGCGAAATCCCCTTCACCATGAGCGATATCGACCGCCTGTCGCGCCGCGTCCCCGTGCTGTGCAAGGTCGCGCCCTCCGTCGCCGACGTGCATGTCGAGGACGTGCATCGCGCCGGCGGCGTCATGGCGATCCTTGGCGAACTCGATCGCGCCGGGCTGCTGCATACGGACACGCCCACCGTTCACGCCGAGACAATGGGCAAGGCGCTGGAGCGCAACGACATCAAGCGCGGCGCCGGCGCTTCGGTTCGCGAATTCTTCCTCGCCGCGCCCGGCGGCGTGCCGACGCAAATCGCCTTCAGCCAAGCCTCGCGCTACGAAGATCTCGATGAGGACCGCGATACAGGCGTCATCCGCAACGTCGAGCACGCCTTCTCGAAAGACGGCGGCCTCGCGGTGCTCTACGGCAACATCGCCGAGGACGGCTGCATCGTGAAAACCGCCGGCGTCGACGCCTCCAATCTGAAATTCACCGGCCCAGTGAAGATCTACGAGAGCCAGGACGATTCCGTCGCGGCAATTCTCGGCGGCAAGGTCGTCGCCGGCGATGTCGTGGTGATCCGCTACGAAGGTCCGCGCGGCGGCCCCGGCATGCAGGAAATGCTGTACCCGACGAGCTATCTCAAATCGAAGGGCCTCGGCAAAGCCTGCGCGCTCATCACCGATGGGCGCTTCTCCGGCGGCACCTCCGGCCTCTCCATCGGCCACGTTTCTCCGGAAGCAGCGGAAGGCGGCGCGATCGGGCTGGTGGAAGAAGGCGACCATATCGAGATCGACATTCCCGCCCGCACGATTAAGCTGCTCGTCTCCGACGAAGTCCTAGCGCATCGCCGCGCGGCCATGCAGCACAAGGGCGCGAGCGCCTGGAAGCCGGCCGCGCCGCGCAAGCGCAAGATCACCACCGCGCTGCGGGCTTATGCCGCGCTGACGACCAGCGCGGCGCGGGGCGCGGTGCGGGAGATACCGGAGGGGATGAAGTGAGAGACCCCTTCCCCGCGCAGCGGGGAAGGTGGCGCGCAGCGTCGGATGGGGTGCGGAAAGCAATACAGGCCTTACGCAAGTAGGCACCACGGTCTGTGCAATATGCCGGCATCACATCAACGTCCCACACCCCATCCGGCCTCCGGCCACCTCCAGGCGAATGCGTAGCATTCGTCCGCACCCACTGTGCGGAGAAGGGGTCCGCGCGACCACTATAGTGGCGCTTTCCAAATCTAACGTGGAGGCCGATCATGCAACCCCGCCGCCTCGGTCGGACTTCCCTCTCCATCGCGCCGCTCGTGTTCGGCGGCAATGTGTTTGGCTGGACGGCGGACAGGCAGACTTCGTTCGCGCTGCTCGATCGTTTTAGCGAAGCCGGCCTCAACGCCATCGACACCGCCGACGTCTATTCCGCCTGGGCGCCCGGCAACAAAGGCGGCGAGTCGGAGGCGATCATCGGCGAATGGATGAAATCGCGGGGAAACCGCAACAAGATTGTCGTCATCACCAAAGTCGGCTCGCCGATGGGCGAGGGCAGACAAGGCCTTTCGGCGCGCTATATCGCCGAGGCGATGGAGGCTTCCTTGAAGCGACTCCAGTCCGGCTACATCGATCTCTATCTCTCGCACTGGCCCGATGCGGAAACGCCGTATGACGAAACGCTCGGCGCCTTTGCCAAACTCATGATGGCTGGCAAAGTGCGCGCCATCGGGGCCTCCAACCTCGATGCGGCGCAGATGCGCGCCGCGCTCGATGTCGCCAGGAAAAACGCCCTGCCGCGTTACGACGTGCTTCAGCCAGAATACAATCTCTACGATCGCCGGAGTTTCGACGGCGCGTTGCGCGATTTGTGCATGAAAGAAGAGATCGGAATCATCACTTATTTCAGCCTCGCCAAGGGTTTTCTATCCGGCAAATATCGCAGCGAAGCCGACCTTGGAAAAAGCGTGCGCGGCGGCGGCGTGAAAACTTATCTCAACCCGCGCGGCATGCGCGTCCTCGCCGCGCTCGACGCGGTTGCCGCCAAGCACAAGGCCAATCAAGCCGAGGTCGCGCTCGCCTGGCTGATCGCCAGACCCGGCATCACCGCGCCCATCGCCAGCGCAACGTCCCTGGCGCAAGTGGACAGCCTCATCAAGGCGGCGGCGTTGACGCTCGATGCGGGCGATATCGCGGCGCTGGATAAGGCGAGCGGGGCGTAAGCGCCACCACTTCCTTCTCCAGCGAAGCTGGGGAAGGTGGCTCGCGAAGCGAGACGGATGGGGTGTGGGCAGTTGAATTAATGTTGAACGTTGGCACTCAGATTCACGACAAGACTCGATAGTCTTATGGCTGCACGCCACACCCCATCCGTCACTGCGTGACACCTTCCCCAGCTTCGCTGGAGAAGGAGATTTTGCGAACCTTTTGTGCGGCCGCGCGATATTCGCGCGCCAGTCTCCCCACCAGTTCGGCCACAGGCAGGACGCTCTTCACCGCGCCGATCCCCTGCCCGCTGCCCCAGATATCGCGCCAGACTTTGACGTCGGCGGCCTTGGCGCTCATGTCCATCGATGAAGCATCGCGCGCCGGCAGATTGTCGGGGTCAAGACCAGCGCCCACGATCGACGGTTTGAGATAATTGCCGAAAATGCCGGTAAAGTAGGTCGAGCCGATGATGTCCTTCGCCCGCCCCTCGACGATTCCCTGCTTTTGTTCGTCGCTGGCGCGCGCTTCCGTTGTCGCGACAAACGCCGAGCCGATATACGCCAGATCCGCGCCCATCACTTGCGCCGCCAGCACCGCCTGTCCCGTCGCGATGGCGCCCGACAGGATCAGCGGTCCATCGAACCACGCGCGGATGTCCTGAACGAGCGCGAATGGCGAAAGCGAGCCGGCATGGCCGCCAGCGCCGGCGGCGACCGCGATCAAGCCGTCGGCGCCTTTCTCGATGGCTTTGCGCGCGTGCGTCTCGTGGATGATGTCGTGCAGCGTGATGCCGCCCCACGCGTGCACCGCCGTATTGAGATCCGCGCGCGCGCCCAGCGAAGTGATGATGAGCGGCGTCTTCCAACGCGCGCAAACGGCGAGGTCTTCCTCAAGCCGCGTGTTGGACTTGTGGACGATCTGGTTGACCGCGAACGGCGCGGCGGGGCGGTCAGGATTGGCGCGATCCCATGCGGCGAGTTCCTCGGTGATCTGATGCAGCCACTCGTCGAGCTGCGACGCGGGGCGCGCGTTGAGAGCGGGAAACGAGCCGACGATCCCCGCCTTGCATTGCGCGATGACGAGATCGGGATGCGAGATGATGAACAGCGGCGCGCCGATAACGGGAAGGCGCAGTTTTTCAGACAAGATCGGCGGCAGGGCCATGAGTATTCCGGGAGTTGAGTGACTTTATCGCGGCGGCGTCAGCCAGTCGGCGCGCCACGAGCCGCGCCCGTCGCGCGCCAGCAATCCCGCGAGAAACGGCAGCAGCGCGCGCGCCTCGTCGATCAGCGCGTGCGGCGGATTGACCACGAGCATGCCAGTGCGGCTCAGCGGGTTGGTCGAATGCTCGGTCGGCGGCACGGCGCCGATGTCGATTTCGAGCTGCAGGATATTGGGCGCGCCGATCGCCGCGATGGCGTTGAGAAAATGCGCGTCCTCGCGCCGCTCCTTGATCGGGCGCCATAGCGCGTAGCAGCCGGTCGGCCATTTCGTCAGCGCCAGCGCCAACGCGCGCTCGACATGCTCGGACTCTTCAGGTTGCTCGAACGCCGGGTCGATCAGCACGAGGCCGCGCCGCTCGACGGGCGGCAGCCACGCCTTCAGCGCGGCGTAGCCATCCTGCTCGACAATCGTGACGCGGCGATCCTTGCCGATGATTCCGGCCAGCGCGATGCGATCGTCGGGATGCAGCTCGCACAGTGAGTACCGATCCTGCGCGCGCAACAATTCCTGCGCGATGACCGGCGAGCCAGGATAGCGCCCGCCGGCGCCCGCTGCGGTGAGCGGCCCCAATGCCCTAAGATATGGCTCCAGCAGCGCTGCGATCTGCCCGCGCGGCGGCGCCGCGAGCAGCCGCCCGACGCCCTCACGCCACTCGCCCGAGCGCTGCGCCTCCTTGCCCGCCAGACTGTAACTGCCGCCGCCCGCATGCGTGTCCATGAAACGCAGCGGCGCGTCCTTGCGCATGAGATAGACGAGGATGCGGCTGAGGATCGTGTGCTTGAAGACGTCGGCAAAATTGCCGGCGTGAAAGGCGTGGCGATAGTTCATGCTTTGGCATGGCCGCACCAAGCGCGAAAGGCAAGGGAAACCCCTTCTCCGCGAAGCGGGGAAGGTGTCAGCGAAGCGCCGGATGGGGTGCGGAAAGCAGGTCCGTATCTGCCGAGGCGGACACATTTCGTCGTGCAGACCTACAGGCGCCCGATAAGCGGGCCACACTCCATCCGGCCTCCGGCCACCTTCCCCGGCGAAGCCGGAGAAGGACTCTCAATGCACCGGCGCTATCCTCACCGACTGCGCCCTGCACGTTCCGCGCGTCACTTCGTTGCAATTGGCGAAGGCGCGCAGGTCTTTCGACAGGCAGATCTTTACGTCCTGCAATTCGCCGTGCAGGCAGCCCACCGCGATGTTGTTGGCGCGCAGGCCCGGATTGACGGCGATGAAGGCGCGGGTGATTTCCATTGGCGCCATCGTCAATTGCTGGCGCGGCGCCTTGAGGACTTCAGGAATGAAAACTTCGTCGCGGGCGCGCTTCACATCGCTGAAATAGGCTTGCGGGCTGAGGCCGGTGCACGTCCCATGCTTGCGCCACTCGTAGCGCGCCAGCCCCTCGTTCGGGAAAATGCCGTGCGTCAGTTGCAATGCGATGCTGGCGGGCTGCGGCGCGTTCGGATTGCAATCGCTGGGATAGCCCTGATCGAACTGCGGCCACAGGCCATGCACGACGAACGCCAGGCCGGAGCCGATGCTGCATTGATCCGGCGACTTGGCCGAGCCGCCGGAATCGCAGAAGCCGGGCGACCACGACAGCGTCAGCAGGTAAAAATCAAAATTGCCCGGCGGCATGGCGCTGGGAAACCGCGGTTGCGCGGCTTGCTGCGGCGCGGCCGGCGGCTGCGACGCAGGGGCGCTGTTGCAATTGTCGAGCGCGCAGGGAACGGGCGTCGATGGGGCACGAAACATGCGGTCCCAATAGCTCTTGGCGTGGCTGGCGGCGGGCGTCACGCAGAGCGCCAGAGCGACGCAGACAAGTCTTCCAACGCGGCCAAACTCCATACTGGTCCTCGAAACGATTTCGCTCGAAATCAGTAACGTTCGCGCAACGCTCTTTCACCAAGATTGCGATCGAGGAACGGCCGCACGGCGCCGCATCCGGGAGCAAAGGCGAGATTGCGATCGTAGCCAATGACGCACCATTCGACGCCATAATCCCAGCCGATAATGCCGAGGTTCTCGCCGATCGCATAAATGACTTCGTGGCGGCGCCGGTCGGTCAGCTCGGCCCTCGCGACGCAGTAGCGGCGTGGGATGTACCCTAAGCCATTGGCGCGAAAACCGATCTGGCGAATGCGATCATAGCCGCCGATCTGCACCTGGGAATGCCAGTATTCGGATTCTTTTTGCGCGAAACGGTCAGTGATTCGGGCGAGAACGCCGGCATCGTCGCAGGCCGGCAATTGCGCGCCGTAAGCGACGTAGCGCTCTTCCGCCGGCGTTGCGTAAGTTCCCGCGTGCGAGACGCCGATTGCGGCGAGCAGCGCGAGGAGTATCAGGGCAAAGCGAGTCATGGCCGCCGAATCTCTTGTGGATCAACGCGCGGACAATGCTTGCGTCGCCCGAATCGGTCAAGGGGCGGGCTTTGGCGTGAATCCCTTCGCCCCGCGTGCGGGGCGAAGGGTCTGCCCTCAGTTCAGCCGATCTTTCAGCCCGGCGATCTCTTGCGTCACGAGGCTGGCGCCGTTGGCGCCCTGGGTCTGCTCGCGCAGCACGATCTCGGCGGCCTTGACCGCGTGATCGGCGGCGGCGGCGCGAACGTCGGCGGTCGCCTGGGCCTCGGCGAAGGCGATCTTCGATTCAGCCTGTTTGGTGCGGCGGGCGATGAAATCGTTCATGCGGTCCGCGGCTTCCCTGGCCATCTGCTCGGCCTGGGTTTTTGCGTCGGCGATGATGCTGGCGGCTTCGGCTTCCGCGTCGGCCTTCTTCTTGTCGAAGCTGGCGAGCAGCGCGGTCGCCTCGGCGCGCAACTTCTGCGCCTGCGCGAGTTCGTCGGCGATCGCCGCGCCGCGCGCGTCAAGCGCCGAGAAGACCATCTTGTGCACGCCCAGATAAAGCAGCAGGCACAGGAACACGATGAAACCGAGCGTGACGTAAAATTCGGCGTCGATGACCATGGAACGCTCCCGCTCAGTTGGTCTTGACGGAGGCGATGGCGGCGTCGATCGCGTTCACGTCGGCGGGGCGGCCCAGCAGGCGCTCGAAGATCGCGCTCGCCGCGTCCCTGGCGAGGGCGCTGACGTTGGTCATCGCCTGCGTGCGCGTCGCCGCGATTTGACCCTCGGCCGCCGCGAGCTTTGCGGCGAGCTGATCTTCCAGCACCTTGCGCTTGGCGTCGCTGTCGGCGGCGAGCTTGTCGCGCGCTTCCTGCGCCACGCCTCGCGCTTTCAACCTTGCGTCCGCCAGCATCTTGGCGTGCGCCGCGGCGGCTTCGTCGGCCTTCTGCTGCATGGCGGCGGCATCGTCGAGATCCTTGGCGATGCGCGCCTTGCGATCCTCGATGACCTTGCCGACCGCCGGGAGCGCCTTGTTCGCCATGAAGTAGTACAGCGCGCCAAAAGTGATCGCCAGCCACAGCAATTGAGACGGGAAAGTGCTTGTCTCGAACGGCGGAAAGCTCGCATGCTCGCCACCGGCTTCGTGGCCGACTTCAGTCTTGGTTGCCTGGGCGGCAGGGGTGGTTTGAACCATCGCTTTATATTCCTTCGAATCGAGCCGCGCCTCGCGGCACAACTCCATTCAAGCCTCGCTTAACGTTCGTCAGACGGCGAACAGCAGCAGGAACGCGATCAGCAGCGCGAAAATGCCGAGCGCTTCCGTCACCGCGAAGCCGAAAATCAGGCGGCCGAACTGGCCTTCGACCGCCGACGGATTGCGCAGCGCGCCGTTGAGGAACTGACCAAACAGCGTGCCCACGCCGATGCCAGCGGCGCCGGTTCCGATGGCGGCGAGACCTGCGCCGATGTATTTGGCTGCGACGGGATCCATGCGTAACTCCTGGTTTTGAACAGAAACGATTTCTGTGTGGGATAAAGCGGCCGGTCAGTGACCGGGGTGAAGCGCGTCGTTCAGATACATGCAGGTCAGCATGGTGAAGACGTAAGCCTGGAGGAAAGCCACCAGCAATTCGAGCGCGTCGAGGCCGATGGTCATGGCGAACGGCATGACCGCGACCCATTTGACCGCCCATGAGGCGCCCAGCAGCATAACGACGAAGCCGCCGAACACATTAAGCGTGATATGGCCCGCCAGCATGTTGGCGAACAGACGCACCGAATGGCTGAGCGGGCGCGACAGGAAGGAGATGATTTCAATCATCACCACCAGCGGCAGGATGTAGATCGGCACGCCCGAGGGCACGAACAGCTTGAAGAAGCCCAAGCCGTTTTCCTTGATGCCGACGATGATGACGGTGAAGAACACCAGCAGCGCCAGCGCCACCGTGACGATGATGTGGCTGGTGACGGTAAACGCATGCGGGATCAAGCCGACGAGATTGCACAACAGGATGAACAGGAACAGGCAGAACACCATGGGGAAGAACACCATCCCGTGTTCGCCCGCCGCGGAGCGCACCATGCCGGCGACAAATTCATAGGCCATTTCGGCCATCGCCTGCAGCCGGCCGGGAATGCCGTCGCCGCCCTTGGCCCCGATATACATCAGCAGGCAGGAGAGCCCGACCGCGATCACCATATAAAGCGCCGAATTGGTGAACGAAAAGTCGTGACCCGCGACGGTCACCGAGACGATCGGCGAGATCGCAAATTGCTCGATCGGATTAATCGCTGGCGCCGCCAAAATCTCAGTCCTCGTCTTCGTCCACTATGCGTAGCGCTTTCGGCCCGTCTTTAACCGGCGTCTTGCCGCGAGACAAGGGCGATGTCACGCGAATGACGTTCCAGATGCCAGCGACCACGCCAAGCAGGAAGAACACGATCAAGAATGCCGGCTTTGTCCCCAACCACCGGTCGAGTTGCCAGCCGATCAGGCCGCCAACAACGATCGCCGCTGCGAATTCGCTGGCGGCGCGCAGTCCGAGGGACATCGCGGAGCCAAACCCGTCGCCTGAATTATCGCCCCCATCTTGCGCCGGCGGCGAAGCCGTCGCCTTACGCTGCGCCTTCAGCGCGCCCGACAATTTGTCGAGCCTTGCGCGCAACGCCTCATCTTCGTCGTCCCGCGCCGCCATAGATCCTCCGGCGCGAAATGCCGTTCGCCCCGCAGACGCCGTCCAACGATTTGACCGCTGAGTCAACCGCGCCTGCTAGTTGCGCGCAACATATGGATGAGGGTAAAGGCTGTCAAGAAAACTCATGGCCATACTAACGCATTGAGTTTTATGGATAAACACGCGTCGATACGGGAGCCTGCGCGGTTTATTTCGATCGTCGCCGCAGCAAGTGCGCGCAAAGCAATTCGTCGGCGCCCGAAAATGGCCGACGCAGGCTTGCTTGACCCCGTTAGTCGGCTGGGGCAAGGCAGGCGCACATTTCACAAGGCTCGCCCCATGCCCGATTCAACGCTTCCAGCGCCGGTCGCTCGTCCAGGCTCTCCGGGCGGGATTGTGTCGCTGGTCAAGCATCGGCCGCGAATCCTGATTTGCGGGCTTCTCGGCGTCGCGATTTACTTGGCTCTTCCCGCCCAGATGCGCGTCGCGACGCGCGGCCTCGTCGCCTGGAACCTGGCGACCGTCGTTTTCATCGCCCTTGTTGGCTGGATGATGCTGCGCTCCGACCTTCAATCGATCGCCTCGCACGCCTCGCTCGAGGACGAGAACCAGTGGGTCTTGCTGCTCGTCGGAATCATCGCCGCATGCGCCGCCATGGCGGCGATTGTCGCCGAGCTCGGCGTCGTCAAGGACATGACGGGATTGCGCAAGGGCGAGCACATCGCTCTGACGGCGGCGACGATCCTCAGCGCGTGGGTGTTCATTCATCTCCTCTTCGCGCTACATTACGCCCACGAATATTATGCGCCGACCAGAACGAAAGAGGACCCCCCGGAAACGCCCCGCGCCGGCCTGAAATTTCCGGCCCACTCCCAGCCGTCATACGGCGATTTCGCCTATTTCTCCTTCGTCATCGGTTGCGCCTGCGCCACCGCCGACGTGGAGACAATTTCGCGGCCGATGCGCAATGTCGCGCTGGTTCACGGCGTCGTGTCGTTTTTCTTCAACACCATCATCCTCGCCCTCACGATCAACATCGGCGCCGGGCTGATCTAGTGGGCAGCGCAGTTAAGAAGAGCAACGCGCCGCGGCTCTCCCTCCCCCCTTGCGGGGGAGGGCCGGGGTGGGGGGCGCGCGCAGGGCTTGCCATCTTTCATGCCGTCGTCGCAAATTCGGAAATTTCGGCGCGACCCCCCTCCCTAACCCTCCCCCGCAAGGGGGGAGGGAATGGGCGGGCGGCCGAGAGCGCAGGTCAAGGGAAACACTATGTCTGACGAAGCCAGCGCGCGCGTTCGCGCCGTTCTGCCGCGCGGCCTGATCGATCGCGGCCCCGCCGACATCGCTGCAACTGAGTCCATGATGGCGAAAATCCGCGCGATCTATGAGCTCTACGGGTTTGAGGCGGTGGAAACGCCGTTCATCGAATACACCGACGCGCTCGGAAAATTCCTGCCCGATCAGGACCGGCCAAATGAGGGCGTGTTCTCGTTCCGCGACGACGACGAGCAATGGCTGTCGCTACGATACGATCTGACCGCGCCGCTCGCCCGCTATGTCGCGGAGAATTACGAAAAGCTGCCAAAGCCGTACCGCTCGTATCGCGCGGGGTGGGTGTTTCGCAACGAAAAGCCGGGTCCGGGGCGGTTCCGGCAGTTCATGCAGTTCGACGCGGATACTGTTGGCGCGAGCAGCGTCGCGGCTGATGCCGAGATTTGCATGATGGCGGCGGATTGCATGGAGGCGCTGGGGATCAAGCGCGGCGACTATGTGATCAAAGTGAACAACCGCAAGGTGCTTGATGGGGTGATGGAGGCGATCGGGCTGGGCGGCGCGGAGAATGCCGGGCGGCGGCTGACGGTGCTGCGTGCGATCGACAAGCTGGATCGACTTGGGCGCGATGGAGTGGTCGCGCTTCTATCCAGTGGACGGCGTGATGAAAGCGGCGATTTCACGAAGGGCGCTAACCTCGATGAAAAGCAAGTAAACACGATCTTGTCGGTCATCATCGGCGGGACGCAAGTCTGGACTTCTGTCGTTGTTCACCCGCCAAAAACCTCGGACGAATTCGAGCGAAATGACGGCAAGGAATATTATCGCAACTCCTCGCAGCTCGATGTTTGGGCCGGTGATCTGAAGGACTCCGCAATCGGAATGGAGGGCATAGATGAGCTACGCAAACTTGCCGAGCTTTGCGAGGCATGGGGCTATGGTTCAAAGCGCATCCGCACCGACCCCTCCGTCGTGCGCGGCCTCGAATATTACACCGGCCCTGTCTTCGAAGCCGAACTCACCTTCGAAACGCCCAGCGAGGATGGCAAGCCGATCCGCTTCGGCTCGGTCGGCGGCGGCGGGCGTTACGACGGACTGGTCGCGCGGTTTCGCGGCGAGCCGGTCCCGGCGACGGGTTTCTCTATCGGTATTTCCAGGCTGCTCTCGGCCTTGCAACAAATCAAAAGTCCTATTGTCGCCTCGGCCAAGAAGCCCGGCCCGGTCGTCGTCGCCGTGCTCGACAGCGATCACATGTCGAACTACCAGAAACTCGTCGCGCGGCTTCGCGCCGCCGGCATCCCAGCCGAACTTTATCTTGGCGACAAGGGCCTCAACGCCCAGCTCAAATACGCCGACAAGCGCGGCGCGTATTGCGCGGTCATTCAGGGCTCGAACGAGCGCGACGCGGGCCAAGTGGCGATCCGCGATCTCGTGCTCGGCGCCGAACTCGCCAAGGCGAGCAAGGACCGCGCCGACTATCTCGAACTGCGCCAGAAAGCCCAGGCGCTCGCGCCCGAAGCGGAGCTTGTGGACCGCGTGCGCGAAGTGCTGGCGCGGCATCAGGGTTGAAAACGGATGCAGCAAAATTTAGCCAAGGCTGTATGATGAGCGCCCCTTCTCCCGCTTGCGGGAGATGGGGCGCGCGCCAGCGAGAATCTCTTGTCCCCCACCAAACCAACCGCCAGAAACCCCAACCTCAGCGCCGCTCCTCTCCAGGCGCAGCGCTTCGAGCAGGCCCGCGAGGCGCGGGCGGCCTCGATGCTGGAAGACTACACCGAGTTGATCGCCGACCTCATCGCCGCCAACGGCGAGGCGCGCACCACCGACATCGCGCAACGGCTCGGCGTCGCCCATCCCACCGCCAGCAAGACCATCGCGCGGCTGAAGCGCGAGGGCCTCGTCACCGCCAAACCGTATCGCGGCATCTTCCTGACCGAGGCCGGTATGGCGATGGCGAACAAGGTGCGCCAGCGCCATCGGCTCGTCGTCGATCTGCTGCTCGCCGTCGGCGCGCCGCGCGAGGCGGCGGAGGCTGACGCGGAGGGCATCGAGCATTACGTCTCGCAGGCGACACTGAAAGCGTTCGAGACTTATTTGCGCCAGCGCGGATAATCCGCGGCGAGACGGGATGAGACACGATGGCGGCCCATAAAACTGTGTCCGCCGATGGCGTCGCGATCGCCTGGGAAGAATGGGGCAATCCGGCGGGACGCGAAATCCTGTTCATTCACGGCTTCAACCAATGCCGCCTGTCCTGGCTTCGGCAACTCGCCGATCCCGCATTCGCCAAACGCTATCGTATGGTGGCGTTCGATCTGCGCGGCCATGGCGAATCGGACAAGCCGTTGGGCGCCGAATTCTACGCGGCGGACAAGCTCTGGGCCGACGATGTCGCGGCGGTTCTCTTCGCCGCCGGCCTCAAGCGGCCGTTGTTTGTCGGATGGTCCTACGGCGGCCGCGTCATCGCGGACTATGTCCGCGCTTATGGCGCCAGCGCGATAGCCGGCATCAATTTCGTCGCGGCCCGCACCAGCGTCGATCCGGCGATTCTGGGGCCGGCGCGCAAACATTTTCGCGCCATGATATCGGACGATCTTACGCAGAATATCGCGGGGACGCGGGCGTTCTTGCGCGGCTGTTTCGAGCTGCAACCAACCGCCGAAGATTTCGAGACGATGCTGGCGTTCAACATGGTCGTCCCCGCCGCCGTGCGCGCGCATGTTCTCGCCCGCGGACCCGATACGCTGGACGCGATCCGTGCGCTCGATTGCCCGGTGCTGGCGACGCATGGAACGAAGGATCAGGTGCTGCTGCCGGCGCTGAGCGAGCTTACCGCGTCATGCGTCAAAGGCGCGCGGCTGTCGCTCTACGAGGGAATAGGCCACGCGCCATTCTGGGAGGATGCGGAGCGGTTTAATCGGGAGCTGGCGGAATTTGTAACGTGAGCGAAACCCCTTCTCCCGCAACGGGGGAGAAGGGAATAACCAATTGATTACTATAGCAAAATCACGAATTCTGTACAATTTCTGGACAGACTTTCAATTCACGCCGATAATGCTCTCAGATACTCCTTTTTCCTTTGTCGAGGCCGCTCGCCGTTAGGCGAAAGCGGAAGGACGGCGAATTGAGGTCAAGAAAACGCGCTCGATTCCGTCTTCGCCCAACTCCAAGCTCGGACAAAAACATACACTCAAACCTCTGAAATCCTTCCATCCCGCTACGCGCGCGTTACGCCTTCCCCTTGTTCTGCCGGTTTTCGATCAGATCATTCACCACGCCCGGATCGGCCAGCGTCGATGTATCGCCGAGCGCGCCATACTCGTTCTCGGCGATCTTGCGCAGGATGCGGCGCATGATCTTGCCGGAACGCGTCTTTGGCAGTCCGGGCGAAAACTGGATGAGATCGGGCGAGGCGATCGGGCCGATTTCCTTGCGCACCCAACCGACAAGCTCCTTGCGCAAAGCTTCGGTTGGCTCCGTGCCGGCCATCAGCGTGACATAGGCGTAGATGCCCTGCCCTTTTATGTCGTGGGGATAACCAACGACCGCCGCCTCCGAGACTTTCTCATGCGCCACCAGCGCGCTTTCGACTTCCGCGGTGCCCATGCGATGGCCGGAGACGTTAATGACGTCGTCGACGCGTCCGGTGATCCAGTAATAACCGTCCTCGTCGCGGCGGGCGCCGTCGCCGGTGAAATATTTTCCGGGATAGGTCGAGAAATAAGTCTGCACGAAGCGCTCGTGATCGCCATACACCGTGCGCATCATGCCTGGCCATGCATCTGCCAGCACCAGATTGCCCTCGCACGCGCCCTCCAGCACCTTGCCTTCCGCGTCGACGATCTGCGGCTGTACGCCAAAGAACGGCCGCGTCGCCGAACCCGGCTTCAGCCTGGTCGCGCCGGGCAGCGGCGTGATGAGAATGCCGCCGGTTTCCGTCTGCCACCACGTATCGACAATCGGGCAGCGATCGTCGCCGACGACGCGGTGATACCATTCCCACGCCTCCGGATTGATCGGCTCGCCGACCGAGCCAAGCAGGCGCAGCGAGGCGCGGCTGGTCTTCTTGACCGGCGCTTCGCCCGCGCCCATCAACGAGCGGATCGCGGTGGGCGCGGTGTAGAAAATGTTGACCTTGTGTTTGTCGATGACTTCCCAGAACCGGCTCATCGAGGGGTAGTTGGGAATGCCCTCGAACATCAACGTCGTCGCGCCATTGGCGAGCGGGCCATAGACGATGTAGCTGTGGCCGGTGACCCAGCCGACGTCGGCGGTGCACCAGTAAATATCGCCGTCGTGATAATCGAAGACATATTCGTGCGTCATCGCGGCGAAGACCAGATAGCCGCCTGTCGTGTGGACGACGCCCTTCGGCGCGCCGGTGGATCCCGAAGTGTAGAGAATGAACAGCGGGTCCTCGGCGTTCATCGGCTCGGGCGCGCTCGTCGACGGGACTTTCGCCATCGCCTCTTCCAGCCAGACGTCGCGGCCGGCTTTCCAGGCGACCGCGCCGCCGGTGCGTTTGACCACCAGCACCGTCTTGACGCAGCCGGCCTTGTCGGCGGCGATATCGACATTGGCTTTCAGCGGCACCTTGCGCCCGCCGCGAAGGCCTTCGTCGGCGGTGATGACGACAGCGGAATTCGCCCCTTCGATGCGGCTGGCGAGCGAGTCCGGCGAGAAGCCGCCGAACACAATGGAATGCACCGCCCCGACGCGCGCGCAGGCGAGCATCGCATAGGCCGCTTCAGGAATCATCGGAAGGTAGATGGTGACGCGGTCGCCCTTCCTAACGCCATGCGCCTTCAGCACATTGGCGAAGCGGCAGACTTTTTCATGCAATTCGCCGTAGGTGATATGCTTTGACTCGGCAGGATCGTCGCCCTCCCAGATGATCGCGGTCTGGTTGGCGCGCTTGGGCAAATGCCGGTCGATGCAATTGTGGGAGACGTTGGTGACGCCGTCCTCGTACCATTTGATCGAGACGTGGTGCGGATCGAAGGAGGTGTTCTTGACGCGCTTGTAAGGCGTGAACCAGTCGATGCGCTTGCCCACTTCGCCCCAGAAAGCCTCGGGGTCTTTGACCGAGCGAGCGTACATCTCCCGGTATTTCGCGTCGTCGATATGCGCGCTCTTGGCCCAGGCTTGCGGCACTTCATAAACCTTGCCCGACATACGATCCTCCCTGCGCGGCGGTTGCTCGCTTTTTTCTAGCCCCATTATGCGCCAACATATTGCGCTGCGGCAAGCAAAGCGGCCTCAGCCTTTCGTCGGGTGGGGCCGGGCGGCCAATGACGCCTGTCGCTCGTTGTGATAGCGTTGGTTCTCAACCGGAGCGAACCGCATGGGCGAAGTTCAGACGCTAACCATGAGCGTCGAAGAGTTCTACGAATGGCAGCGCGACCAGGAAGAACGCTACGAGCTCATCGACGGAGTTCCGGTCCGGTTGCGCGGCATGACAGGGGCGAGCAATTTTCATGACGCCATCCTGATCAACGTGATTGCGCACTTGTGGATTGCTCTGCGGGGTAAACCATGCCGCGTGGTCAGCGCCGATACGGCGGTCCGCACTGCGATCCGGTCTACACGTCGGCCCGACGTGACCGTCGATTGCGCGCCAGCCGAAGCAAATTTCTACGAAGCCCGCCGCCCGACCGTCGTGGTTGAAGTGCTTTCGCCCTCAACGCGAAAAATCGACCAATTCACCAAGCTGGAAGAGTACCGCCGCCACCCCACCCTTCGCCATATTCTGCTGATCGATCCCGACAGCATCAGCGCTAAACTCTATTCGCGGCCCGAGGGCGGCGCCTGGTCGGATGTCGATTTGCTGGGCGCGGACGCAACAATCGCTCTGAGCGCGATCGATGTCGATTTGCGGCTCGGCGACATTTATGAGCGGCTGACAATGACGTCCTGAGGCGTCAATCGCCGCCCATCTTGCACACCAACGCCCATTCCTCCGCCGTCACCGGCTGAACGGAGAGCCTGGAGTTGGCGACCAGCGCCATTTTGGCGAGGCGCGGCTCCGCCTTGACCGCCTCCAGCGTCACCGGCTTGGGCAGGTCGCGCACAGCGGCGAGATCGACCATACCGAATTTCCCGGTCTCGTCCGTTGGGTCGGGATAGTAGAGTTTGATCACCTTGACGATGCCAACGATCGCCTTGCCCTCGTTGGAATGATAGAAAAAGCCCTCGTCGCCGAGCTTCATCGCCATCATGTTGAGCTTGGCGCTGTGGTTGCGAATGCCGTTCCAGCTCGTGCCCTTTGGGCCGGCCTTCTTCATCTGCTCGAACGACCAGACCGACGGCTCGCTCTTGAATAGCCAGTGCGCCATTTCAGCCTCAAGCCAACGGGGCGCCGACGCCCTGGCGCCAGGCTTTGATGTCGACGGAACCGAACAATCCGGCCTTGGCGAAGGGATCGCCCGCGGTGAGCGCCCGCGCCTCGGCCTCATCGGCGCAGTCGAAGATCAGCATCGAGCCCACCGGCGTCTGGGCGTCCGGCCCAAGCAGCGCGCCGGCGACTTTCAGCTTTTCCTTCAGGCCGTTGAGATAGGCCAGATGCGTCGGGCGATTGTCGAGCCGGGTCTGCAAATGGCCTGTTTTGTCGAGGCAGGTGGCGACGAAAAGCATTACGATCTCCTGATTGGCGCCAAACTAGGCGAAGGACGCCGGGGCGTAAAGCGCTCCCGGAGGCGCTTGTCGCAATCCGCGGCGCAACGTTGTAAGGACAGCGCCGACCTTGCGCTGGCGGGCTTGCCCCCCGGCGTCGATGAGCTGGAAGGAACGATGACGGCGCAGGAACATCCCGATCGCGACTCGCTGATCGCGGCGCTTGGCAGGCGCTCGATCGTGCTTGTCGGCATGATGGGCGCAGGCAAGACGTCGGTCGGTCGCCGCCTTGGCGCGCGCCTCAACCTGCCATTCGTCGATGCCGACCACGAGATCGAGGCCGGCGCGCAAATGACCATCCCCGAAATTTTCGAGCGCTTTGGCGAGGCGTATTTTCGCGACGGCGAGCGTAAGGTCATCGCCCGGCTGCTCCAGGAGGGACAGAAGATCCTGGCGACCGGCGGCGGCGCCTTCATGAACGAGACGACGCGGCAGCGCATCGCCGAGGCCGGCGTCTCGGTCTGGCTCAAGCCGGATTTCGAGGTGCTGATGCGACGCGTGCGCAAGCGCTCGAACCGCCCGCTGCTGCAGACCGCCGACCCTGAGGCGACCGTGCGCCGCCTCCTCGAGGAGCGTGCGCCGATCTATCGCCTCGCCGACGTAACGATCGAATCGCGCGATGGACCGCATGACGTCGTCGTCGATGCGATTGTCGCGCAATTGCGTCGGCATAGCAGGACAGCGAGCGCGGCGACAGCGCCCAGCTTTCAGGAAGTGCCGGTCTCACTGGGATCGCGCAGCTACGCCATCCTCATCGGCGACGGCTTGATCGAGGCGGCGGGCGCGCATGTCGCGCATCTCGCGCCCAGCGCCAAATGCGCCGTTGTCACCGATTCCAATGTCGCCGCCCTGCATCTCGATCGTCTCATCGCGAGCCTCGCCAAGGCGGGATTGCGCGCGACATCGATCGTCGTGCCGCCCGGGGAGGCGAGCAAATCCTACACGCAGTTCGCGCATGTCTGCGACAGGCTGATCGCAACCCATATCGAGCGGCGCGATCTCGTCATCGCATTCGGCGGCGGCGTCGTCGGCGATCTCGCGGGCTTTGCCGCGGCGAGCGTGCGGCGCGGCCTGCGCCTGGTGCAGATCCCCACAACGCTGCTGGCGCAGGTGGACTCGTCTATCGGCGGCAAGACGGCGATCAACTCGCCGCACGGCAAAAACCTCGTCGGCGCGTTCCATCAGCCCTCGCTCGTGCTCGCCGACACAGCGGTTCTCGACACGCTGAACCCGCGCGAGTTTCGCGCCGGCTACGCCGAGACGGTCAAATATGGCTTGATCGGCGATCGCGAATGTTTCGACTGGCTCGAACATGCGTGGCGCGATTTGTTCGCCGGCGGCGCCGCCCGCCAGCGGGCGATTGCGACGAGCTGCGCCGCCAAGGCGCGCGTCGTCGCGGCGGACGAAACCGAACAAGGCGAGCGCGCGCTGCTCAATCTCGGCCACACGTTCGGCCACGCTTTCGAGCGCCTGACGAATTACGATGGCGCACGACTTGTGCATGGCGAGGGCGTGGCGATCGGCATGGCCTGCGCGTTCCGGTTTTCCCGCGAACTCGGGCTGTGCTCTGGGCAAGATGCGGTGCGCATCGAAAATCATTTGCGCGCCGTCGGCCTGCCCACGCGCATCGGCGAAATCCCCGGCCTTCGCGCAACGCCTGAAGAAATATTGGCGGCGATGCGGCAGGACAAGAAAGTCGAGAGCGGCCGCCTGACCTTCATTCTTGCCCGCGGCATCGGCGAGAGTTTTATCGCCAAGGATATCGGCGAGGACAAGGTCACGGGGTTTCTCGCTGGCGAATTGGCTTAGGGAATAGTGTGGTTGCCGTTGGGCGATCGGGAACTCCTCGTCCTTCGAGACGCGGCACTTTGGACGGCTCCTCAGGATGAGGAATTCCCTTATGATGCCGTAAGAGTCCTCATCCTGAGGAGCCTGCCCAGCAGGCCTCTTGAAGGACGAGGGCGGTGGGGATTTGCCCCGACGGACGGAACCCGATTGTCTGAGGCAACCATGTCTTATTCTCTTGCGGCCCTGATTGTGGTGGCCAGCCTGATCGCGTCGGCGTTTTTCGCCGGCGCCGAGACCGCGCTAACGGCGGCGTCTCGGGCGCGCATGCATGCGCTGGAAAAATCCGGCAATCAGAGCGCTGTTCTCGTCAACCGCCTCATCGCCAGCCGCGGCCGCCTCATCAGCGCGATGCTGCTCGGCGGCCAGATCGTCAACATCGCCGCCTCGGCCTGGGTGACAAACTATCTCGTCAATGTCACTGGCGAGCGCGGCGTGCTGTACGCGGCAATCCTGATGACGACGCTCGTCGTCATCTTCGGCGAAGTGCTGCCCAAGACCATCGCCATCGCGTGGCCGGATCGCGTCTCGCTGCTGATCGCGCCGCTGGTGGCGTTCTTCGTGACGATCTTCTGGCCGATCGTCGCGGCCGTCGAGACAATGGTGCGCGGCATGCTGCATGTCCTCGGCCTGCGCGCCGGCGTGCGCGATACGGAGCTTACCGGCCCCGAGGAATTGCGCGGCGCCGTCGATATCCTGCACCGCGAGGGCGGCGTGGCGCGTTCCGAGCGCGACATGTTCGGCGGCTTGCTCGAACTGGGCGAGCTCGAAGTTTCCGACGTGATGATCCACCGCACGAAAATGCGCACGATCGACGCGAACCTGCCGCCCGTCGAGTTGGTGCGCGAAGTGCTCGCCTCGCCCTACACGCGCCTGCCGTTATGGCGCGGCGAACCAGACAACATCATCGGCATCCTGCACGCCAAGGATTTCCTGCGCGCGCTCGCCGCGTCCGGCGGCGATGTCAGCAAGGTCGACGTCGAGGAGATCGCGCTCGAAGCGTGGTTCATCCCCTCCACGACCACGCTGCGCGACCAATTACAGGCGTTCCTGCGCCGCAAGACTCACTCTGCCTTGGTCGTCGATGAATACGGCGTCGTCATGGGGCTGGTGTCGCTGGAGGACATTCTCGAAGAGATCGTCGGCGATATCAAGGACGAGCACGACGCGCCGGTGCAGGGCCTGCGCGCGCAAGCCGACGGCTCTGTCATCGCCGAAGGCTCGGTGACGATCCGCGAACTCAACCGCGCGATGGACTGGGCGCTGCCGGACGAGGAGGCGACCACCATCGCCGGCCTCGTCATCCACGAAGCCCGCGCCATCCCCGACACACGGCAGGTGTTCGTGTTTCACGGGTTTCGGTTTGAAGTGCTGCGCAAACAACGCAACCGCATCGCGGCGCTGCGCATCACCAAACTCGCGCCCCGCGAGGCGGGAGCGGAGGCAAGGGATGGGGAGCAGAGCGGGGTGGCCTGAAGAAACTGTTTGCCTTACTGGCGAGGACAAGGTGGCGCGGAGGCCGACGGAGGCTAAGCAATGCGCCGCCTTCAGGCAAATTCAGAGTACTCCCAAACGCGCCGGCTACGCGCCATCGGTTTGCCGGAAGTGAGATTCGCAAGGCGCAACTCATCAACCCTTTGGATCGACAACTATGTAAAATCTCACGCACGCACTCCTGTACTACGACCGCCATGTTTAATTCGCACCGTGTTTTGAATTCGACCGACCACGCGAACCCCATATTTGTGTCGTAATATTGTGATGAAACCCGGCTCGACGGAATTAACGAACGCTAACATTCCCGCTAACGATTGAAGTTCTCCGGTCGTCATTTCGCCCTTGGACGCCCTATGGACCGCGGCTCGTATTTGCCGTTTTTTCGCTCGACCAATGGTTATCCGCGCATCATTCGCAATTGTAAGGCCGGTAACTGTTCGGTGAAATTTTGAAGTTACATATATCGTTTTATCGCTATTGACCTTCAGCCGTGGATACTCAAGAGACTTAATTACGGAGTACACGGTTTCCTTAACTCGTGTTAGGTGCCCTGTCCTCGGAGCAGAGAACGTTAAATCGTCTGCATAACGCGTATATCTCACTTTGTCGTGCGAGACTTTGTCTACAATCTGTTGATCAAATTTGAACATGATTATATTGGAAAGGACAGGAGAGGACGGAGCACCGATTGCAAGCTGTATTGGTCCCCCATTTTTTGGTTTTTGGAACAATAAACACGAAGTTAGCTCAATATCATCTGCGTCCTCCAGGCATTTGCTATCGCGACAATATTTGACCCAATCACTTTTTCTAATCGATGGGAAGAATTCCGTTAAATCCATTTTAAGGATCGGGCCAATCCCAATATTAGGCAGAGCATTATCCCGAATTGACAGCCCCTCTCGATAGGCGGTCGCAGAAGAATGGATCGGCAATTTATCAAGTAAAGTCTTGACTAAAGCTCTCTGCAACAATTTAACTTCGCGGGCGGGTTGGGAAATCTTCCTTTTCTCACCGTTTCTCTTATCGATAAAATACACCTTGTATCTTCGTGGTGCAGACAGCATAATTCTCTGCACCGCAGATTCACTGAGCCCTGTCTCAACTGCAAGCATTTTGAGAACTTTGCTCATTGACCTTGGTTCCCTAATGCTTTCTGAATGCTGCTAAACCGATCAGAATCGAACGTTCTCCAGTAATCTCGAATATCAGCCCTCCACCGATCTTTATCTAGTATCTCAATTTCCTTTTTGAATTTGAATTGCAGTGCTTCTTTTTGAACTCGAGTGGAATAGTATGTGGTCGCACCGCGTCTATCGCGTATAATCCATTTCACGAATTCTGCGCACAATAAGAAATTTCCAAGATCCTGCCTCATTCTACCAGTTATTTCTAGGCAATAAAGGAATGTGTCAATTTCTTCAAAAGTCAGTGCGCCATAGTGCTGTACTAGTCCGACTATAAGTTTAATGATGTGCCCAGCGCGTGTGGGGTCGAAAGTAGTGTGCTCGCGCGCCGTCAATCCCCGTTTGGAAATTGCCGAGCCTAAACGTTTAGCAAAGACAATCAAGTCGATCGAGCTAACATCACTTATGTCGGCGATATTTATGTCGTCGCGATGCAACACGGAAACAGCGGTGTCTCCAAACGCATTTTCCAAAGATCGCAAGGGCCGAAGCGTGATGAAGGATTCATCGTTGTAATTCTATCATCCACGATGACTAATAGGCGCAAAGCTATCTCGTTAACCATAGAGAATGCGCCGAGTTCCGCGACACTCCCATAGCTTTCAGAGAATAAGAGAATTAATTCCGCAATTTGAGCAAAATCAGACTCAAAGCTAAGGATATCTTTATAGTTCCATTTTGGAAAAAAAGCATTCAAGTCTTCCGCGATAAGTACATCATATTTGCGGAAGGCGGCCCCGTGATGTATGCGCAAGAACGCATCCCGAAGCGATTTGGGCTTTGGAGCAGTTAGATCGCGCTGGCCGCCACAAAGAAATAACACGGCTGTGGGGGCATGAACGCGAATTGTCTTCGCATCCATGCACTCCACAAGATCGGGTATTTCGCCGCCGGCTAGCATTTACCTAATGGCGCGGAAGAGCGCGGTGTCTTATCGAGTGGAGCGTCCGGGACGGCGATAAGATACCGCGATCTTCCGCGCCACATAAGACTTATCAATCGACTGAGATCCGGCGAAGCGCCAGACCAAGCACCATAGGTGCTTCTCACGTAAGCACTTGAATCTATAAATTCGAAGGGGTCTGCCGTCAAGTTCATAGTAGTTTGTACCAGTCGCAATTCGTGTCGGCGAGCCTTAGTTCGCAGACTTGCGGCAATAGTCGCCGTTTGGCACCGACAGAATTTTGCTCACACAAAAGGGCAAGAGGCTAGTGGATACCATTTCGATTGCGATATGGCGTCACTCACACGTCCAAATTCGCCACGCTTAGCGCGTTGTCCTGAATGAACTCGCGCCTTGGCTCCACTATGTCCCCCATCAGCTTCACAAAAATATCGTCCGCCTCGTCCACTTCCCTTATCTTCACTTGCAACAAGGTCCGCGCTTCGCGGTCGAGGGTCGTCTCCCAGAGCTGGTCCTTGTTCATTTCGCCAAGGCCCTTGTAGCGCTGGAAGGTCACGCCCTTGCGGCCGGCTTCCATCACCGCGTCGAGCAGGCCTGACGGCCCGGCGACCTGGGTTTCGTCGTTGCGGCGCAGGAACAGCGCGGGTCCGGCGAAGGCTTCGCTGAGCACGCGCGCATGTTCGTCGAGGCGGCGCGCTTCGGCCGAGGCGAGCAGGCCGGCGTCGAGGTTAAGCGCCTGCTTCACGCCGCGCAGCACGCGGGTGACGACATAGCCGCCCATTTCGGTGCGGCCGGTCCAGCCCTTCTCGGTTTCCTCCGAGATGGCGTTCATGCGGTCGGCAATCACCGTAGCGCGGCGTTCGCCGTCGATGTCGTCGACCGTGGCGAGCGGTTTGAGCGCGCCGGCCAGCGCCGTTTGTTCAACGGCGCGGCGATCGTAGCGGCTGTGCAGTTGCGCCAGCACACGGCGCAATTCGCGCGCTTCGTCGATCAGCGACAACAGATCGGCGCCGGCGCGCGTCTCGCCGGTGGACAGCCGCAGCAGCGCGCCCTCGAGCCCCGTGGCGACGAGGTAATCCTCCATCGCGCGCTCATCCTTAAGATATTGTTCGGACTGGCCGCGCTTGACCTTGAACAGCGGCGGTTGGGCGATAAACAGATGGCCGTTCTCGATGACCTGGCGCATCTGGCGGAAGAAGAACGTCAACAGCAAGGTTCGAATATGCGAGCCGTCGACGTCGGCGTCGGTCATGATGATGATCTTGTGGTAACGCAGCTTTTCGATGTTGAAATCGTCGCTAATTCCGGCGCCCAGAGCGACGATCAGCGTCCCGATCTGCTCGCTGCCGAGCATCTTGTCGATACGGGCGCGCTCGACATTCAAGATCTTGCCGCGCAGCGGCAACACCGCCTGGAACTCGCGGTTGCGCCCCTGCTTGGCGGTGCCGCCGGCCGAGTCGCCTTCGACGATGAAGATTTCCGACTTGGCGGGATCGCGCTCCTGACAATCTGCGAGTTTTCCCGGCAGGCTGGCGATATCCAGCGCGCCCTTGCGCCGGGTGAGTTCACGCGCTTTACGCGCCGCCTCGCGCGCTTGCGCCGCCTCCAGCACTTTGCCGACGACGATGCGCGCGTCCTGCGGATGCTCCTCGAACCATTGCCCGAGCAATTCGTTGACGAGCCCCTCGACGACAGGGCGCACTTCGGATGAAACGAGTTTGTCTTTCGTCTGCGACGAAAATTTCGGATCGGGCGCCTTGACCGAGAGCACGCAGGTCAGGCCCTCGCGGCAATCGTCGCCAGTCAGATCGACTTTCTCTTTCTTCGACAGGCCGGAGCGCTCGGCATAGCCCGTCACTTGACGCGTCAGCGCGCTGCGCAGGCCGATGAGATGCGTGCCGCCGTCGCGCTGCGGGATGTTGTTGGTGAATGGCAGCACGTTCTCGTGGTAGCTGTCGTTCCACCACAACGCCACTTCGACGACGATGCGGTCGCGCTCGCCCTTGATGAGGATCGGCTTGTCGATCAGCGCGGTCTTGGCGCGGTCGAGATAGCGCACATAGGCTTCGAGACCGCCTTCGTAGTAAAGCTCTTCGCGCTTGATCTCGGCGTGGCGCGCGTCGGTGAAGATGATGCGCACGCCGGAGTTGAGGAACGCCAGTTCGCGCAGGCGATGCTCGATCGTCGCGAAATCGAACTCGACCATCGTGAACGTCTGCGCCGAGGGCGTGAACGTCACTTGCGTGCCGCGCTTGGGATGGCCGTCGACGATCGGCGCCGGCCCGACAATTGTGAGCTTGTCGGTCGCGTCGCCATGGGCGAAGTGGATGACGTGCTCCAACCCGTCGCGCCAGATTTGCAGCGTCAGGTTCGTCGAGAGCGCGTTGACGACGGACACGCCGACGCCGTGCAGGCCGCCCGAAACCTTGTAGGAATTCTGGTCGAATTTGCCGCCCGCATGCAATTGCGTCATGATGACTTCGGCGGCCGAAACGCCTTCTTCCTCGTGAATGCCGGTGGGAATGCCGCGCCCGTCGTCGCTAACGGTGCAGGAACCGTCGGCGTTTAGCGTCACGGTGACGAACTTTGCGTGGCCGGCGAGCGCCTCGTCGATGGCGTTGTCGACGACTTCGTAGACCATGTGATGCAGGCCGGAGCCGTCGTCCGTGTCGCCGATGTACATGCCCGGCCGTTTGCGCACGGCATCAAGGCCGCGCAGCACCTTGATCGAATCGGCGCCGTAAGCGTCGCTCGCCTCCTGCGCCGTGGGATCGTTCTGGTCGGGCGGAATCGTCGGTTCTTCCATTAACTTGGGGGCCTTCTCGATTGATCGAATGCCGCTGCGCGGCAGGGCGGGAGCGTCGATTCGCGGCGCCCGCCATTATAGCGCGCAATGCCCGGCAATTGCACGCCTTTCGCGCTGCGGGGTCGGCGGGCTGGGCCCCCTGAATTTTCCGCTCGACCGGGGCCGCGGTCCAGTCGACAATGGCGCATCGCGGCGCACTGATTCGGCGCCCGTTTTGCGGCCTTTGGACGGGTATTAGCGGACGATATGGCGGGCTTCGACGAGCGTGATGACCTGAACGCCCCGCTCGGCCTCGGCCCGCAGCCGGCGCCTTCGCGGTTTCGCGGCTCCCATGTGGCGCTCGCTGGCGCCGCCGTCCTGATCGCCGGGTTTGGCGCGCTTGTGGCGCGAACAAACGCCCCATTTGGCGGCGAACCCTTTGCAGTTGCGGTGATTAGCCCGCTTACGGCGGTCTCCGCGCCCGCCGCGGCCCCGGCTGCCAGCTCGGCCCCCGTCGCGGCGGCGCCGATCGATCCCACCACCACCGGCGCCATCCTTTCGTCAGGCCAGCAGATTGAGGCCGCCAGCGGCGTCAAGGTGACGCGAGCCGGCGGCGCCAGCGCACCGAACGCGTTGATCATCAGCGTGCCCGAAGCCCTTGGCCTACAGCTCTCCGCCGCGCCGGAAAAGCGGCTGGTCGAGAAATCCCGTTACGGCCTGGTGCCGCGCATCGGCGCCGACGGGACCAGACCGGCCGATTATTACGCCCGGCCAGTCATGACCGCAGCCAAGCTGAAGACCGGCGCGCCGCGCATCGCCATCCTGTTGGGCGGCGTCGGCCTAGGCCTGGAGAGCACCGCCGCGGCGATCCACACGTTGCCGGGAGCGGTTTCCCTGGCCTTCGCACCCTATGGCGCGAATGTCGAGCGCGACGCCGCCGAAGCGCGGCAGGCTGGCCACGAGACGTTCCTGCAGGCGCCGATGGAGCCGATCGACTATCCCGCCAACAATCCCGGCGCGCACACCTTGCTGACGTCCGCCACCGCGGTGGAAAATATCGACAATCTGCACTGGCTGATGGCGCGTTTCACCGGATTTGCCGGCGTCACCAATTTCCTCGGCGCGAAGTTCACCGCCAACTCGGATGCTCTGGCGCCGGTGCTGAATGAAATCGCTCAGCGCGGCCTGAGCTACATCGACGACGGCAGTTCGCCGCGCAGCCTGGCGCGCGATGTTGCCGCGAGCGTCAAGCTGCAAGCGACGACTGCCGACGTCGTTCTCGACGCCAATCAGGCGCCGCAGGCGATCTCGGCGGCATTGACGCGGCTGGAGAGCCTGGCGCGCGCCAATGGCGCGGCGCTTGGCGTCGCCGCCGCGCTGCCGCTCAGCGTCGAACAGATCGCCCGCTGGTCGCAATCGCTTGAGGCGCGCGGCATCGCGCTGGTTCCGGCTTCGGCGCTCGTGGCGCGCGGTCCGGGCCCGGCGGCGAAAGCCGACCCGTGAGCTCCGACTCGAAAGCTTCGCCGACGGCGCACAATGCGCCCTGATGGCCTACCCTATCGCCCCTGTGTCGGCATCGCGTTGTTCAACGCGGACGGCCGCGTGCTGATCGGCCGGCGCAAGGGCGGCGCGAAAGGCGACGAAGCGCGCGTCGATTATGAATGGCAGATGCCGCAGGGCGGCATCGACGCTGGCGAAGAGCCCTTGGCCGCCGCAAGGCGGGAGTTGTTCGAGGAAACTAACGTCTCGTCCGTCACGCTGCTCGGCGAGGCGCGGCAATGGCTGAAATACGATCTGCCCGCCTCGGCGCAGGCCGGCCGTTGGCGCGGACGCTATCGCGGCCAGACGCAAAAATGGTTCGCGTTCCGGTTCGAGGGCGAGGAATCCGAGATCGACATCCATCACCCAGGCGGCGGCAAACACACGGCCGAATTCGAGGCGTGGCGATGGGAGCGGCTGACGGAGTTGCCTGGGATTGTCGTGCCGTTCAAGCGCCAGGTGTACGAGGCTGTCGTCGAGGAGTTCGCTGGCTTCGCCGGCAGCGCAAACGCGTGACGCGCCTGCCGGCGCGGTTCGCTGCGCAGGGTTCAGACAACGCGAAACAGCCCCTCGCCAAGCGTGGACGTCACATCTTGCCCGAAACGATTTCCGCGCGGGCCTGCTCCAACCCCTCGGCAAGCTTGCGGCGGATGCGATAGTCCGACATTTCGACTCCGGCGCGATCGAAATCCGCACGCAGTGAAGCGAAAATTCCGTCCTCGCTGCGCGCTGCCGCCTGAGACGCGACAAGCTCGCTCGCATAAACGTCAGCCGACGCGCCGTCCTTGCCAAGCAGTTGCGCCGCCCAAAGCCCGATTCGTTTATTGCGGCGCGCCCGCGCCTTGAAATTGATCTCCTCCTCGACCGCGAAGCGTCTCTCGAACGCTTCCTCGCGGCTGTCGAACGTATTCATTATCGCCTCCGATCGTCCCGGCGATTCCGCCATCGCCGGATCCAAGTTCTCAGTATAGCTCGTTTCCTCGATAAGCTTTCTACGTTCGGTATCCGTGCAAAAATTAACTGGATTTTCTGCGGGAGAGCTTGCAAGAAAGCAAAAATCTGCAATGCTTCTCAAGCAAGAGTCGCGTCAGTTACATCTTGATTTCGGGGATCTTCTTTCAGGAAAGGTATGTGAGTGATCGCTCATTGCGTGACGCGACAACTATCACGCTTGGCCCTGGCGCTGGCGCTTGCGACAAGCATTTCGTCGATCGCCTCGGCGGAATCGATTTGGCGACGTGGCGCGGCGGGCGACGCGGCGACGCTCGATCCTCAAAAGACTTCGACGGTGGTCGAGTCCGACGTTCTGCTCGACCTGTTCGAAGGCCTTGTGACCTACAATGCAAAAGGCGAGCTTGTGCCCGGCGCGGCGGAAAGCTGGACGATCAGCGTCGACGGTCTGACCTACACATTCAAGTTGCGCGAAGCAAAATGGTCGAACGGCGACACAGTACGCGCTGGCGATTTCGTCTTCAGTTTCCGTCGCCTGCTTGACCCCGCGACAGGCAGCCAATACGCTAACCTGTTCTATCCCATTAAGAACGCTGCCGGCATCAACAAGAACGGCCAGAGCCCGACAACGCTGGGGGTCAGCGCGATCGACGATGCGACGCTTGAGATCAAACTCGAAAAGCCGACACCGTACATGCTCGGCCTGCTGGCGCATCAGACCGCCGTGCCGATCGAACAGGCGAACGTCGAAAAATTCGGCGCGGAATTCAGCAAGCCCGGCAATCTCGTCAGCAACGGCGCGTTCAAGCTCGTGGAGTTCACGCCGAACGATCACACCATGCTGGCGCGCAACGAGAATTATCGTGACGCGGCAAACGTCAAGCTCGACAAGGAAATCTTCTTCCCGCTCGAGGACCGCGCCGCCGCGCTGCGGCGTTTTCAGGCCGGCGAGATCGATTCCTACACCGACGTTCCCGCCGACCAGGTCAAATATATCCGCGCCAATCTCAAGGACCAGTTTCGCCTCTCGCCCTATCTCGGCGTATACTATTTCTCGTTCGACACGCGGCGGCCGCCGCTCGACGATGTCAGAGTGCGTCAGGCGCTTTCGATGGTCATCGACCGGGAGTTTCTGGCCGAGCAAATCTGGGGCGGCACGATGTTGCCGGGCTACAGCTTGATCCCGCCCGGCGTCGCCAATTACGGCGAACCGGCGATGATGGCGTGGAAAGATCAGTCGCCGATCGATCGCGAGGACAAGGCGAAAGCGCTGCTGAAAGAAGCCGGCTACGGCCCGGGCGGCAAGCCGCTCAAACTCGAGATCCGCTTCAACACCAGCGAGAATCACAAGGCGACATCGGTGGCGCTCGCCGACATGTGGAAGCCGCTCGGCGTCGAGACCAGCCTGACCAACACCGACATCAAGACGCATTACGCGTTGCTGCAAAGCGGCGGCGAATATGATGTGGCGCGCGCCGGCTGGATCGGCGACTATTCCGACCCGCAGAACTTCCTGTTTCTCGGTCTCAGCGACAACAAGACGTTGAACTACTCGCATTATTCCAACGCCGCTTATGATGCGTTGATGCGCAAGGCCGACGGCGAGCGCAATCTGGCGAACCGCGCCAGCCTGCTCGAACAGGCCGAAGAGATCTTGATGCGCGATCAGCCAATGATGCCGCTGCTCTACTACAGTTCGAAGAACCTGATTTCCCCCAAGATCAAGGGTTGGGAGCCAAACGTTCTCGACCGGCATCTCGGGCGCTATATCTCGATCGCGCCGTAAGCGCGGGGCGGTGCGATAGCAACTCCGGCGCATCTCCAGCGCCGTGCCTTTCGCGATCCGCGGCGCGGGCGAAAAACCCGCCGACCGCATTTGCGTCCTATTTGCCGTCTAGTTTCGGCAGTTCGAACAAGTCCAAGCGGCTTGATTCAAATCGCGGCATCGTCGGCTCCGCACCCGACAAACATCGTGCGTCTGGGCCAAATCGGGACATAAATATTACGCAGAGATAGGAGACACCGATGGGATATCGTCTGTCGAAAATTGTCGTCGCGATGGCCGCAATGGCCGCTCTCGCAACGCCTGCTCACGCTTTGGAGAACCTCAAGATTGGCGTCCTGCGTTGCGATGTCGCCGCGGGCCTCGGCCTGATCGTGACTTCTTCCAAAGGCACTGTCACGTTGACAGACGAAAGTCGCGGTAATGCCGAGATTGGGAACTCCGCTTATTGACCAACCTTTGCGACTGCAATTTCATCCCACGCGCTCATCGC
>JAYUFK010000175.1:0-34368 GCA_043739325.1 Methylocapsa sp. | reverse complement strand
GAGGCTCTCCTTTGGGCAAGAATCAGACGCAGCTAAACGTCTTTTCCAGTTGAGAGCTTCCCTCCCCGTTTTTCCAGCAATTCTAGGACTTCGCCGGCAGCGCTCCGCCAAACCGGACCCTGTGATAAGCGCAGCGGAAACGAGGAACGAATCTTGGGCAAGCTGGGGGCGAAACTCAGCAAGAATGCCTATTCAATGGTCGCCGCACTCGGCATCTTATCAGCGTTTGTGGGATCGATTCTACAGGGTCGCAGTTGGGACTATACGCATCAGGTCGACAATATTGCCAAGGACTCAGACGCAGTTTTGAACGCGCTGCACGATCTTAATTCTGTGATAGACGTGCGTTGGCTCGCGATAAATCAGCTGAACGACGCGTATCGGAACAAGCTCGGAGGCGACAGGCTGAAAAACGCGCAAGATAGTTTTAGCGAGGCAAACCGCAAGTGGGAATTGGCTCACAACAACTTATCTGCGGCGTTCGAAATCACGGTCGATTCGCCGTTTAGCGTCGATGGCGCCGACAAGATAAGACGCGTACCGACCCTTGACTGCAAGGACTATGATCTGAGCGGCGGACATAACGTCGGAACGAATCCAATATCCGCACGTGTGTTGCTCGAAATTTCCGATCACTGCATTACGGAGATCAAGAATGACCTCGAAAAGACTGCCGGCGCCTCTCAGTCCATCAGAAAGCCTATCCCATCCGCCGATTTCGAAGTTTATCAGGCGCGTATAGACTTCGCTTGGCGCGTCAACAAAGTACTGCAGTGCCTTACTACCGAGCGCGCTGAGGCGGTGCGCGCGAACTTTCCGACACTCCCGTTCTTGGATCACATCACCACCGTGGAGCCCCATACAGTGTACGTGGTGCGCACGGAAAACGAGGATAAGTGCCTCGCGTTGTACAGTAAGGAAAAGCGCGTTAATCTCGACGCTCTCGTTCGATAGTGACCTTCGAGCGTTTTCTCGCTTTGCTAGAGCACCCGTGCCAAACGCCAAACTTCCTATGCTGATCGATGTCGACACCGGCATCGACGATGCTCTTGGATTGCTTTACGCCTGCGCGAGGGACGACGTGACCCTTCTCGGCGTCAGCACGCTGGCGGGCAACGTCGATCTCATCAAGGTGACGCGTAACACGCGCGCGGTTCTGGCGTTAGCGGGGCGCGCCGACTTTCCGGTATGGCCAGGATGCGCGCGCTCCCTGTTGCGCCACGCGCGCGACGCCAGCCAAGTGCACGGCGGCTCGGGGCTCGGTCACGCGATCCTGCCCGACCCTCCCGCCGACGCCGCGCCATTGAACGCCATTGATCAGATCGTCGCCAGCGCGCGCGCTCACCGCGGCGAACTCGTCCTTGTCGCCACGGGTCCGCTCACCAACATCGCGATGGCCCTCATGCGCGAACCGGAACTGCCCAAGCTGCTGAAGCGCTTCGTTTTGATGGGCGGCGCGTTTGGCGAAGGCGGCAATGTCACGCCGGCGGCGGAGTTCAATATCTGGCACGACCCGGAAGCCGCGCGCATGGTTTTCCGCTGCTTTGGCGAAGCGGGCGCGGCGCCCTTGATCGCAGTTGGGCTCGATGTAACCAGACGAACGCGGCTGCTGCCCGAGCATCTCGCCGCACTGGCGAAGCGTTGCGCCGGCGCGCCGCATGGCCCTGCCCTGATGCGCTTTCTCGAAGATGCAACACGGCATTATTTCGAGTTCATAGAGAAACAGGAAGGCTCGCGATTCTTCACGATGCACGATCCGCTCGCCATCGCCGCCGCCATCGATCTATCGCTGATCGAAACGCAAAGCGTCGCCGTCGATATCGAAACCGCGGGCGAATTGACATCGGGAATGACAGTCGCCGATTGGCGCGGCGTCTGGGGACGCGCGCCGAATGCGCAAGTTGCGATCGACGTGCGCTCGCAAGCGATGATCGATGATTTTCTGACGGCCATGGAGCGGCTGGCGCGGCGCTAGCCCTTGCGCCCCAGCAGCGCCGCATGATCCCTAACCGTCACGTAGCGCGCCGGCGCGTCCTCTTCTATCGGCGGAGGCGACGAAGGCGGCGGCACGAAATAATTGTCGCTGGCGTCATCGTTGACGAGCGACACTTCGCCCGCCAGCACGGGCCCGCCTTCGGCCCAGAAGGCGTGCGCAATAAAGGGTTCGAGCACGATGCTTTCGCCCGGCTCCAGCGTGACGTGATCGCCCGGCCCGAGGTTCAGCATCGTCGCGTCCTTGATCACATCGAAGCAGTCGCTGCTGCGCGCGCCGGCTTCATCGACCTTGAACAATTCAATGATGAAGCGCGCACCGCCGCGGTTCAATATGTCCTCGGTCTTGACGACGTGATAGTGGTGCGGCGTGCGTTGGCCATCGAGCGCCATGATGATCTTTTCGCCATAGAGCCGTCCCCGTCCCTTGCTCAAGTCGCGCCAGTTTCCCATCCGCGTCGTGATCAGCGTCAGGCCATCGCTGGCGAACCCGCCGGGTTTGAATTCGACGACGTTCCAGCCGAGCCCGCCTTCCGCAATGCGCTGCGCGGCTCCGGGATCGCTGCGATATTGCGCGGCGCTCCAAAGCGCGAAGGGCGGCAGCGCGAACTTCTGGCGCGCGCAGAATTCCAGCATCGCGTCGATGCGTTCATCGATAAATGAACGGCGCATCAGCGGGCCCCTTGCGCACAAATTCGATCGAACAAAGGCTCGCTCAATGCATCCCCCCAAAAGCGTCGCGCCGTGGCTGGCGTCCGCTGATCTGTTACTTCTTTTCCGTGGCGGCTTTCGCCCGTTCGATGCCGGCCATCACCATTGAGCGCGCTTCGTCGGCGTCGCCCCAGCGGAGGATCTTGACCCATTTGTTTGGTTCGAGATCCTTGTAATGGGCAAAGAAGTGCTCGATCTGCTTCAGGGTGATTTCCGGGAGATCGACGAAATTGTTCACGCGCGCGTAGCGTTGCGTTAGCTTGGACGAGGGCACCGCCAGCAGTTTTTCGTCGCCGCCCGCCTCGTCCTCCATCAGCAGCACGCCGACGATCTTGCAACTCATGATCGCGCCGGGAATGATCGCGCGGGTGTTGGCGACGATAACGTCGCAGGGATCGCCATCGCCTGAGAGCGTGTGCGGGATGAAGCCGTAATTTCCGGGGTAACGCATGGATGTGTAGAGGAACCGATCGACGACCAATGCGCCGGAAGCCTTGTCCATCTCGTATTTGATTGGCTCGCCGCCAATCGGCACTTCGATGATCACGTTGACTTCGTGCGGCGCGTTCTTGCCAATCGATACAGCGTCGATATTCATAAGCTGGCTCCGGCCAATCCAATCAGGGGGCCGAAGCCGCCTTGCGGCGACAATTCCGCATTATTCGAAGCCAAAGGCAACCCGCTCGCGCGTTTCATCGCCGAATTTCTCTGGCGCGCGGCGCACGACGGAGCCGCCAAGACGGCGGTAAAAACCGAAGGCGCGTTCGTTATCGGCCAGCGCCCAGACCAGGAACGAACGGTAGCCGTGGTCCGCGAGGTCTTTTTGCGCCGCCTCGAACATGCGACGGCCGAAACCCAGCCCCTGATATTCGGGCGCCAGATAGATCTCGAATATCTCGCCGCTGTAGCTCAGGGCCGGCACGCGGTTGCGGCCGTAGCTGGCATATCCGGCGATCTTGTCGCCAAAATCCAGCACCAGCATGCGCGAGCCCCGCGCGATCGCGTGCCGCCACCACAGCGGCCCACGGCGGGCGATCATACGCTCCAGCTCCCGGCCGGGGATGATGCCCCGATAGGCATCCCGCCACGCCGCGTCATGCACTTCCGCGATGCTGGTTTCGTCGCCGCTGCGCGCCGTGCGGATTGAAATGAGCGTATCGACCATGGAACGATGTTAAGTCCAGCGACGGCGTTGCCGCAAGGGCTTGACAGAAATGTTTTTGCGATCGACGCGCCGGGGCCATTCGGGTCGGGTTTGCCGCGCGATAGGCATTTTTGCGTCGGAATTCCGCGCGCCGGGTGCTAGAAGGGAATCAGTTGTTCGTCAGAGACTCATTGCGATGATCGTACGTTTTCGCTTCGTTGCGCCATTACGCGGCCTTTCGGCGTTGTCCATGGCGTTGGCTTTTTCGACATTGCCTGCGGCGGCCGATTCTCTTCTGATCACCTACAACGTTTCGCTCATCGGCTTGCCGATCGGCACCGCGAGCATCGCCGCCGATCTCAGCCCGAAGAGCTACAAAATCGAAGCCAGCGCCAAATTGTCCGGCCTCGCCAGTTTCGTCTCGAATTCCCGCGGCGCCGCGAACGGGACCGGCGCGATCGTCGACGGCCGCGTCGCGCCGTTCGGTTATGCGACCACCGCCTCCAACGCCACGATGACGCGAACGGTGCGAATGGCGATTTCAGGAAACGCAGTGACGGGAATCGATATTTCGCCCCCCTTCGAGGACAAGCCGGACCGTGTGCCGTTGACCGAGAAGGACAAGCGCGGCGTCGTCGATCCGGTTGGGGCGTTCGTGATGCCCGTTCCCGCCGACGCGCCGCTCGTCGGACCCACCGCCTGCAACCGCACAATTCCCATCTTCGATGGCTACACCCGCTTCGACATCGACCTGACCTACATCGGCCAGCGAAACGTCAAGGCGAAGGGCTATCACGGTCCGGTGGTGGTCTGCGCGGCGCGCTATCATCCGATCGCCGGCCATCGGCCGGACCGTCCCGCGACGAAATTCATGATGGAAAACAAGGATCTGGAAGTCTGGCTGGCGCCGGTCGAGTCGGCGCATTTGTTGATGCCTTACCGCCTGTCAGTGCGCACGATGGTCGGCACGACCGTGGTCGAAGCCTCGGAGTTTCACGTCGCGACGGCGAAATAGGGGTTTCGCGGTTAGTTGATTTCGTCTGGCAGGACCGGCAACGGCAACACGCCAATCCCGTCTTCGATCAGGGCGCGCGCTTCTTCGGCGCTGGCCCGCCCGCGTATCGAGCGTTCAGGCTCTTCGCCGTCGTGAATCGCTCTGGCGACCTTGGGGAAATTCGCGCCGACATCGACGCTGTTCTTTTCAATCTCGCTGCGCAATTGGCGCACCATTTCACGCAGCTTTTGCTGGCGCTCGTCGAGCAGCGCGACCGGGGCCAGCTTCTCCGGCGTGGCGACGATAACAGGCGCAGAATCGTTGCGCGCGCCGACAATCGACGGCGCCATCATGGCCTTTGAGACCTTGGCGCTATTGCAGGCCGGGCAAGCGACAAGACCGCGGCGCGCCTGCTTGTCATAGCTTACGCCGCTATCGAACCAGCTTTCGAACTCGTGGCCCCGGTCGCAAACCAGTGAAAACTTGATCATGCGCTACCCGGCAAGCAATGCGTCGAGCTTGCCGGAGACATCAAGCGCATGTAGGTCGTCGCAGCCGCCGACATGCTTCGCCCCGATGAAGACCTGCGGCACGGTCGAGCGCCCGCCGGCCCTTTGCGCCATGGCCGCCTGCCCGGCGCGGTCGCCGTCGACGGTGATCTCGTCGAACGCGACTTTCTTCTTACGCAGCAAGTCCTTGGCGGAATGGCAATAAGAGCATGTTGATTTGGTATAAATGACGACGGACGGCATAAAGGCTCTCGGCTCCCAAGAATTGTCAGACGATTATATAGGGTGTCACGTCCCGGTCACAACCCGGGCGAAAATGATGAGGTCGACTTGCGCCGCCCCGCCGCGCAGCAACGCCCTTGCGGCCGCGTTGGCCGTCGCGCCCGAGGTCAGCACATCGTCGATGAGGACAATTTTCCGGCCGCGCAACATCGATTCTGGCGGCGCCCGGAAGGCGCCCTGCATGTTGTCGGCGCGCTGCGAGCGGCTGAGGCCGACCTGGCTGCGCGTCGCTTTGACGCGGGCAAGCAGGAACGGCTCGTAGGGTTTGCCGGCCTCAAGCGCGATCACCTTAGCCAGCGCCGCCGACTGATTGAAGCGCCGCTTCCACAGGCGCAGCGGATGCAATGGCACCGGCGTGACCGCGTCGGCTTCCGCGAGCAACTCCGCCCCGGCGCGCGCCATCCAGCGCCCCATCGGCTGCGCCAATTCGGCCCGGTCGGAGTATTTCAGGCGATGCACCAACCGTCGCGCCGGCCCATCCTCGAAGCGGGCGACGGCGCGGGCCTTGGCGAAAACCGGCGGATCGGCGATCGCTTGCGGCGAAAGCAGGCCCGCGCCCAGATCCTGCTCGAACGGCGTGCCGAGCCGGTCGCAATACGGCCGCTCGATAAAGCGCATCTTGCGCCAGCAATCGGCGCAAAGCGCGCCATGCGCATCGACAGCGGCGCGGCAGGCGAGGCATGTAGGCGGATAGATCGCGTCGAGCGCCGCGCGGGAGACGGCGCCCATCGTTGCGCGCAAACGCGGCCACAGGCGTGGTCCGCGGACCGACGCATCGACCGGCGCAGGAATATCCGACATCCCTCAGCCTAGCCCGCCGCGACGCTTTACGCGAGGGGGCGGCGGGGTCATAACGCCGGCGTGTCGAATTCTGCTCCACAATCGCTGTTTGATCGCCCGCTGGCGCGCGCCCGGCTTGAGCGGGCGTGGCGTTCGCAGAGGCCGCAATCGGGTGCCGACTTTTTGTTGTCGCGCGCAACGAACGAATTGCTTGAACGCCTCTCCTTGATCAAGCGCAGTTTCGCCGTCACGCTCGATCTGGGCGCCCCGGGGCCGCATGTCGCGCAGGCGCTGAGCGCAAGCGGCAGTTTCGGCTTTGTCGCGCGGCTCGCGCCGATCGCCGCCAGCGTCGGTCGCGGCGCTTTCGCGAGCTTCGTCGCTGACGAAGAGCGGCTGCCAATCGCCGACGCAAGCTGCGATCTCATCGTCTCCTTGCTCGCCTTGCAGGGGGTGAACGACCTGCCCGGCGCGATGATTCAGTCCCGCCGCGCGTTGCGGCCAGATGGTCTGTTCATAGCCTGCTTGATGGCGGGCGACAGCCTCAATGAATTGCGCCAGAGCCTGATTATCGCCGAGAGCGAAATCCGCTCCGGCGCCTCGCCGCGCGTCGCGCCGTTCGCCGATGTGCGCGCGCTTGGCGGCCTGCTGCAACGCGCTGGCTTCGCGTTGCCCGTCGTCGACCTCGACCGCGTCATCGTGCGCTATGGCGACATGATTGCCCTGATGCGCGATCTCCGAGCGTTTGGCGCGACCAACGTGCTGAACGACCGCGCCCGCAAGCCGCTGCGCCGCGATGTTCTCTTGCGCGCCGGTCAGGTCTATTCCGAGCGCTTCGCCGACGCCGACGGGCGCCTGCGCGCCACCTTCGACATGGTCTGGCTATCGGGCTGGGCGCCGCACGAAAGCCAGCAAAAGCCGCTGAAACCGGGGTCGGCGAGGATGCGGCTAGAGGATGCGCTGAAGGCCGGTCGGGGGTGAGAAAGGGCTGGCGCGCAGGCGGCGAGTCCTCGCGGGGTTTCCAATGGATTCAAGGCGATAAGTGCGCTTTTTCCGCGCATGCAGGCGTTTGGCGATTGCTTCAGTTAAATATAACAACATTACAATTATGTTATATACTCGTCCAATTTGGCCCTGCGTATTGAAAAGCGGCGCGACGGTTTGCGCGGGCGACCGCGGCGCGTTTTCGCCGCCGACATTGGCGGGCGCCTGAGCCCGTCGACGCGCAAATTTTCTTGACTGTATCGATATCGACGCGCACCCGGCTTCAATACGGGCAGGACCGACGGGGTCTTCGATGGCCGGACGATTCAATGAGGGCAAAGCAATCGACGCTGTTCTCCGGCGCATCGAAGCGCGCGACCAGGCTTTCCGAATGGATGATGGTCGGTCGCCCGACGACCTGAACGACCCGAACCTTCTGAAGAGGGTCGACTATGTCTGCACGGTCGGTCGCATGCTCTATGCGTTCGAGCATACGGGCATCGAGCCGTTTGGCAACCAGATCGAATTGGAGGTACACAACCAGAAGCTTTTCGGCCCGGTCGGCGAGCGGTTCGATCATCGAGCAGATCGGGAGTTTTGGGAACTTCACGTTCCTGTTGAGGCCTCTGCCGGGTTAACAAGTGGCCAAGTGAATCGCGTGCAAAACGCCCTCATCAAATGGATCGAAGCGAACGCGACGCGGTTTCCAGTCACCCTGCTGTATGACAGGTATGCTAATCCCCATTTGGGGGAGACGGTCGCCGACGTGCCGTTTCCGGTTTCTCTGCATAGGGGGTCGCTCGACAGCCCTCATTTTCCGCCTGAAGGTCCCCTCTGCGGTCGGTTCACAATGAAATACATTGTGTCTGGCAATCTCGAACAGGCCCGGACAGTGCGCTTGCAGAAAGCATGTGAGGACAAATATCCCAAGCTGGCCGCATGGAAGCGGGACGAAGGCGCACGAACTGTACTGGTCCTGGAGGAAAATGACCTATCGCTGACCAATCACCAGCTTGTGACCGATGCGCTGCTTCCCGCAGAGGCGAATATACCAGACTCGGCGGATGAGGTTTTTCTTGTCAGCACTCATATTGCGTCCGCATGGTGGGTTACCTGTCTGCGTAGAACAGGAAGGACATATTACGACGACGAAGAGCGGTTTCACCAAGTGGATCCGGCGGAACTCTCTCGGCTCACATCCCGCTAACGAAGCGTCGTAAAATAAACATTCGGGTAGGTTCCCCTTCTCCGCGAAGCGGGGAAGGTGGCCGAAGGCCGGATGGGGTGTGGGACGTTGATGCGTCGCCGGGAGGATTGCACGGACTTGTCCGCGAACCGGCCCAGAGACGGACTCGCTCGCCATACCCCATCCGGCCTTCGGCCACCTTCCCCCAGCTTCGCTGGAGAAGGGGTTCCCTTACTGGCGTTCCCAACTTTCGCGGGAATGACAAAAGGACGCGCCGCCTTCACTTTCAATGAAAATTCCTTCCCCCCGGCATCGCCGCCAGCAGCTCGCGATCCTCCGCATCCGGCGTCAGCGCGACATCGAGCAGCGGCGTTTGCGTGGCGCGGCTGCCGCGGCGCTTTTCCGCTACCGACAATTGCGGCCGCTTGACTTCGTCGGCGCGCGCCAGCGTTTCGAGCGAGACGCCGCGCTCCGACAGCAGGCCGAGCATCGGCGTCAGATCCTCCATCTTGTCGCAGATGATATGGATGACGCCCGCCTCGTTCTGCAATTTTCCGGTCACCGCGACAAAGCGCGCGCCGATGACGATGGGGCGCAGCCGCTCGAACGTCTTGGGCCAGACGATGATATTGGCGACACCCTGCTCGTCCTCCAGCGTCATGAAGATGACGCCCTTGGCCGTGCCGGGGCGCTGGCGCACCAGCACGAGGCCGGCAATCGTGATGCGCTTGCCGGTGGGCGCGGTCTCCAGAGCCGCGCTGGAGATCATGCCGCGCGCGTCCAGCCGCCGGCGCATGAAGGCGACGGGATGGGCTTTCAAGGATAGCGAAAGCCGCCGGTAATCCTCGACGACATGCGCGCCCAGCGGCATCGGCGGCAGTCGCGCGTCAGGCTCGTGCTCGCGCTCCGGCCGGGAGGCGGCGAACAGCGGCAGATCGTCCTGATCGCCCACCCGATCAAGCCCGCGCACCGCCCACAGCGCCTCGCGCCGGTCGAGGCCGAGCGAGTTGAACGCGTCGGCGTCGGCGAGCCGCTCGAGAATGGCGGCGCTCAAGCCCGTGCGCAGCCAGACATCGCGGATGGAATCATAGCCCGCGCCGCGCTTTTCGACGAGACGCTGCATATCCTCCTCGCGAATGCCGACGATCTGCCGCAACCCAAGGCGCACGGCATGCGCAGCGCGGATGTGCGGGGCCATCGCGGCATGGCGGGGGTGGAGGCGAACCCCTTCCCCGCGCAGCGGGGAAGGGCCATTCCCCTCCAGCGTGCAATCCCAGTCCGAAAAATTCACATCGACCTCGCGCACCTCCACGCCATGCTCGCGCGCGTCGCGCACGATCTGCGAGGGCGCGTAGAATCCCAGCGGCTGCGCGTTGAGCAGCGCAGCGCTGAACACATCGGGATAGCGGCATTTCATCCAGCACGAGGCATAGACCAGCAGCGCGAAACTTGCGGCGTGGCTCTCGGGAAAACCGTATTCGCCAAAGCCCTCGATCTGGCGAAAGCAGCGCTCGGCGAACTCCCTTTCATATCCCCGCGCCGCCATGCCCTCGACCATCTTGTCGCGGAATGTCTGGATCGTCCCGACGCGGCGGAATGTCGCCATGGCGCGGCGCAATTTATCGGCTTCCGACGGCGTGAAACCAGCGGCGACAATGGCGATCTTCATCGCCTGTTCCTGAAACAGCGGCACGCCCAGCGTCTTGCCGAGCACATCCTCCAGCTCCTTCGAGGGATAGACGACGTCCTCGATACCCTGGCGACGGCGCAAATAGGGATGAACCATGTCGCCCTGGATCGGGCCAGGCCGCACGATGGCGACCTCGATGACGAGATCGTAGAACTTTGCCGGCTTGAGACGCGGCAGCATCGACATTTGCGCGCGGCTCTCGATCTGGAACACGCCGATCGTGTCGGCGCGCTGGATCATCGCGTAGACGCAGGCTTCTTCCGCCGGGATCGTCGCCAGCGTCAGACGCTGGCCATAGTGCTTGTCGAGAAGATCGAAACCCCGCCGCAACGCGCTCAACATACCCAACGCCAGCACGTCGATCTTGAGAATGCCAAGCGCGTCAAGATCGTTCTTGTCCCACTCGATCGTCGTGCGGTCGTCCATCGCCGCATTCATGATCGGCACCACTTCATCGAGCCGCTCGCGCGTGATGACAAAGCCGCCGCTGTGCTGCGACAAATGCCGGGGAAAGCCGACGAGTTCGGCGGCGAGGCGCATCGCCAGCGCCAGTGTCGGATCGCTGGGATCGAGCCCGGCGCGGCGCGCCTGTTCGCCTTCGATCGGCTGGGAACCATGGCCCCATGTCATGCCATTCAGCGCACTGATGATATCGTCCGACAGGCCGAAGGCTTTGGCGGTTTCGCGCACCGCCGAGCGCGTGCGATAGGTGGTGACGGCGGCCGCCAGCCCCGCCCGCTCGCGCCCGAAACGCTGGTAGATATATTGCATCACCTCCTCGCGCCGCTCATGCTCGAAATCGACATCGATATCGGGCGGCTCGTTGCGCTCGGGCGAGATGAAGCGCTCGAACAGCAGATCGAAGCGATGCGGATCGACCTCGGTAATTCCGAGGCAAAAGCAGACAGCGGAATTGGCGGCCGAACCGCGGCCCTGACACAGAATGCCGCGCGAGCGAGCAAAGCGCACGATGTCATGCACGGTGAGAAAATACGGGGCGTAACTGAGCTGGCCGATCAGGCTCAATTCATAGGCCAGCGCCTTCACGACAGCGGCTGGAATGCCCTCAGGATAGCGCGCCCGCGCGCCGCTTAGCGTGAAGGATTCAAGCGCCTGCTGCTGCGTATCAAAACCTTCGCGCAATTCTTCGGGATAATCGTAGGCGAGTTCGTCGAGGCTGAAGGATATGCCGTCGAGAAAGCGGATGCTTTCCTCCAGCGCTTGCGGCGCCTCGGCGAACAGCCGCGCCATTTCCTCGGGGCTTTTCAGATGACGCTCGGCATTGGCCTCAAGCAGGCGCCCGGCGTTGTCGATCGTAACGCCCTCGCGGATGCAGGCGAGCACATCGGCGAGCGGGCGCCGCTCGGGCCGGTGCATCAACACGTCATTGACCGCGATCAGCGCAACGCCGGACTTGCGCGCCAAGGCAACGCGCTGCGCCAGCGCGCCGCGCATATCCGCGCCGTAAGTCATCGACGCCGCCAGCCACAGGCGTTGTGCGAAGACTTCGCGCAGGCGCGAGAGGAGCGGCGCGCTTCCGCCCATCGCGACGATCTGCAAGCCCTCGGCGTGCTCAAGCAGATCGTCGAGCGCGAGATGGCACTCGCCCTTGGGCGCGCGCAGATTGCCTTTCGTCAGCAGCCGGCTGAGCCTCCCATAGGCGCGCCGGTCGCGGGGATAGGCGAGCATGTCGGGCGTCCCATCGTTGAACGCCAGCCGCGCGCCCGCAATCACCCGGAACGCGCCAATCGCCTGCGCATGCTCGCGCGCATAAACATGGCCGCGCACGACGCCCGCCAGCGTGTTGCGATCGGCGACGCCGATGCCGGCAAGCCCAAGCTCGACGGCCTGCGCGACCAGCTCTTCAGGGTGTGAGGCGCCGCGCAGGAAGGAGAAGTTGGTGGCCGTCGCGAGCTCGGCGTAGCGGGGGGATGGGCGGATCATGGCTACGCGCCCTCACCCCAGCCCTCTCCCGCAAGCGGGAGAGGGGGCGAACCCCTTCTCCCGCTTGCGGGAGAAGGTGGCGCGAAGCGCCGGATGAGGGCGCGCGCGCTCACCATGACAGACCGCAACTGGCCGCGATCGTCGCCAGGACGCTCTCGCGTTCGAAAAGAATATCGTGATTCCAGAATCGCAGGACGCTGTAGCCTTTGGCGACAAACCAGGCGTCGCGAACCCTGTCCGCAATACGATCCGCATGCTGCGATCCGTCCGCCTCGATGATCAATCGATGTTCGAGGCAAAGAAAATCGGCGATATAGGCTCCGACCGGCGCTTGTCGGCGGAACTTGAGCTGCTGCATGCGGCGGTCGCGCAAGGCATACCAAAGTTTGCGCTCTGAATCTATCGGCGCTCGCCGCATGACCCGCGCACGTTTCTTTGCGGATATTGGCACATCGTCACGCATATGAACTCCCCTCATCCGGCGCTTCGCGCCACCTTCTCCCGCTCGCGGGAGAAGGGTTTGCTTCACGCCATCAACCCCTGCACAAACCACTTCACGTTCTCTTGCCCGTACAAGCCCTCGCGGTAGAGCCAGAATCTTCGCCCTTGCCTGTCCTCGGCGCGGAAGTAGTCGCGCGTCAGCGCTTCCTCGCGCCGCCACCATTCGGGCGCGATGCGTTCGGGGCCTTCGATGGCGGCGACTTCGTGCAGCATGCGGCGCCAGCGGAAACGCAGCGGCGGTCCGTCGGGAATTTCGGCGATCGCCTCGATGCGCTCGGGGCGCTCGAACAGGCGGATGGGGCGCGTCGGAACGGCCTGTTGCGATGCGGCGAGATCATGTTTGGCGTTGCCTCTCATCTCTCCCTGCACAGCGGGAACGGCGATAATTCCATGCTCGGGGATATGTGTGTCGACAGGCTCCAGCCGCGTCACGCGGCGCGGGCCGAGGCGCGCGCTGAGGCGGTCGAGCAAATCGGCGAGCGCGCGCGCCCGCTCGCCTTCATGAGCGCGCTCCAATTCGCGCTGCGAGGGCGCCAGCGGTTCGGCGACAAGGCAGGACAGGCGCATGATATCGATGCCAAAACCGGCGTCGATTTCGTCTTCGTCTTTCGCTTCCAGCCGCTCGGCGAACAGGCGCGCGATTCCTCGCGCCTCGTTGAGCGGGCGGCTGGCGCCGACCTCGATGCGGCGCAAGGCGCCATCGGCGCGGAACAGGCAAAGCTCCAGCCGCCGCGCGCCTTTGGCCTGGCGCTCCAGCAGCACGACGAGATCGTCGGCGAGCTTGGCGATGGCGAGGTCGACCGCCTCGCGCTGCGCAATGGCGCTGGCGAAACGCCGCTCGGCGCAAAAATCCGGCGCGGCGAAACGCGGGCTGATGGCGCCGCGCTCCAGCCCGCTCAAGGCGTCGAGACGGCTTATGACATCAGCGCCAAAACGCGCGGCGATCGGCGCGCGCGGCCGCATCGCGATATCGCCGACGCGGCGCAGGCCGGCGCGGGCGAGATCGGCGATGATCTTTTCCTCCAGCCCGAGCGCGGCGAGCGGCAGGCCATGAAACATTCTGGCGAACAGCTTCTCGGACATCGCTGATGGCGCGATGCGCTGGCTGGAAAAGCGCGCCAACGCCCAGGCGGCGCGCGGCGCGTCGGCGATGCCAAGCGAGGCGTGAAGCCCCTGCCCGGCCAGCTTCGTCTCGATTGTCTCCGCCATTTTTTCTTCGCCATCGAAGAGATGCGCGACGCCTGAAATATCGAGCATGATGCCGTCGGCGCCGTCGAGCGCCGCCAGCGGCGTAAAGCGCGCGCAAAAGTCGGCGATGCGCGCCAACAAGCGCGCTTCCTCGGCCGGGTCCGCCTCAACCGCGATCAGATCGGGATAGCGCGCCCGCGCATCGGCGAGCGACAGGTTTGGATGCAGGCCGAGGCTTGCCGCGCGTTGATCGACACAGACAAGCCGCTGCGCGCTGTTGACCTTGGCGACGGTCGCCAGCGGCGCATTCGTGGCGTTATCCCGCCGCAGCGCGTGCGCCCGGTCCGTCGGCAATCGCGCGAACCACAGGGAGAGAAATCGTCGGGTCAAGGAAGCATCTTTCAGCGCTGTTCCATTCAAGGCGGATAATTCTTGTCTCGTCGAAATTCGCAGGCGGCGCATCAACTGCTGGCGGCGCCTGTGAGCCCGGCCGCAACCGCGCTTTCAGCAAACGCACGGTGAAGGCGGGGGCGCCGGGAAGCGGCAGGCGCCCGCCCGCCGATTCAGTTCGCGCGCTCGGCGCATAAGCCACTGCGAAACGCGTCTCGGCGGCGCTGGAGAGAGACTCCGCCCCGCCAAACGCGCCGCCATGCACGATCAGCGCGGGCGTGCGCCCCGTGCGCGCCGCCAGCAGCAGCCGGCGCGACGCGGTGAGGCCGTAATGCCGGGCGCCGCCCCACATCTCGCCGATGACAAAGGCTGGCGCGCCGCTTTTCAGCGCCTCCTCCATCGCCCACAGCAGCGCCGGCGCATCGGGCGCGCGCACGATAATCAGGCGCTCCATCGCCAGCCCCAGCGCCGCCAGCCCCGGCCCGTACAGCGCGCCGGTCTCGCGCGCGCAAAAATCGTCGGTGATGATGAGCGCGCTCGTCCGCCGCGCCGCCGCGCCAAGAAAACGCGCGCCGATCGCCAGCGCGAAACCCATCGCCGCCGCGCCATCGCTCGGGGTCGCCGGGGCGATCTCATGCAGCCCATCGCCCGCCAGCCCGCCGCCGAGCGCCGCATCGAGCGCGCGCGCCATTGGCAGGAGGAGCGGCGCGCGCGCGCTCAGGGGCCGGCAATCGGCTGTCATGCCGGCAATCGCGCTGCGCAAATGCGCTATAGCCTCCGCCCTGCCGCCCCGCGACATCAGTCCCGCCTTCTCATATGTTCACTATATGTTCTATTTTTGGACGAATGCGGGGGAGAGTCAAGAGTGGGCTGGCGGGGCCGGAATCCCACTCAGCGGCGTTTCCACACAAAGCCTTGACGTCTCGTTGAATTGTAGATACGAAAAAACATGATCTTCGTCTGGGACGAGACCAAGCGCCTCGCCAACCTTGCCAAGCACAAGCTGGATTTTGCCGACATAGAAAACGGATTCAATTTTGCCGACGCGATCGCGCTTCCGGCAAAGCCCAGCACGACCGGGCGCAACCGCCTCAGACTGATTGGCGAACTCAATGGCGCTCTCTTGGTCGCCGTTATCGCCTCGCCCCTCGGCGCCGAGGCCGTTTCAATCGTCAGCCTGCGTCCCGCAAACAAGAGAGAAAGCCAACTCCATGAAAGCTAAACACGCCCCCGGCTACGTCCCCAACCCCCATTACACCCAGGAGGATTGGGACGTCGTTTCCGACAATCCGGAATGGACGAGGCAAGACTTCGCCAAAGCAAAACCCGCCCGCGAAGTCCTGCCGCCCGCCTTCTTCGAAGCGCTGGAAAAGCGCCGCCAGGGCCAGCGCGGCCCGCAGAAAACGCCGACCAAGGCGCTGGTTTCGCTGCGCCTCGATCAGGACGTGCTCGCGCATTTTCGCGCTACAGGCCCGGGCTGGCAGTCGCGCATCAACGCGGCGCTGAGGAAGACGCTGGCGCGGGCGAAGGGATAGCAGAGCGGGAGCTTATTCATGGCCCGATCCAATGAAGCAATGTTTCACGCCGCCGAAGCGCGCGGTCGCGAATTGTTGAGAGACGAACCTCGCGCCGTCGCCGCAAAATACGATCGCGCGTCCGGCAGGGTGACGATCGATCTCCTCAACGGCTGCTTTTACGCCTTCCCGGCGCAACTTGTGCAGGATTTGCACGGCGCCAGTGACGATGATCTGGAAACCATCGAAGTCGACAGTCTCGGCTTTGATCTCCACTGGCCGAAACTGGACGCCGATCTTCTTGTGCCCGCCCTGGTGTCCGGCATTTTCGGGACAAAGGACTGGATGGCGCGAGAACTGGCGCGCCGCGCCGGACAGGCGAAATCCCCGGCGAAGGCGGCAGCGGCCCGCACGAACGGCGCGAAAGGCGGACGTCCGCGCACTATCGCGCGGAGCTGAAACCGCGCGGCGCCTTATCGGGCCAATCTTTCAACGCTGAGCCTCCCAATGCGCAAGCGCGTCGACATCATTTTGGTCGAACTCGGCCTGTTCCCGACTCGCGCCCGCGCGCAGGCGGCGATCGCGGCCGGGCTGGTCAGCGTCGATGGAAACGTCGTCGCCAAATCCTCGGAGAATATCGACCCGAGCGCCCGCATCGAAGCCAGCGCGCCGCATCCCTGGGTCTCGCGCGGCGGCGTCAAACTGGCGGCGGCGCTGGAAGAATTCGCGCTCGATCCAAACGGCCTCGCCTGTCTCGACGTCGGCGCCTCGACTGGCGGCTTTACCGATGTGCTGCTGGCGCGGGGAGCGCGGCGCGTTGTGGCGGTCGACGTCGGCCACGGCCAGCTCGATCCGCGCCTGCGCGCCGACCCCCGCGTGGTCGCGCTGGAAAACGCCGATGCGCGGCAATTGACGCCCGCGATGCTCGGCGAGCCGCCGCAGGCGATCGTCTGCGACGTGAGTTTTATTTCGCTGCGTCTCGTGCTGCCGCCGGTGCTGGCGCTCGCGGCAAAGCCGGCGTGGCTTGTCGCGCTGATAAAGCCGCAGTTCGAGGCAGGGCGGGAAAATCTGGTCAAGGGCGCCGTCAAGGACCCGGCAATTCATGCAAAAGTTTGCGACGAAATCCGCGATTGCGTCGAAAACCTCGGCTGGACATCCGTCGGCCTGATCGCCTCGCCGATCGTGGGCGGCGACGGCGCGCGCGAATTCCTGTATGCCGCCCGGCATGACTGATGCACAGGACGTCTTGATCGACAATCTCAACGGGCGCGGCGAGGGGGTCGCGAGCGCGCCGCGCAGGCTCGCCATAGCCGGCGCGCTGCCGGGCGAGCGCGTCACCGCCGCGTTGCATGGCGAGCGCGGCGCCATCGTCGAGATCGCGAAAGCCAGCGCCGAGCGCGCGACGCCGATCTGTCGTTATTTTGGCGCCTGCGGCGGCTGCGCGGCCCAGCACATGAGCGCCAGCCTTTATGCAAGCTGGAAGCGGCAGATTCTCGTCGACGCGCTCGCCCAGGCCGGCGTGCGGGCGGAAGTCGGCGCGCTCCTGGACGCGCATGGCGAGGGACGCCGGCGCGCGACGTTTCACACGCGCTACGACGGGCCGGGCAGCCCCGGAATCCTCGGCTTCATGCGGGCGCGCACCCACGACATCATCGCCATTGAGGAATGCCCGGTTCTGGCGCCCGGCATGGCCGGCGCATTGAACGCCGCGCGGCGCATCACGCATGACCTGCGCGGCATCGGCAAGCCGCTCGACATCACCGCGACCGCGACGCTGACCGGCCTGGACATCGATATCCGTGGAACCGGGCCGATCGAGGCGCCCTTCATCAAGAAGCTGATCGAAACCACCAAGCAGGCCGATCTGGCGCGCTTGTCGAACCACGGCGCCATCATCATCGAGCGCCGGACGCCGGAAGTTGCGATGGGCGCGGCAACAGTCTGTCCGCCGCCGGGAGGCTTCCTGCAGGCGACGATCGCCGGCGAGAACACGCTGGCCTCGCTCGCCCTCGCTGGCGCCAAAGGCGCCAAACGCGTCGCCGACCTGTTCTGCGGATCAGGGGCCATCGCGCTGCGCCTCGCAGCCGAGCACAACGTCTGGGCGTTCGATATCGAAGGACCGGCGCTCGCAGCGCTATCGCGCGCCGTAGGCCAGACCCCTTCATTACGCCCGATCATGGCGGAAGCGCGCGATCTGTTTCACCGCCCGCTCCAGGCCGCCGAGCTGAAGGATTATGACGCCGTCTGCTTCGATCCGCCGCGAGCGGGCGCGCAGGCTCAGGCGCGCGAACTGGCGGCGAGCCTCGTGCCCACCGTCGTCGCGATCTCCTGCAACGCAGCGAGTTTTGCCCGCGACGCTCGCACCCTGATCGAGGGCGGCTATGTTATCGAGCCGGTCATGCCGATTGACCAGTTTCGCTTCTCGCCGCACCTTGAAACCGTCGCGGTGTTTCGCCGGCCGCGCGTGGCGAAACGCCAGAGAAGCATGCTGAGCTGACGATGGGCGCGCGCGAAGACAATCTGGCGAGCCTGGCGCGGATCGTCGGCACGCAGCACGTGCTCACGGACCCAGCGCTGATCGCTGGCGCGCTTGTCGAGCCGCGCGGGCTGTATCAGGGGAAGGCGTTGGCGTTTGTGCGTCCCGCGTCGACCGAGGAAGTCGCGGCGGTGCTCGCCCATTGCCACCGTGCGCGGCTCGCAATTGTGCCGCAGGGCGGCAACACCGGCCTCGTTGGCGGCCAGATTCCGGACGAGAGCGGCGCGCAAATTATTCTGTCGTTGCAGCGCCTCAACAAGGTGCGCGAGATCGACGCGCTGACCGATACGATGATCGTCGAAGCCGGCGTGACGCTGGCCAACGCGCAAGCGGCGGCGGAGGGCGCGGGGCGTCTGTTTCCGCTGTCGCTCGCCTCCGAGGGCGCCTGCACGATCGGCGGCAATCTGTCGACCAACGCGGGCGGCATCGCCGTCATCGCCTACGGCAATGCGCGCGATCTCACGACGGGGCTCGAAGTCGTGCTCGCGGACGGGCGCGTCCTCAATAACTTAAGTAAATTGCGCAAGGACAACACCGGCTACGATTTGAAAAACCTGTTCATCGGCGCCGAAGGCACGCTCGGGATCATCACCGCCGCGGCGCTGAAACTATTTCCGCTACCCCGCTCGCGCGCCACCGCCTTCGTTGGCCTCGCCGACGCGCGGCGTGCCTTGCAATTCCTGACACTGGCGCGCGAGCGCGTCGGGGCTGGCATCACCAGCTTTGAACTGATCCCGCGCATCGGCATCGAGCTCGTCGTCAACAATTATCCGGGCCAGCGCGAACCGCTCGCCGCCCCGCATGCGTCTTATGTCCTGATCGAGCTATCGTCCCAGGCGGCGACCGGTCTTGATGAGACGATGACCGACCTCCTCGAAGCGGCGCTTGAACAGCGTATCATCGAAGACGCCAGCGTTGCCGCGTCGCTGCAACAGCGCCGTGATTTCTGGCATTTGCGCGAAACAATGTCGGAAGCGCAAAAGCATATCGGCGGCTCGATCAAGCATGACGTCAGCGTTCCCGTCGGCGCCGCGCCGGATTTTCTTGACGAGGCGAGCGCGGCGGTTCTTGGGTTCATGCCGGGCGCGCGCATCGTCGCCTTCGGCCACCTGGGCGATGGCAATATCCATTTCAACATCTCGCAACCGATTGGCTGGGAAAAATCCGCATTTCTGGCGCAATGGCGGGCGATGAATGAAGTCGTGCATGTCGTTGTCGCGAAATTTCACGGTTCGATCTCGGCCGAGCATGGCATCGGGCGGCTCAAACGCGATCTCCTGGCTCAAACCAAGGACCCGGTGGCGCTCGCCGTCATGCGTGAACTCAAGGCGACACTCGATCCGCTGGGCATTTTGAATCCGGGCAAGGTGCTGTAGCGTCGGAGGTGAGAGTCGATGTCGGCGCCCGTTAGGAAATACGAGGTCGCGTTGAAAATATTCGCGAGGATTGGTCGACTTCTCATGCGCCATATTCCGTCATTGCGAGCGCGGCGAAGGAATCCACCTTTGTCTCGGGCAATGGATAGCTTCGCCCCAGCGAATGCGAAGCATTCGCCAAGGCTCGCGAAGACGGGGATTGCGTTTGCGGCTTTTCCGGTCGCCTGCATTCTGGCGAGCCCCGCTGTTGCGCAGACCGCCGCACCCTGCGCGCCCATACGCTTTGAAGGCGCCGCCTACACGGTCTGCACGTTCGATGCGCGGCGCGACACGATTCAAATGTTCTGGAAAGGCGCGGACGCTCGTCCCTATGGCGCCTTCGCGCCGCTTGCGGCCGCGCTCAACGCCAAGGGCCGGGCGCTGCGCTTTGCCATGAACGCCGGCATCTATCAGGAAAGCACAGCGCCTGTCGGCCTCTACGTCGAAGACGGCAAGCAGCTGCGCAAGCCCGATCTGCGCGACGGCGACAGCAATTTTCACCTCAAGCCAAACGGCGTCTTTTTTGTTGGCGACGCGTCGGTCGGCGTGATGGAGAGCGCGCGCTATGTCGCCGCGGCGCCCAAGGCGCGTTACGCCACGCAATCGGGGCCGATGCTGGTGATCGACGGCGCGATTCATCCGAAGATTTTGCCAACCGGCACTTCGGCGAAGACGCGAAACGGCGTCGGCGTGCGCAATGGCGTGATCGCGGCATTTGCGATTTCGGACGAGCCGGTCACGTTCTATGCGTTCGCGCGGCTGTTCCGCGACGGACTGAATTGCCCCAACGCGCTTTATCTCGACGGATCGATCTCAAGTCTGTATTCCGCCGATCTGAAGCGCGATGACGCGCTCTGGCCGGTCGGGCCAATCGTTGCGGTCACAGCGCCATCGCCGGCGCACTGAAAACGATCAAGGGAAGAGGCCGCGCAAAATCTTGGCGTTGCGCACTTTCTCAACGCCGATCGCCATAGCCGCCGTGCGGTTGGCGACGCCATCTTTTTCGGCGCGGCGCACGACATTGCCCCACGAGCGATCAAGCGCCTGTTCCAGACGCTCCATCACTTCCTTCTTGGACCAGAAATATTGTTGCAGGTCCTGCACCCACTCGAAATAACTGACGATGACGCCGCCAGCATTACATAGAATATCCGGGATGACGAAAATCTCGTCATTGCGCTGCCGCAGGATTAGGTCGGCCTCCGGCGTCGTCGGGCCGTTGGCGCCTTCCGCGATGATCCGGCATTTGAGATGCTGCGCGTTGTCGCCATTGATGACGCGCTCGACCGCGCAGGGGGCCAGCACGTCGCAAGGCTGCGTCAGCAGCGCCTGGGCATCGATGATCGCCTCGTTCGAAAACCCCTTGAGAACGCCGTGCGCCGCGACATGGCTGTTGATCGCGCCGATGTCGAAACCCTTGGGATCGTAATAGGCGATCGTGTGATCGCTGACGCCGATGATCTTGACGCCGCGCTCCGCCAGGCCAAGCGACGCGTAGGAGCCGACGTTGCCGAACCCCTGCACGATCGCCGTGGCGCCAAGCGGCTGCAGACCGATCATTTCCATCGCGCGGAACGACAGAAACGCGACACCGTGCCCCGTCGCCTCGCGCCGTCCCAGCGTGCCGCCTGAAGCCACCGGCTTGCCGGTGACGATCTCGGGAACGGTGACGCCCTGATACATCGAATAAGTGTCCATGAACCACGCCATGATCTGCTCGTTGGTGCCCATGTCGGGCGCCATGACGTCGACGCGCGGGCCGATGAACGGGATCATTTCCTGCATGTAGCGGCGCGACAGATTTTCGAGTTCGCGGCGCGAAAGACTGTTTGGATCGACGGTGATGCCGCCCTTGGCCCCGCCATATGGCAGTTCGGCAAGCGCGCATTTCCAGCTCATCCAGATCGCCAGCGCGCCAATCTCGCCGATGTCGACATTGGGAGCAAAGCGCGTGCCGCCCTTGGTTGGTCCGAGCGTCAAATGGTGCTGGACGCGATAGCCGGGGAAAACCATCGTGCGCCCGTCGTCCATGTGGATCGGGCAGGAAACCGCGATGGCGCGTTTGGGCAGCAACAGCCGGTCGCGCTCATCAAGCGGTATGTCGAGATGATCGGCGATGACGTGAAACTGATCGCGCGCCATTTCGAAGACCGGGCCGGAATAGATCGACATGGCGAGCCTCCCCAGTTATTGGCGCTTGGCGGCGCTTTTTTCAGTGCGGCGACGCTATACCCCGGCGCAATCGCTCACAAGCGCGGCGCCTCACCCCACCTGCCCCCGATGGCGCAGGAATGCGTCCGCCAGCACGCAGGCCATCATCGCTTCGCCAACCGGCACGGCGCGAATACCTACACAAGGGTCGTGGCGGCCCTTGGTCATAATGTCGGTCTCTTCCCCCGCGCGCGTCACGGTGAGGCGCGGCGAAAGGATCGACGATGTCGGCTTGACGGCGAAGCGCGCGACGATCGGCTGCCCAGTGGAAATGCCGCCGAGGACGCCGCCGGCGTGGTTGGCGAGAAACACCGGGCGCCCGTCATTGCCAGCGCGCATTTCATCGGCGTTTTCCTCGCCCGACAATTCCGCCGCGCCAAAGCCCGCGCCGATCTCGACGCCCTTGACGGCGTTGATGCTCATCAGCGCGCTGGCGAGCTCGCTATCGAGCTTGCCGTAGATTGGCGCGCCCCACCCCGCCGGCGCACCTTCGGCGACGATCTCGCATACCGCGCCGATCGAGGAACCCGCTTTGCGGATCGCATCGAGATAGTCGGCGAATTCCGCCGCCGCGACCGCGTCGGGGCAAAAGAACGGATTGTTGCGAACCTCGCTCCAGTCCCAGCGGGCGCGATCGATTTGGCGGTTGCCCATCTGCACCAGCGCGCCGCGAATGGCTACTCCGGGAATGACCTTGCGGGCGATCGCGCCGGCGGCGACCCGCGCCGCGGTTTCACGCGCCGACGAGCGCCCGCCGCCGCGATAGTCGCGGATGCCGTATTTGGCCTGGTAGGTGTAGTCGGCGTGGCCGGGGCGAAATTTGTCTTTGATTTCGCCGTAGTCCTTCGAGCGCTGATCGACATTTTCGATGAACAGGCCAATCGGCGCGCCGGTGGTCACCTGGCGTCCGCTGCGCTCGTCGAACATCACGCCGGAAAGAATCTTCACTTCGTCAGGCTCGCGGCGCTGCGTAGTGAAACGTGAAGTTCCGGGGCGGCGACGGTCGAGATCGGCCTGGATTTCGCTCGCCTCAAGCGGGATCAGCGGCGGGCAGCCATCGACAACGCAGCCGATCCCCGCCCCGTGGCTTTCGCCGAACGTGGTGACGCGAAAAAGATGGCCGAAGCTATTGTGGGACATGATGGCTCGCCCGGTTCTTAAGAGCCGATGCGATGCGCGTCAAATGGCGCGCGGCGCTGGCGGGCTCATCGTAGCGAACGGCGCGCGAATTATCTGTTACGACGGATTTAATAAAGCGTTCATGATCAATTCATCTTGGCTTCGCCATTATCGCATCGCTTCCAAAGCTTCGAATCATCCGATTCATAAATGGAGAGATGCCAATGTTGAAAATTCTCGCCGCGCTCGGCCTGGGCGCCAGCCTGCTGTTCACCCCGGTCGCCGCTTCGGCCCAGACCGCCGCCGCGCCGGCCGCCGACGCAGCGCCGGCCGCCGACGCCGCGATGGCCATGCCGATGGCCAAGCATCACAAAATGATGAAACATCACAAGATGATGAAGCATCATAAGATGATGAAGCATCATAAGATGATGAAGCACCACAAGAAAATGATGAAAAAGATGTAAGCTTCCGTTGCCAACGCGTCCGCGCGATACGTCGGGCGCGATTGTTCGAATGGCGGGTCAACACAACGGCCCGGAGCAATTAGCGAACCGGCTTCGACGCTTTTGGCGTCGGAGCTGTTTTGTTTTGCCGCCCTTAGACAGCCGTTCAGCCGACCCAGACAAAGCCACCCTTGTCGAATATCAGGGCGCGGCCTTGCCAGATGTCGGCGTCCTCGGCCACATCCTCGGCGACGCCGGCAATGAGGACCAGCAGCGCCCGCGCCACGCCGCCATGCGCGGCGACAAAGCAGTCCCCATCGCGCTCATCGAGCCACGAACCCACGCGCAACGCCAGTGTTGCGTAGCTCTCGCCGCCGGGCGGCGTGAAACCCCACTTATCCGCCTTGCGCGCCCGCACACCGGCGGCGTCGATCTTTTCGACCTCGCGCCAGGTCAGGCCTTCCCACTCGCCAAACGTCAGTTCTTTCAGCCGATCGTCGAGCTTGTAAGTCTTTGGTGCCAGTCGCATCGCGGCGCGGGCGAGTTCCATCGTCTCGCGCGTGCGCCCCAGCGGCGAAGTCCAGAAGGCTCCAGCAGCATCGAGCCGTGCGATCTCGGCGGCGTAGGAATCGCACAAAAATCGTCCGACTGCGCTCGCCTGTCCACGTCCGCGCGCGTTCAACGGGATGTCGCGCTGTCCCTGCAACTGCCCGGAGGCGTTGAACGCCGTCTCGCCATGCCGAATGAAGATGATCCGGTGCGGGAAAACGCGCTGCATCAAATCGCCTTGCGTGAAAAACGGCCAGGGAAATCCGCCTAGCGCGGCGCGTCGCGAAGCCCCCAGCGCTGCGCCAGCGCGAGACATTCCTCGACTGGCATGACGCCGCCCGTGGTCGACAGCGAGCGCATCGACGCGGCGGCGCTGCAATGCGCCAGCGCGACACTCTGTTCGTCGCTCCAGCGCTGATGCAGGCCGTACAGAATGCCTGCGGCGAAGGCGTCGCCAGCGCCGTTGACGCCGACGATCGCGTCTTGCGGGATCGCCACCGAACCGACGGCGAGCCGTGCGCCATCGCGCCGGGCCAACAGCGCGCCTTCGGGAAAATGCACGACAATCAACTGCAACGGCCCGCGCGCGAAGACAAGCTCGATGGCGCGCCAGATGGCGGCGATATCCGGCTTTTCGCCGTTGCGCGTCGGCTCGCCCGCGATGGCGCCGATCTCGTAATCGTTGACGATGAGAAAATCGAGATGCGGCAGGCATGGCGCCGTCAACGCCGCGAGCCGCTCGCGTGCGATTGTCATGGTTTCGAGATTCGTGCGCAGGCCTTGCGCACGCGCCGCTTTCAGCGTCGCCGCCCAGCCGTTGGCGTGGTCTTTCCATGCGCCGTCCATCGCCGCATGCGCACCCGGCAGGCCGAGATGCAGGATGTCGGCTCGCACGTCGCTGAAATCGAGATGATCGGGATTGAGCAGCGCAGCGACGCCCGGCAAGAAGAAATGCGTGCGCCGCCCCGCGCCGCGGATGGTGAAAGCATCGACGGTGAGCGATGGCGCGCCGGCGACCGCTTGCAGGCGGCTGCGCTCGATGCCCCATTGATCGCATTGCCCCAGCAGAAAGCGGCCGTGATCGTCGCCCCCGACAAGCCCCATCGTCGCCACCGGCAAGGAGGAATCGAGCCGGCGCAGATCGATTGCCATGTTGCACGCCGAACCGCCGCCCTGCCGATCCACGGCGAGCACTTCGTTCGACGTATCCTCAGCCGGCCAATGGTCGATCAGCTTGTTGAGATCGACGCACCACGTGCCAGCGGTGACGATGCCGTGACGCGCAATCGCCGCGCTCACGGCTGTTTGAGCGCGGCTTCGGTGATCGCGTCATCGGCGGCCAGCTCGCGATAGGGCTTAATGCCCAGCTTGCGCAGCGCGTCATGATAGGCGGCGACCGCATCGGCGGGCGCAAGCGCGCCGTCAGCGACAGCGCGCATGAACTTGACTATGTCGAGCGGCGATTCCGCCAGATTGATCTTGCGGCCAAACAGCGCAACGCGCGCGCCATATTTTTCCGCCTGATGGATCAGTTCGAAGCAATCGCGCGTCGTGCCCGCGCCGCCGCCCAGAACGCCGACGACAAGGCTGCCGTCGAACGAGGCCAGCTCTTCCATCGCCTTCGGCCCGTTGTAGGGCATTTTGAGGAAGAGCGGCCGCTCGGCTTCGACGAGGCCGGCGAGGCAGCGCAGGATGCAATCGTTGACGAAGTGCGGCATATCCTCGGCCGAAATGCCGGTGGCGACATTCGGGTTGAATACTTCGAGGAAATAATTGAGCCCGGCCTCCCCTGCGTCATGGCGAAATTGCGTGAAGGCTTCGAGAGAGGCGATATCGGCGTCGATGTCGTTGTTAAAAGTGATCGAATAAAGCCCGAGATCGGTCAACGCGACCGGCCCGGCTGGATGCGGTTTCGACGCGCCGGAGCGCACGCGCGATGGCGACGATGTACGGAACGGGCGCGAGGCGTGGTTCTTGTAGTTTGAACCGCGCATGCCCCAGACGTCGGTCGTCTCGTTGGCGCGGATCGCCGGCTTGACCACGCTGCCCTGAAAAACGCCGCGCCGGATGAGGCGCTCGAGGTTCGACGCGGATGCCAGCATGATGTCGACGATGTCCTGCTTGACGACCGCCGCGATCGAATCGAGAAATTCGTCGCGCGTGCGGTGGCGCGTCCACGCGCCGTCGGGATGACGGGCCGGCCCATACGCGGTGGCGCCGCCGCCCATGTCGGCGTCCTTGGCGTCCGCGATGATGAAATCCGAGCGTTTGTAGGCGCCGGCCCGAATGCGGGAGAGTTTCTCGTCAAGACGGAACATGCTTTGCCTTCCCCCCGCGCGATCGACATCTGGCCGGGCGGCGCAGTTATAGCGCGGGGATGGCTGGAGGCAATCGGCTGTCGGAAGGTTTTTGCACCGCTATCGAAGCTCCGCTAAGATCGTCGCCCGCAAATCACGGAGCAGGGGCATGTCGGATGCACAAAAGCTACGCATTCTCGTCATCGGCGCCAGCGGCACGCTGGGGCGCGCTATTGTCGACGAACTGAAGCCTCGGCACGAGATCATCACCGCCGGCATCGTCGCGGAGTTTGCCCCGGCGGGTCCGCGTGCCGCCGCGATCGAGTTGCCGCGCGGGATGCGCATCAACGTCGTCAGCCCGACTGTGTTCGCCGAGTCGATGGAAGGCTACGGACCCTATTTTCGCGGCTTCGAGCCAACGCCCGTCGCGCGGGCGGCGCGGGCGTTCAGCCGCAGCATCGAAGGCGCGCAGACCGGCCAAGTCTACAAGGTGCTCTGAGCCAAATGCGAACGTATCCATGGGCGCTGCTGGCGCTAACCTGCGCCGCCGCGCTCATCTTCGCGATCTGGCCGCGGATCGATCTCGCGGTCGCGCATTATTTCTATGATGGCGGCGGTTTTATCGGGCATACGGCGTTCGAGCGCTTCGCGCGGGCGTTCTTCAACGTTACGCCGTTTGTCATCCTCGTCAGCTTTGGCGCGCTTTACGCCCTGCGCCGCAACGGCGTTGCGACGCTCTACGCCCCGAGCGGACGCGCGTTGATCTTCCTCATCGCGACGATGGCGATCGGACCGGGCCTTGTCGTCAATCTCGGCCTCAAGGATCACGCCCACCGCCCCCGCCCGATCCAGACACAGGATTTCGGCGGGACCGATGAATTCCGGCCGTGGTATCGCTTCGATGGCGCCTGCAAGCGCAATTGCTCGTTTGTTTCGGGCGAGGCCTCCGAAGGCTTCTGGATGGTCGCTCCGGCTCTTCTCGCGCCGCCGCCCTGGCGCGGCCCAGCAATCGCCGCCGCGTTACTTTTTGGCGCTGCGACCAGCGTACTGCGCATGGCGTTCGGCGGCCATTATCTCTCCGACGTCATCCTCGCCGCCCTGATCGCGCTGCTGCTGATCGAGGCCGCGCAATTGCTGCTTTGGCCGGGCAGGAAGCCGCAGTAAAGGTTGCGCGCCGCGCAACTCCCCCTATAGTCCCGCGTCGATTGGAGCCCAATTCTCTTGACTGGGATCTTCGTCATGGCCGGGCTTGTCCCGGCCATCCACGCGGTTGGGCCGAGCGCCCAGCGAACGAGCTGAAGTTACGCGGCGCGGCGTGGATGCCCGGAACAAGTCCGGGCAAGACGGCGGTTCAAGACGAGCGGAAATTGGGCCAGCCCCACAGAACCGCCGAGCCCATGTCCAAGCCCAAAATCAAAGTCAAACGCGTCGTCCTCGCCTATTCCGGCGGCCTCGATACGTCGATCATCCTGAAATGGTTGCAGACCGCCTATGGCTGCGAAGTCGTCACCTTCACCGCCGATCTGGGCCAGGGCGACGAGCTCGAGCCGGCGCGCAAGAAGGCCGAGATGCTGGGCGTCAAGCCCGAGCACATTTTCATAGAGGACCTGCGCGAGGAATTCGTACGCGATTACGTGTTCCCGATGTTCCGCGCCAACGCGCAATACGAGGGGCTGTATCTGCTCGGCACTTCGATCGCGCGGCCGTTGATCGCCAAGCGGCTTGTCGAGATCGCCAGAAAAGTCGGCGCCGACGCAATCTCGCATGGCGCGACCGGCAAGGGCAACGATCAGGTGCGCTTCGAACTCTCCGCCTATGCGCTTGAGCCGGACATCAAGATCATCGCGCCATGGCGCGAATGGGAGTTCGCCTCGCGCAATGCGCTCATCGCGTTCGCCGAACAGAACCAGATCCCCATCGCCAGGGACAAGCGCGGCGATGCGCCGTTCTCGACCGACGCCAACCTGCTGCACGTCTCGTCCGAGGGCAAGGTGCTCGAAGACCCGGCAGAGGAAACGCCCGGCTACGTCTATTCGCGCACCCTCGATCCCGAAGCCGCGCCGGACAAGCCGACCATCGTCGAAATCGCCTTCGAGAAGGGCGATCCGGTCGCCATCGACGGCAAGACGATGTCGCCAGCAACCTTGCTCACCGCGCTTAACAAGCTCGGCCACGACAATGGCATCGGCCGACTCGATCTTGTCGAGAACCGCTTCGTCGGCATGAAATCGCGCGGCATGTACGAAACCCCCGGCGGCACGATTTTGCTGACCGCGCATCGCGGCATTGAATCGATCACGCTGGATCGCGGCGCGGCGCATCTCAAAGACGAGTTCATGCCGAAATACGCGGAGCTGATCTACAACGGTTTCTGGTTCTCGCCCGAGCGCGAAATGTTGCAATCGATGATCGACAAGAGCCAGGAATTCGTCACCGGCCGCGTGCGCCTGAAGCTGTACAAAGGCAACGTCATCCTCATCGGCCGCGACAGCCCGCACTCGCTCTACGATCAGGACCTCGTGACCTTCGAGGAAGGCGCCGTCGCCTACGACCACAACGACGCGGCGGGGTTCATCAAGCTGAACGCGCTGCGGCTGCGGACGCTGGCGAAGCGGGACAGGCGGGCGAAGGGGAAGAGCTAAAGACTTGATGCCTACTTGGCGAGAATCCGTTATGATTCGTCCGATGGAGGAACTATGCCAGACGAACTAAAGCGCCTTGTAGAGGCTGCGCGCCGAACGAAGATGTCCGACGCCGAAAAGGAAGAACAGCGGCGCAGTTTCGCCTACGGCAATACCGCATTCGAGAATCCGACGATCACACGCGAAATGGTCGATCAAGAGGCGAAGAAGATGGCTTTGCAAGGTTCTCGTGACAAGCCCGCCCGATGACTTGAAACGCCGTCACAGCGTCGCTGAGGCCGCGGAGTTGATTAACGACCCGCGCACCAAGGCAGAGGCAGAGGCCCGCAATGGTCTGCGACAATTCGACCTGGGTCTGAGAATCGTTGAAGACGCCGTTAGTAAAGGTGCGACATTCCGGTGGCGGCCCTCAATGATTCAGGCGCTGCACCGCGAGGCTTTGCAGGGAATAAGCGAATTCGCTGGAAATTGACGACCGGCTGGCGTCGGAATCGAAGGTAGCGAGCATGAATTAATCCGCGCCCACATGGTGCCGGAACAAATCGAGGGACTTTGCGATTATTTGAATGACCACATGGCGGACAAGACCGCCCTGCATCTAGCGGCTTATACCATGTGGCGCTTGAATTGGATTCACCCATTCTCGGATGGCAACGGACGCACTTCGAAAATTTGCTCGTATGTCGTTCTATGCGTGAAGTTGGGTTATGTGCGTCCCGGCGCCAAGACGATACCCGATCAAATCGTCGCTAATCGCAAACCGTATTTTGACGCACTTGAAGCGGCTGATCGAAGTTGGAAGAACAACACAGTCGACGTTTCCGAAATGGAGCATTTGCTTGAGCGATTGTTGGCGACCCAGTTAACCAGCGTGTTTGACCAAGCAACAGGCAAGACGAGCACTGACTAGGGATCAAAAGTAGAGCAAACCAACCTGATTTCGAGTCCGGCGCCGGCGAAGAGGAAGTAGCGGCGGCGAGAAATTGACGAGCAGGCACCGCTGTGATAGATATCGTGCGATATCTATCATCTTGAGGACTCGCAAATGGTCGCTACCGCCAAACTCTTCATGCACGGCCGTAGCCAAGCCGTGCGCTTGCCCAAGGAATTCCGCTTTTCCGGCAAGGAAGTTCGCGTCAGGCGGATCGGCAAGCACATTGTGCTGGAGCCGCTGACCTCAGCCGACGAGGCGACGCCGTGGGACGCGATCGACGCCATCGGCGACAACCCCTTCATGCCGGAGGGACGCGAGCAGCCGGGAATGCCCGCCGACAAGCCCGCCTTCGACAAATGATCCATCTCGATTCTAACGTCGCGATTGCCCTACTCAACGCGCGCCCGCTGATCGTGCGGACAAAATTCGACGTGGCGCGCGCCGAAGGTCAGTCGCTATTTATGTCGAGCATCGTGCTGCATGAGCTGATGTACGGCGCGGCGGCGAGCCAACGGCGCGAGGACAACGAGCGCAAGATCACCGCACTCGTGGCGAGCGGCATCGAACTGCTCGCCTTTGACGACGAGGACGCCGGGCACGCAGGCGATATCCGCGCGCATCTCAAGCGCATGGGAATGCCGATTGGGCCCTATGACGTGCTGATCGCCGCCCAAGCGCGACGGCGCAACGCGTTGCTTGTGACAGCCAGTAGTCGCGAATTCGAACGCGTCCCCGGCCTGCTCACCACGGACTGGGCGGCGTAGCGCCCGCCCCTACCCAAACCGCTGTAAAGACCGCGCTCGCGCCTTCACAGCCTCGATCCCGCGATCGCGCGGCGGCTGGTTTGTCTGCATCGCCTCAAATAGCCGGCGCGCCGAGGCGGCCACTTCGTCGACGGCCTGATTAAACGCGGCCTCGTTGGCGCGCGAGGGTCGGGCGAAGCCGCAGAGTTTTCGCACGAATTGCAGCGCCGAGGCGCGGATTTCCTCGTCGGTCGCCGGCGGCTCGAAGTTGAAGAGCGTGCGGATGTTGCGGCACATTTTTGCCTCCCGGAGAAGATCGCGCGTTTTTATCAAGAACCGCGCAGACGGCGCTAGTCGGTAGAGTCGCTGAATTTGGGGGGATCACCGATTCAGCCCTTCCAATGCCAGGGACGCTTGAACCGTTTGCAACACCCCAAATGCGGCGACGCGAGCGACTAGGCGCCCGGCGTTCGCCAGCGCCCGTACCGCCATGGCATCCGCCACGCGCCCGGCTGGGGGCGCGCAGGCGGCGGATCATAGCCGGAGCCGCCCCACGGATTGCAGCGGCAAACGCGCGCCGCGCCCATCCAGATTCCCGCCCACAGTCCATGGCGCGCAATCGCTTCGGCGGCGTAATGCGAGCAACTCGGCTCGTAGCGGCACGAGCGCCCCAGCACCGCGGAAAACGTCAGCTGGTAAATCCGGATCAGCCCCTGCCCGAGACGTCGCGGCGCGAGGCGCAGCGCAGTCACGACGCGGACGCGGGCGCTTTCGCCTCGATCTGCGCCAGCGCGTCGGCCACCGCGTCAAACGTCAATAAGGTCGAGGCGTGGCGCGGCTTGTAGTCGCGGATTGGCTCCAATGCGGCGAATTCCGCCCACTTGCCATCCGGCGCCGGTCCATTCTCCTTCAGCATACTGTACATTGTCTGGCGCAATGCAACAAGTTCGCGCGGCGTCGCGCCGATGACATGACGCGCCATCAGCGACGACGAGGCTTGGCCGAGCGCGCAAGCGCGGACGTCATGGCCGAAATCGCTGACCCGCCCGTCGCGCACGACGACATCGACCGTCACCGTCGAGCCGCACAATTTTGAGTGCGCCTTGGCGCTGGCGTCGGGCGCCTTGAGCCGGCCGAGGCGCGGGATATCGGCGGCTAATTCCAGAATGCGTCGGTTGTAAATATCGTCGAGCATGGAAATCCTGTGGCGCCCGGCTGGCGCCTTCACTTTACCATCCTATATAGGTTCAAACCATGGGAATGACGAGGGTGTCCGGGGCGCGTAGCCCGCCCGGCTGCAATCGGCTATCATGTCGCCGTGTGCTTCCGAGGCCTGTAATGAACGATATCGTCACCCCCAAGTCGCTGAGCCAGCCTGTCGCCAGAATTAAACCGACGCGCGAGGAAGCCGAGGCCGCCGTGCGCACGCTGATCGCCTGGGCTGGCGACAACCCCGAGCGCGAGGGGCTCGTCGACACGCCGCGCCGCGTCGTCAAGGCTTACGAGGAGCTGTTTGCCGGCTATGTCGAGGACCCCGGCCTGACCCTGTCGCGCGTGTTCGAGGATGTCGAGGGCTATTCCGACATCATTGTCGTGCGCGACATTCCATTCTTCTCGCATTGCGAGCACCATATGGTGCCGTTCTTCGGCAAGGCGCATATTGGCTATTACCCGCGCCATGGCGTCGTCGGGCTATCCAAACTGGCGCGCATCGTCGACACGTTCGGCCGCCGGCTGCAAACCCAGGAGGCGATGTCGGCGCAGATCGCCGAAGCCGTCGACATGGCGCTCAAAACGCGCGGCGTCGCGGTGATGCTTGAAGCCGAGCACATGTGCATGTCGATGCGTGGCGTTCGCAAGCACGGAGTTTCGACGGTGACCACGCAATTCTGCGGCGTATTCCGCTCCGACGCCAACGAGCAGGTGCGCTTTCTGACGCTGCTGCGCGGCGCGAAGTAAGCATGTCCGCGACTGACGTCTCCGCCGACAAGCACGCGCTTGAAGAAGGCGCATCGTTTACGCCGCGGTTTGGCGCCGACGGATTGATCGCCTGCATCACCGTCGACGATAGGTCCGGCGACGTTCTGATGCTCGCGCATATGAACCGCGAAGCGCTCGATAAAACGCTCGCCAGCGGCGTGGTCCATTATTACTCGCGCTCGCGCCAAAACCTTTGGCGCAAGGGCGACACTTCCGGCCAGATCCAGAGGTTGATCGAGTTGCGCGTCGATTGCGATCAGGATGCCGTGCTGGCGCGCGTCGAAGTCGGCGGCGACGGCGGCGCCTGCCACACGGGACGGCGAAGCTGCTTCTATCGCAAGGTCGAAGGCGGCGGGTTGAAACTGGTGGGATGAGCGCGCCAACGCGAAAACCCCTCGCCCTCTCCAAGACCACCGCCCGGCGCATCTGGCTGCGCGCCCAACGTCTCGACACGCGCGCGCCGTTCGGCGACGGACCTGAGGCCGTCCGCGCGGCGATCGAGCATCTCGGCTATGTGCAGATCGATACGATCAACGTCATCGAACGCTGCCATCATCACATCCTGTGGACGCGCATTCCGACCTATCGGCGCGAACATCTTCGTCAAGCCCAGACGATCGACAGAAGCGTTTTCGAATACTGGACGCACGCCCTCTCCTATGTGCCGAGCCGCGACATAGGAATCTTCATGCCGGCGATGAAACGTCATCGGCTTGCGCCGAAGAATTGGTTCAGTTCGGTCTCAAAGGAAGATTTGCGCAAGGTCCTCACGCTGATCCGCCGCGACGGCGCGCTTTCCATCCGCGACGTCGACGACGACGTGCTGGTTGAAAAGGACCACGCCTGGGCGAGCAGAAAGCCCTCGAGGCGCGCGCTGCAACTGGCGTTTTTCGCCGGCCTGCTGACGGTCAGCGAGCGCTCGGGCATGCTCAAGACTTATGAGCTGACGGAGCGCCATTTCGGTTGGGAGCAGAAGCCGAAGCCAGCGTCGGAGCGGCAGGTCACGCAATATCTGCTCGAGCGCGCGCTGCGCTCGCAGGGGCTCGTCAGCCTCGACTCGATCTGTCACCTCGACGCCCCGCGAAAGGCGGCGATAGGCAAGCGGATCGAGGCTCGCGTGCGCGCTGGCGAGCTTGTGGGCGTGACAATCGACGGCGTCGCGAAAAGCGAACACTGGCTTGAACCGGCGACGCTCGACGCGATCCCCGCGCCAACAGAAGAAACAGCCCACATCCTCTCGCCGTTCGATCCGCTCATCATCCAGCGCAAGCGGCTCAATCTGCTGTTCGATTACGCGCACCGCTTCGAGGCCTATGTGCCGAAGGAAAAGCGCGTGCTGGGATACTTCGCCCTGCCCGTTCTCATTGGCGACGAGATCGTCGCCGCAATCGATCTCAAGACGGATCGCGAGAACGGCGCGTTGATAATGCAAAAGTGGACGTGGGTCGGCGCGGGAAAGTCAGCGGCGCGCAAGAGGGGAATCGACGAAGCGCTGCATCGCTTCGAGCGGTTTCAGCTGGGTGGGTGAGCGCGGTTCGGTGAGAGCACAGGGCGCTAAGACGCCGCCGAAACGCCCGGGTGGGGCGTGCGGTCGATTGCCTCCGCGCCCTCGAGAGCACTATCCGCTTGAATTGAATCACCGTCATGGCCGGGCTTGTCCCACGACTGTCCGGTACGTGTTTTGCTTGCT
>JAYUFK010000174.1:0-1783 GCA_043739325.1 Methylocapsa sp. | reverse complement strand
CAAAGCTGCAACAAAGCGACATCCTCTTCACCTACAGCGGCGTGCGTCCTTTGCCTTTTGCGCCTGACACATCCGAGTGGAGCATTTCGCGCAGTCATGTGATCCATGATCACGCTCCCGAACAGGCCGGTTTGCTGTCGATCATCGGGGGCAAGCTGACCACGTACCGCAGCCTCGCCGAGGAAACGGTCGATGCCATTTTCCGCAAGCTCGGCAAGAGGCCACCACGTTGTGTCACAGCCAGCTTGCCATTTCCCGGCGCGCGCGTGGCCGACTGGGACGGCTATCGTAACGGCTTGGCCCAATCGAGCGGGCTCTCGCGCGCGACCGTCGATCGGCTGGTCGACATCTACGGCTCGCGCGCCAGCGATATCATCGCGCTCGGCCGCGGCGACCCGGCGCTGCTGGAACGGTTCGATCCCGCCACCGGTGCGGTCGGCGCTGAATTGGTGTTCACCTATGTTCAGGAATTTGCTCGTACACTGACTGATGTACTGGTGCGACGGACGATGGTCGGCTTCAACGGCAACAGCGGGGCTGGCGTTGCCGAACGCGCCGCAGACATTCTTGCGCCTCGCCTGGGCTGGGACCACGAGCGCAGGGATCGCGAGGTCGCTGACTATCGTCATTACATCGAACGTTTCGCGGTGCCTGCGAAAGTCACGGGCGAACAGACGCGCGGCGCGATACACGCACCTCAACACGATGCCAACGCTGCCTGAGCCGCGCTTGCGCGACGCAGCAAAGCCAGAACACGACATAGATGAATCGACTGGACAGAGGAAAGCGCCAATGAAATTAGTCGATCCCCGAACTGTCATCGAAAACGCCCGCAAGGGCGGATACGCGGTCGGCGCATTCAACATGCACAATGACGAGACCGCCGAAGCGCTCGTCTGGGCCGCCGAGGAGGCCAAGGCGCCGGTGTTTCTCCAGGTCGGCCGCGCCATCATCCCGCACATGGGCGTGCGCCGCGCCTTCGAGCTGACCCGGCGGGTGGCCGAGCGCTCCAACGCCCAAGTTGTCTTTCATCTCGATCATGGCAGCTGGGACGAGGTCATCGAGGCGCTGCGACTGGGTTTCAACTCGATCATGTATGACGGCGCGCATCTGCCGTTCGAGGAGAATATCCGCACCACAAAGCGCATGGTCGACATCGCCCACGCCTTTGGCGTGCCGGTCGAAGCCGAGCTTGGCAAGATCCCCGATGCTGATGAGAAGGTTGACTGGTCAGCCTACTACACCGATGTCGCCGAGGCCAAGCGCTTCGTCGCCGAGACAGGGGTGGACTATCTCGCAATCTCGGTGGGCATCGTCCACGGCGTCGTTCCCGGCCGGCCGCAGGAACCCATCAGCATCGAGCGCATCCAGGAGATCAAGGCGGTCACCGGCATTCCGCTCGTGCTGCACGGTGCCTCGGGGCTGACCGACAAGGAAGTCCAGGACGCCAAGGCTGCGGGCATCTGCAAATTCAACGCCGACACCGATCTCAGGCACGCCTTCCGCGCAGGGCTGGAGGCCGTCTTCGCCAAGGGCGACCGGCAGCTCGAAGAGGCGATGACGGAGGGCCGCAAGCGGATGATCGCCGCGACCGTTGAGAAAATGCGCGCCTATGGTTGCGCGGGCAAGGCGGCAGCGGCATGACGGAGGCACCGACCATAAACGACACCGTCAACCCTGAAAACGGCCGCGTCATGCCGCTGTCCAAGAACGCCAAGCTCATGGTCAAGCACATGAACCAGGCGTGGCAGGCGCCGATGTTCGCGCTTGCCTGCGAAGTCGA
>JAYUFK010000173.1:0-1787 GCA_043739325.1 Methylocapsa sp. | reverse complement strand
TGCGACCCGATTTGTCGGCGGCGACCTTGAGTTTCTTCGCTTCGGCCAGCGAAGTCGTCAGCGGCTTATCGCAAATCACATGAATGCCCGCCTTGAGGAAGGCGTAGGCAGGCCCCGCATGCATATGGTTGGGCGTGACAATAGCGACCGCTTCAATACCGTCGGAGCGCTTCGCCTCCGTTTTCGCCATCGCCTCGAAGTCGTCATAGATGCGATCGGCGGCAAGGCCGAGCGCCGCCCCAGAACGTTGGGCTTTTTCCGGCGTCGAGGAAAGCGCGCCAGCGACAAGATCGTAGTGATCGTCCATCCGCGCCGCCAGCCGATGCACCGCGCCGATGAAGGCGCCTTCGCCGCCGCCGACCATGCCGAGCCTGATCCTGCCGTCCTTACCCGAATCGCTGCGTCCCTCGATTGCCATCTTGTCCCCCAAAGTTTCAGCGCAGACCCAGCGCGCGCTCGATCTGTTTCTTGTCGACCGCGCCGCCGGCAAAATCGTCAAACGCCCTTTCCGTGACGCGGATGATGTGATGTTTGATGAATTCCGCGCCTTCGCGCGCGCCGTCCTCCGGGTGTTTCAGACAGCATTCCCATTCCAGCACCGCCCACGAGGAATAGTCGTATTGCGCCAGCTTCGAGAAGATTGCGCCAAAATCGACCTGTCCGTCGCCAAGCGAGCGGAAGCGTCCGGCGCGCTCGACCCATGAGGCATAGCCGGAATAGACGCCCTGACGGCCGCTCGGATTGAACTCGGCGTCCTTGGCGTGAAACGCCTTGATGCGCTCGTGATAGAGATCGATGAAGGCGACATAGTCGAGCTGCTGCAGCAGGAAATGCGAGGGATCGTAGAGAATGTTGCAGCGCTTGTGGCCTTTCAGCGCATCTAGAAAGCGCTCAAAGGTCGCCCCGTCGAATATGTCCTCGCCGGGATGGATCTCGAAGGCTACATCGACGCCGGCGTCGTCGAACGCGTTGAGAATCGGGCTCCACCGCCGCGCCAATTCATCGAACGCCGTCTCGATCAAGCCGGGAGCGCGCTGCGGCCAAGGATAGACGTACGGCCAGGCCAGCGCGCCGCTGAAGCTGGCACAGGCGCCAAGTCCCAGATGCTGCGAGGCTTTGGCGGCATGCAGCATCTGTTCGCTCGCCCACTTCTGCCGCTCGCGAGGACGCCCATGCACTTCCTTGGGCGCAAAAGCGTCGAAGGCTTCGTCATAGGCCGGATTGACGGCGACGAGTTGCCCCTGCAAGTGGGTCGAAAGCTCGGTGATCGCCAGACCGTGGCTCCAGGCGATTCCGGCGATCTCGTCGCAATAGTCCTTCGACTGCGCCGCCTTGGTCAGATCGAACAGCCGCCCATCCCACGTCGGGATCTGCACGCCCTTATAGCCCAGCGACGCCGCCCATTGGCAGATCGACGCGAACGTGTTGAATGGGGCGCCATCCCCGGCAAATTGCGCCAGAAAAATCGCCGGTCCCTTTATCGTCGATGCCATAAACTTAACCCCTGTGTTTCGACTCGTCAGCGCGATGCAATTCTGACCATCGCGCAAAACTCGATCTTACCCTCGCGAACAGGAACCGCATGTAGCTCAGAATAGCAGCTGAAGGCGCGGCATTTTCAAACTCGCGGCCGCGCCGTCAGGGATCGCCGTGGCGTCGCCCCGATCACGACTGGCCTTCGCGATTGATGCGTGACAAGAAAAGCCGCAGTCTATCCATCCATCCTCGTTGCAGAAGTCAAATAGCCCGGTCACTCAGCATGTCCAGAAATCGAAGATCGACGGGTT
>JAYUFK010000172.1:0-1794 GCA_043739325.1 Methylocapsa sp. | reverse complement strand
CATCACGCGCTCCAGTTCGCCATTCCATTCCCGAACGAGCAGCGCGCCCGTTTTGAGACCGATCCCATCGCGAGTCATCGGCCCGCGGATCTCGAAGGGACGAGCGCCATGTGAACCGACGTCTTCGTCCTTTGACAATCGAAGAAGCCGCAGCGTCGCCCTGTCGAGATCGCCGAGCGCTGCGGCCTGCAGGCGGTAGGTCAATACACGCAACAGCAGCCAGCGCGGCAGATGGGCGGGGGCTGACCCGCCCAAATGGTTGCGCCACTGAAGGCGAAGCTGATCGACGTCAAGATCCCCAAGGCCTGAGATCATCGCGTCGAGCGTTTCCGCCTCAGCCGGCGGCGCTGACGCCAAGCCGGGCTTCCCCTGCTTGACGCCGACCGAGTGTCGCCGATTTGCCATCACGCGGCCTGACGCGCTCGCGAAGTCGTCTTTCGTTTTGCCGTTCCCACTGACGCGGTGGGCATCGCCGACGGATCGTCATACCTAGCTGCTTCCCTATTCCCAGCCGAATCGTTGCCAGATGAGACGTGCGCGCCTCCAGCGGCGTGATCCATTCGCATACGATACGTTGATCCCAGCCCCGCGCTCGCTCGGTCGAGCGCCACAGTGTAGCCGCGCTTGCGCAAGCCGGTGAGCGCGGCGCGTGTTGTGTGCGGAAGCCAATCCGTCGCGGCGACAAGTTCGTCGAGGGTCGCGCCAGAATCGCGCTGGAGCAGCGCGATAACCTGCGCAATCTTAGTTCCACTTCGCGGCGCGGCCGGCGGCGACGCCGCAGCTGGGGCAGAGTCGACAACCGATGCGGCGGGCGAGGTTTGCTGCGCCCTCAGGGTGTTGGCGTGGACGGCGGGGCGGCTGCTGGAGACATCTTCGCCAGCTTCGCGCGATGCTAAATATTCGTCGACGACAATCGCTTTCGCGCCAGCAGGCGTCAGCTTAAGCGCGTAGGATTGCGCGACGGCTTCGTCGCGCCGCCAGACGGGCATTCCCGCTTTCGCTTTGATCTCCTTCGCGAGACCTGCGCCGATGAGCTTTGCCGCGACCTTCTGCGCCGCGCCGCCTTTCAGATTTGGCGGAGCAACAAGACAGCGATCGTCTCGTTGCGCGGCGGCGCTCATCATGACGAGTTGCGCGTCGGAAAGTTTGATGGACATGGGTCGACCCTTTGTTTTGTGAGGGGGCCTGGCCAATCCAGGCCCCTCACTGACAAGAGCCCCGGATCGACGCGATCGTCGGGGCGAAGGGTGGTCCGCTTGTCACCATGACCGCGCGGACGTCCATACACATGCTCCGTTTCGATCTGAATGCCAGTTGTTTCTCGACAAATAAATGCGTGGGTTAATCAGGTCCCAAGCATGGCGGAGTGTGATCACGCGACGCCCTTCCCGGTGGCATCCCGCCTAGCCGCTTTGCACCATTCTCAGACATTCCGCCTAGCAGCCCGTCGGACTGAATCTTTGCTGCTGAGCGCCGAGAGTGATTTTGCCCCCGCCGGCTGTCTGCGGACACCTGGTCGCCGCTCGATCGCGTGATGATCGCCCGCATTGACCGGCGGCCATCTCTTCTTCTCGTCGCCCGACCTCATCAAGCGCGGGCGAGGACGAACATCCGCTTCAGATTCCACGCCATGGTCACGAGGCTCCACTCGCCCCGCACTTTGTCGAGACCGCGCAGCGAAAACTGACGGAATTCGAGCGCCGATTTGATGATGCCGAACACCGGCTCCGGGATCTGTTTGCGCAGGGCGTAGAGCTTCCTGCCTTCCGGCGTCTTCAGCCGATGCGCCATGGC
>JAYUFK010000171.1:0-13974 GCA_043739325.1 Methylocapsa sp. | reverse complement strand
GACAAAGGAACGGCGCACCGGGCCTCGTCCACAACGCGGCATGGCGGAAATCGCCAAGCTCCATAGCGATCGATGCGCCATTCGGCGCGACGAAACGCAGCGAGCGGCTGTTCGGTTCGATGAAGCAAAGCGCGTCGTTGGCGAACAGCGCGTCGGTGAGTTCGAGTGTCGCGCCGTTCAATGGGATTGGTCGGCGACGCGGCGGGATGAGGCCGCCGGGCGCGACAACGGGAACTTCCGGATTCTCGGGTTTTTCAAACACGACGCGGCAATCTTCGCGCGAGGCCCCGGCGAAGGGCCAACGAAACCCCGGGTGCAAGCCGCAGGCATAGGGCATCGGGTCCGCGCCGATATTCTCCGCTTCGAGCGTGATTTCCAAAGCTGTTTCGCCAAGACGGTATTCAACGTCGAAGCGAAACGCGAAGGGATACAGGCGACGCGTCTGGGCATTATCGCGCAGGATCATGCGGACAAAATCGTCGCCCTGTTCGTCAATGACGAAATCCTGCGCCGCGGCAAAACCGTGCAGGCCGAGCGGATAGCGTTTGCCGTCGACAAGCGCGCCCGCGCGGGTCCAACCCACAACCGGAAACAGGATCGGGCTGACCTGATGCCAGATCGCGGGATCGCCCGGCCACAACAATTCGTGCTCGCCAACCTTCCATTGCCGCGCCTCCGCCCCTTCAAGCGCGATTCTTGCATTGGCGCGGCCGTGGCGCAGTTCAATGGACTGCGGGTCGGTCACAGGGCGAGACCTTCGATCGCCGCCGCCTTCAACAGCGCATCCTTGACTCCCGGCGCGCAGGCGACGAGCGGGCCGCCCTTGTTAAGCCCCTCGCCCGCGAGGAAATTGCTGACGAAGCCGCCGGTCTCGGCAACAAGGAGATTGCCGGCGAGACAATCCCAGGAATTAATGTGGGTTTCGACATTGCCGTCGCGCCGGCCAGCGGCGACACAGGCAAGGCCGAGGGCGCCGGAGCCAGTTCGGGCAATCGCGGCGCCGGTTTCAATCACGCGCCCGACCAGCTCGACAAATCTGTTTTGGCCGTAGCGCGTGTTCCAACCGACTTCGATCGCGGCGACCCCCAGATCCGTCGTATCGGCGGCGCGCATAGCCACGCCATTGAGCCACGCTCCTGCGCCACGGCGCGCGCAAAACAATTCGTCGAGCATCGGATTGTAGATCACGCCGACTTCCATGCTGCGATCGAGAATGCCAGCAATGGAAACGCAGAAATGCGGAACGCCGCGCGCGAAATTCGAGGTGCCGTCGATCGGATCGACAACCCATAGCGGCGCGCCGGTCGCGCCCGCTACGCCGCCACCTTCCTCGCCCAAAAATCCGTCGCCCGGAAAGCATTCCGCGAGGCGCGACGCGATGAGCCGCTCGGTCTCGCCATCCACTTCCGTGATGAAGTCCTGCCGGCCCTTGAATTTTACACAGAACGAGTTCTTGTCGAGGAAGCGCCGACGCGCCAGCATTCCGGCTTCGCGCGCGATCGCGCAGGCGGCCTGGAAACGCGGTTGCCACTCGATTCTGTCCGCCGCCAAAACCTATCTCCCTGTTGTGCACCCGGTCAGAAGTGGCTGTAAGCGACGCTCTTGCCGGCAAATTCCTCGCCGTCCCGATCGAAAAATCGAATTCCTTTGTCTCTGGCAATCGCTTCGCCGACTTGTGTCAAAGGCACGCCGGCGCGCGCCGCCGCCTCTTCAAACGCCGCTGCTTTGTCAGGCGCCACGCTCGCGAGCACTTCATAGTCGTCGCCCCCGGTCGCGGCAACTGCGAACAACTTCGGATCGGCCGCGATGGCGGCCTGCGCGGCGCTGGACAATGGCAGCCGCGCCAGCTCGATACGCGCGCCAACGCCGCTGACGCGCAGCATCTTGCCGAGGTCCCCAACAAATCCATCGGAGACATCCATGCCCGCATTCGCAAACTCGCGCATGGCCGGGGCCAGCGCTGTGCGCGGCTGCGGCAGGAGATAACGGTCGAGCAGGAAACTGCGATGCGGCTTTGTGAGGTCCAGAGCCGCGCCAAGCCGCAGTTTCAACCCGAGCGCGGCGTCGCCGATCGTGCCGCTCACGTAGAGGAGATCGCCCGCCTGCACTCCCGTTCGCCGCGCCATGCGCCCCGTTGCAACTGCGCCGATAGCGGTGATCGACACCATCAACGGCCCGGTCGATTTGACCGTATCGCCGCCAAACAAGTGACATTGGTAGTCGCGGGCGTCCTCGCCCAACCCGTTGGCGAACGCCTCCAGCCAGTCCGCGGTCCAATCGGCTGGCAACGCCAGCGCCAGCAGAAACCCGAGCGGCTCCGCGCCCTTGGCGGCGAGATCAGAAAGATTGACGCGCAGCGCCTTGCGCGCAATCGCGGCCGGTGGATCGTCGGCGAAGAAATGCACGCCGGCGACCAGCGCGTCTTGGGTCAAGACGAGTTCGGCACCAGACGGAGGCGCCAATAGCGCCGCGTCATCGAGCAGGCCAAGCCCTTCCGGCCCGGCCATCGGGGCGAAGAAACGGGCGATGAGATCGTCTTCGCTGGGGCGGGCGGTCATGGGCTCAAACGGGGATTGTGCCGCGCCGCCTTACCGCAATTCGCCGGTTTTGTCCCGTATCGAGTCAGAAGCCTTTGTCCGGTCCAACACGCTGCGGGGAGCTTATTGCATATCAGCGTCCTTATCCCTAAACCTCCGGCTCGTTTTGGCTGCAGGCCAATCCTTGGGAGCCACGTCTTGAGCGACGCATTTCAACCGAAGTCGGATTTTCTTGCCACTCTGCAGGCGCGCGGCTTCATCCATCAATGCTCCGACATGGCGGGCCTCGATGAAAAGGCGCGCGACGGCTCGCTCGTCGCCTATATCGGCTTCGACTGCACCGCGCCCTCTCTGCACGTCGGATCGCTCTTGCAGATCATGATGTTGCACTGGCTGCAAAAAGGCGGCGGGAAGCCGATCGCGCTGATGGGCGGCGGCACGACAATGGTCGGCGACCCCTCGGGCAAGGACGAAAGCCGCAAACTCCTGACGACCGAACAAATCGCAGCGAATAAGGCTGGAATCCGGAAAGTTTTTTCCCGGTTTATTCACTTTGGCGACGGTGCGCATGACGCGGCGATGCCTGATAATGCCGAGTGGCTGGCGAAGCTGAACTATATCGATTTCCTGCGCGATGTCGGACGTCACTTCTCGGTCAATCGCATGCTGGCGATGGATTCGGTGAAGCTGCGGCTTTCCCGCGATCAGGAACTGTCGTTTCTCGAGTTCAACTACATGTGCTTGCAGGCCTACGATTTTGTCGAGCTCAACCGCCGCTACGGCTGCGCGCTGCAGATGGGCGGCTCCGATCAATGGGGCAACATCATCACCGGGCTCGATCTAGGACGGCGACTTGGCGCTGGCCAGCTTTACGCGCTGACCTCGCATCTGATCACGACTTCGTCGGGCGCCAAGATGGGCAAGACCGCCGCAGGCGCGGTTTGGCTCGATGAAGCGCTGCTATCGCCCTACGACTATTGGCAATTCTGGCGCAATACAGAGGACGGCGACGTTGGTCGTTTCCTGCGCCTGTTCACGTTGATGCCACTAGACGAAATAAGCCGCCTCGAAGCGCTCGGCGGCGCCGAAATTAACGAAGCGAAGAAGGTCCTCGCAAACGAAGCGACCGCACTCTTGCACGGAGGCAATGCGGCGCAAGCCGCAGCGGAAACCGCGCGGCGAACATTTGAAGAAGGCGCGCTTGCAGAGAGCCTGCCGACGATCGACATTCCTGGAGCGGAATTCGATGCCGGCCTCGGCGCGCTCGCGGCTTTTGTTCGCGCCGGCCTCGTCGCCTCGACCGGCGAGGCGCGACGGCAGATCCGCAGCGGCGGATTGCGCGTCAACGACGTCGCCTTGACGGACGAAAGGGCGACGATGGGGCGCACGGCGCTGAATGCTGGCGGCTTGGTGAAACTGTCGCTTGGGAGGAAGAAGCATGTATTGCTTCGCGCGGTGTGAAAGCCCCTATCGCTTCGGCGCTGGCGCACTCTCGAGCGGGGGCGATGTTCCGTCGATGGCGCCGAAAATCTTTCGCAGAAACCCCGGCGCTATTGCTGAAAGCGGGTTGATGTTGAGCACCGGGGCGCTCGCAGGCCCGGTGATGCGGTAGTTGACGCCAAACAGCCCCTCGTGCGTGCCACCTCCTAGCAATGTGCCGAGGACCGGAATGTGCGTCACCGCCGAATTGACCTGATATGCTGGAACGAAAGTGCCGTTCAAATCGAGGCGGTCCTTGGCGTAGTCGATGAAACCCTGGGTCGTCAGACCCATCTGGCGATTGAAAATGACCGCTTCGCGCAGATCGATGCGCCCTGTCGTGCGCACGAATTGCGCGGTCATTTTCTCGAAGGCCGCGGCGTCGGGATCCACGGGAGCGTTGTCGCCGCTGTGCGTCTTATCCGGTGTTTGTCCGGCGGCGACAAGTTGCCGCACTGCTGGCTCGTTGCGCAACACGAAATCCTTCACTGTCGCCGAGCCGGCCTGCCCGTCTTCGACGTCGTGCATCACGAGATCCAGCGACCCGCCTTCGAGGTGGCTATAGATGTCGAAGAACTTGACCAGCGCGCCGGCGTCGCCAGCGGAAATTCGGGTCGTGCCCGCCTCTCGGGTTAATGCAATTGACGAATTTCCAATACGCGCTTTGGCCTCCACACGCTGCAATTCTCCGCTTCTTCGGAAGCTCTGCACTTCCACTTGAGTCATCGAGCGCTTATTCGCGCCTGTTGCGGTGGCGACTTTGAAATCGAGGTCGACGTCCTTCCCGTAACTCCCGGATGGCCGACGATCGATGACCGCCTTCACAAGCGGGCGCGCGTCGACAACGTTTCCGCGCACGGTGACTTTGAGGACTGGGTCGGCGGCCGCAATATCGACTTTCAGATCATCGCCGGGCGACAGACGCATCTGGCTCAGCTTTGCGCTGATTAGCGCGCCGTCGCTCGACAGCCGGGCCGATCCCTTGAATGTGGCCGCGCCGGCTTCGACATCGATGTTGCCGATCGCCACCCCTTCGGCGTCTGACTTGATGTTGAACGTTGCCTTGCCCGGCTTGCCCGCAGATTTCAGCAGCCCAGGGATCGGATTGTCGAGCGAAACTCGCGCGAGATCGATATCGACATCGGCGCCCTTTCGCGTCAGTGGGCCGTGCAGTTGCACAATCATCGGGCCGCTTATCGCTGATCCAAAATCGAAGCCGTGCTTTGCGCGGAAAGCATCGTCGATCGAAACAGAAAGACTGAGGCTGCCTTCGTCGGCCGCCGTCTTGCGCATTTCTATGTTGGCTGGAAGTCCCGATATCTTACCTTCGCCGGCGATCTTTATACCATTGCGATCACCCGAGAATTCCAGGTCGCCCTGCTCGAAGCGCTCATTGGCGAGAAACTTGTCGATCTGCAGATTGGAAAGCGATCCGTCGGCGCGAAACCCCAGATCGTCCGGTTTTGCTGTCTTGCCGAGTTTCAGATCGAGCGCGAGCTTGCCATCGAATTGTCCTTTGATCGTCGCTGGATCAATGGAGAGGCCCGCGAAGGATCGCAACGCATCGCGGCCCAGCAGGTCGGCGAGCGCTTCGGCGGAGCCTTGGACGCGGGCGCTCGCCTGTGCGGGAACAAGCGCGCGTGGTTTCGTGTCAGGTATGACAAAAGACAAATCGTTCGCCACAATACGCCGAGTTGGCGTTAGATCGAGCGTTCCGCGCTTGGCGGAAAATGTGATTGCGTGCCCTGTAATTACTCCGGTGGCGTCAAGCCCGGTTAGCGGCGGAACGCCCGGCAACAAATCGACCGCCGCGTCTTTCGCGGCGAGTTCGATGTGAACGCTGTCGGCTGGCACGGGTTGCTTCCGCCGCGCCGCGGCGAACGAGGCTGCGTCCCAGTCGAGCGCCAGCGACGCGGTTTGAATCTCACCCCCGCGAAGGTGTTCAATGCACCAGTATCGAACGTCTGGAACGATGAAGCTTGGCCACAGCCGCGCGATGTTCAACGTAAATGTATGGGCGACATCGATTTTCGCTTTCGCGGTCGGCCCATCGGGCGTCATAGCCAGTTCGCCGCTCATCGTCCCACTTGCGCCAACGCCTGAAATGGCGAACCTGTCGACGACAAATCGCTGATCCCTGTCGAAGAAGTGCGCCTGAAGGCTGACCTTATCGAGCACGATCGGCTGTTCGCCAGGCCGCTCGCCGCCAATCACGGCGCCGTCCGCATTAAAGCCCGCCGACCACGTCTGGTCGCCCTTGGCGGGCGGCGCGACGAAGCCGGCCAGCGTTGCGTGAGTCTTACCGGAAAACAGTTGGACGTTTTCCGCCAGAACATGCCCCGTTGCGGCGTCCAGCCGAAAGTCGCCGCTCGCCTCGTCGATCAGGAACGGTTCGTGTTCCGGATCGTCGAGCTTGAAATATCCGGCGCCAAGACCGAAACGGCCACTCGCAGTATCGATTGTCTTATCGGGCGACAATCGCAAATTGAGCTTGAACGAAATTGGCATGTCGGCTTCAAACGGCGCCGCGCGACCAGTCGCCAGCATAATATCGTCAAGGCTCAAATCGCGCGCCTCAAGTGAAACGCTTTGAGCGTCTCCGCCCGACGCCTGTGCGGAAAATGACCAAGGGCCCGAAGGTCCCTTCGCCGCCACGTGCAGGGCCGCCAACCGATCGCTTTTGTCGAAACTTAGGTCGACCCCCTCGAAAGCGGTCTTGCGGCCAGTATTCTGGTCCTCGATTTCGAGATGGCCCTGTCCGATCGCCAAATGATCAAGCGGTTGCGCGTTGCCGGTAATCGCCTCAACGAGGCCCGCCAGTCCCGCCAAGGATGGCGTCGCGTCGCCGGTCGCTTTGAGTTTTGGCGGCGCAAGATCAAAGGCAACAGCGTCCGGCGTGCTTGCGGCGGCAAGCGAAAATGCGCCGTTTGAGAGGACTTTCAAACGCATATCGATCTTATCGATTTCCAGTCGCTTGACGCGCACGTCAAACATCAGCAGCGAGAGAAAATCCAACCCGACCTGCCCGGAGGGTGCGGACAGAACTGTGCGACCTGAGCGATCCTTGACCTCCATGCCTTCGAATACGAGCCCAAGGCCGTGCTGGCTACGTCCGAACATGGTCGGGCCCAGCGAGAAGACGTATCCATCGCCAAAGCGTTGCGCGAGGCTGCGGGCGATCGCTGGCGTCATTGATTCGAGGCTGATTGGCCCGTGGGCGAATAGCAGCGCCACCGCGACAAGCGCCGCCATGGCGAGCCCGATGAACAAGCCGCAGATGCCGAACAATGCGCGCAGCATTCCCCGTCCCGACGGGGTTTGCCATTTCGCGCGCAGACGCGCCCCTCGCGCGCTCGCCAACAAGCCCTTCAAGGCCTTGCGAGCCTTCGCCCTTGAGGTGGCGTCGATATGGTCGCTTATCCCGCTGACGCGAGTCTCCTATTCATGATACCGAACCCGTTGGCGCCACTCTGTCGTTCCAGGACATCATCCGCCGTCGCGTCGAATCCCGGCGCAAATTGCTTTGCCGCCTGCATTCAACCGCAGAATTGACCCTTCCCGGCATGGGCTATTGTATGGCGCGGCCGCCTGCGTCAATGATCGGCGGCTAGTCACCGCTGGTCCGTCCGGACTGAACGGCCTAAATTCGAAAGTTCAGCTATCATGCCAATTGGGTCAAAAGTGGACGATTTGACAGCTCAAGTTAGTGTCGGCGACAAAGCGCCTGATTTTGAATTGCCAATTGCTCACGGGGAGAAAGTGCGTCTCCGCGCGCCAAAAGGCCAGAAACTCGTCGTGTATTTTTATCCCAAGGACGACACAACCGGTTGCACCAAAGAAGCGATCGACTTCAATGGGCTGCGGGCCGAATTCAAAAAGGCCGGCGCGCGAATCGTCGGCGTCTCCCCCGATTCGATCGCAAGCCACGAAAAATTCGCGCGTAAGCACAGCCTCGAACTGACTCTCGCTTCCGACGAGACCAAGGCAATGCTGCAATCTTACGGAGTTTGGGTGGAAAAAAGCATGTATGGCCGGAAGTACATGGGCGTCGAGCGCACCACTTTCCTGATCGACGCGAAAGGCTTGGTGGCCCGGATTTGGCGCAAGGTCAAAACCCCCGGCCACGCCGAGGAAGTCCTCGAAGCGGTTAAAGAGATCTGACCAGGCGTTTGTAAAGGATTAACCCTAATGCGCTGTAATGACCGGGATTGATGCCCCGGTTCTGGGGTCCGGAGTTCCCCCCGATGTCATTGCGCGAGGCTTATCCCAAGCCGCAATTGCCGAATTCGCATTACTTTTTTTCCCTGGCTCGCGGCGAGAAGATTCGCACGTTTGCGCTGCGGCCGGCCACCTTTTGGGTGCTGATCGCTCTCCTGCCGGCGCTGGCGCTTTGGAGCGCCGGGGCCAGCCTTTTTATCGCCTTTCATGACGACATGCTGGGAGCGCTCGTCGCCCGGCAGGCGGAGATGCAGAACGCCTATGAGGACCGGCTCGCCGATGCGCGCTCGCAGCTCGACCGGGTTACATCCAGACAGTTGCTCGACCAAACGTCTTTCGAAGGCAAAGTGCACGAATTGCTGTCGCGCCAGGCCCAACTCGAGCAGCGCGGTTCGATCGTCGCGGCGCTTGTCAGCCATGAGACGACCGGTTCGATCCTGGAGCGCAGCCATGCGCGTCTCAATATCGCGAAGGGGCCCTCCGACGCCCTGACGGCGATTGGCGCCGTGAGCCCCGCCGCCACCACCGATGGCGCACTCGATTCGGTAAAGGCATTCGCCCCGCTCGATGCTTCGCCCGGCCTTGTGCAGCGGTCAGCAAAGCCACGACCGGTCGATGAGCCTCACGCGGCGGCGGACACGCGCGAGCACGCGAGCATGCTGACAAAGGACGATGCCGACCACAGGGCGATCGACGATCTGAGCGTCGCCGCGAACAATCCCGATATCGCCGCGCCGACGCGTTTGAACCTGATCGCTTACTCGCTGGATCGGTTGGAAAAACATCAGTTGGCGCAGCTTGGCCAGTTGAGCGCGATCGCGGAAAAGACCGCGGCGCGGCTTCGCGCGGTCGTTGCAAGCGCCGGGTTTGAGGCCGACAAGCTCGTTGCGCCCAATAGCGCCGCGACCGCAAAGGGCGGCGTCGGCGGACCTTACATTCCTCTAAAAATCGATGCCGACGCCCCGGCTTTCGACAAGGCCGCCACCAGCGCCGAGCGCGCCCTGGTCGCGCAGGATCGCCTGTTGCGCGTTATGCCCTACATGCCGCTGCGTCGCCCGCTGACTGGCGAAGCCAACGTCACCTCGCCATTCGGCTATCGCAACGATCCGTTCCTTGGTCGCCCTGCCCTGCACCCGGGCGTCGATCTGGTTCAGGAATACGGCGCGTCGATCAAGACGACCGGCGCCGGCAAGGTGACCCATGCGGGGCCAATGGGCGGTTATGGCAACATGGTCGAGATCGATCATGGCAACGGCCTGACCACCCGCTACGGCCATATGTCGCAGGTGCTGGTTGATGAAGGCCAGGAAGTGAAGGCCGGCGATGTACTCGGCCGCATCGGATCGACCGGACGCTCGACGGGCCCGCATCTGCACTACGAAGTGCGGCAAGATGGCGAACCTGTAGATCCCGCGCGGTTTCTGCGCGCCGGCGAGGGATTGCTCGCGGCGGAATAGCGCGTCGGGCCGCCAGACGGCTCGAAGTGAATGGCGACGCTCCGCGACGCGACAGTCCCCGAAGGGTTTTGAGTAATTTCAATGCGATAAGTGATAAAATCGCGCGCATCCAAAGCGCCGACCGCGACATCCAGGCTTGGTCGCCAATCGCATTACTACATATAAATACTGTTAGATACTTTTGCCAGCTTTTATAACTTCGCAATGTCGCGGCGGGCGCAAGCGATTTGTCTCTCGGCGATACCGCAAGGCTGCCGCGGGCGCCGCCTTCGGCTATGGTCCGCAGGATGGACATCTTCCTTGCTCAAATGACTGCCCTGCTCGGCGTCGCGATGATCGTGGCGATTCTGGCGCGGCGGCTTCGCCTGCCCTACACGGTTGGCCTTGTGATCGCGGGCCTCGGTTTGGCGGCAGCGCGGCTCCAGACCGGCGCCAATCTCACGCACGACCTGATCTTCGATTTGATTCTGCCGCCCCTGCTGTTCGAGGCGGCGCTGAATCTCGACTGGCGGGAATTGCGCGCCGACCTCGCGCCGATCCTCGCGCTTTCAACAATAGGCGTCGCAATCTCGGCGGCGATCGTCGCCGCCGGGATGGTGCGGTTGATTGGCTGGCCCATCCCATCGGCCGTCATATTCGGAATTCTCATTGCGGCGACCGATCCGATCGCGGTCATCGCCATGTTCAAGGACACCGGCGTCAAAGGACGCTTGCGGCTGCTGGTGGAAAGCGAGAGCCTGTTCAACGACGGCGTTGCCGCGGTGCTTTTCGCACTTGCGCTGATTTGGGCGCAGGCCGGTTCAAACAATGGATTGGAGGCTTCGGAATTATCGCGCGCGATAGCAACGGTGGCGGGAGGCGGCATTGTCCTGGGGCTGGCGAGCGGCGCTTTGGCGATACTCGTCGCTGGGCGCACGAGCGATCATCTTGTCGAGACTGCCCTGACCGCCGTCGCGGCCTACGGGTCTTTCCTGCTCGCCGAGCATTTTCACCTGTCGGGCGTCCTCGCGTGCGTCAGCGCCGGACTCGTCATGGGCAATCTCGGCCTGCTGCGCGAGGACGATCAATCGAGTCTCTCGGCGCAAGCTCGCACGTTTGTCGTCGAGTTCTGGGAATTTGCCGCCTTCATCGCCAATTCGTTGGTCTTCTTGCTGATCGGTCTGCGCGCTGGCGCAATACCCTTTGCCGGAGTTGGCGTGACAACGCTCGTCGTTGCCAATCTGCTCGTGTTGCTTGGACGCGCGTTGACGGTCTATCCCTTGTGCCTGGGTTTTGCCGGCTCGCGCTGGCGCATTCCGATGGCACAGCAGCACGTGCTGTGGTGGGGCGGACTGCGCGGCGCGCTGGCGCTGGCGCTTGCTCTGTCGTTGCCCGAATCTCTCTCCTATCGCGACGAGATCGTTATTGCCGCGTTCGGCGTCGTCACATTCTCGGTGATCGCGCAAGGCGTGACGATGCCGATTCTCTTGCGGTGGCTTGGCCTCACCAGGGCCTAGCCAGCACGAGCCTTGTTGCAGGGCAATCGGGTGAACGAAATTGGAGAGTTGAGGACAAGGCCCAAGGCTCAATAGCCCCCTCTCCCGCGCGCGGGAGAGGGTTGGGGTGAGGGGGCGCCGGGACTATTAACACGGTCGAAGGCCCCTCATCCGGCGCTTCGCGCCACCTTCTCCCGCTTGCGGGAGAAGGGGTTCGCGTTCACCCGATTGCCCTAGCCTTGTTGCCTATTTCGCTTGCACGACCTTCCGAGCCGTCGCCTCAATTTCGATTTTCATCTCCGGCCTGGCCATTGCGGTCACGACATAGATCGCAGCTGCCGGTCTGATCGCGCCAAACAGCTCGCCCTGAATTTTCAAGGCCGTCTCGCAGTAACTTCGGTCCGTCACGAAGGTCTGCAGGCGCACGACATCGGCGAGATCGGCGCCGGCCTCCTCGATCGCGCCAGCAATCGTCTTGTAAATATTGCGCGCCTGCGCCTCGACGCTGTCGGGCATCGTCATCGTCGCGTAGTCATAGCCGGTTGTGCCGGAAATAAAGATCATGTCGCCATCCACGACGGCGCGCGAATAGCCCCATGATTTCTCGAAGGGCGAGCCGGAGGAGATCAGACGGCGGGTCGGCATTGCTGGGCCTTTCGACGGGGAGCAGCCACTCGTTTCAAGAGAACGCCATCATTGTTTTGTTCGCGATGACTCAGCAGGCGACGGCTGGGGCCTGTCCTTAACCGGAATCACCAGTTTCAAACCCGACCAGATATTATCAACGGCGCAGACTTTGATGTCGACAAGACCAATCGCGAGAGCGGCATCGCGGACGACGTCCTCTGTAACGTCCGTTGCAACCTTGGCCGCTTTCTTGGGCCACGAAACCCAAAGGCTGCCGTTCGCAGTCATTTCGCTCTTCAGCGCTGGAAGCGCGCTCCGCAACGCCGCGGCGTCGACAGTGAAATAATGGATGAAGTCCTTCTTGATCTTCTCATCAGTCGGCTGCGTGATCGCCTTCGGCCAGTCGTCAAACAATGTCTGATAATAGTCAGGCGCGTTGACGAGGCGGATTTTGATGCCGTCCTTGATGCCAAGTTTTTTCGCCAGCGGCGTGCCGGAATAGCCTGTGGACTTCATCCCGAGCCCTCACCCGAACTCCATGATTACCGCGTCGACGCTGAGCGAATCGCCCGGCTTGACAAGGATCTTCTTCACAATGGCGTCGCGCTCGGCGATCAGCACGTTTTCCATCTTCATCGCCTCGACCATGCACAGCGCCTCGCCGATCTTGACTTCTTGTCCCTCGCGGACCGCGATCGATTTGAGTGTCCCCGGCATCGGGCAAAGCAACGTCTTCGAAATGTCGGCGCCCTTGCGCTCGAGCATCAGCGCGGCAAGTTCCGCCTCGCGCCGCGTGTAGACGCGCGCGTCAACGCTGACGCCGCGATGCGTCAGCGCGAAACCATTCAGCAGCGCGCGCACTTGCGCGACAACAGGCGCGCCATCGATCTCTCCAGCCCAGACGCCCTCCCCGGGACGCCAATCAGAAATGACATTCAGGGTCGGGCCGCCGGCGATCGCTACTGCAAGGGAGCCGCGTTGCGCGGTGATTTCGATGTCGCTACGCACCTTGCCTAACAGCACCGCGCGTTCGCGCTGGAAGCGCACGTGGGCGACGCCGCGCAATTGACCCGAAATATAGCGCTTGCGCTCGTTCAGGACATGATCGACGTAAGCGGCGATCGCCACAAGATTGGTTTTCGTCTTGCCAGTTGCAACGAGCGGCGCGAAACCGTTGGGGAATTCCTCGGCGATGAACCCGGTCGACAGGCGCCCCTCGCGCCAGCGCTCATGTTGCATCAAGGCGGACAGAAACGGAATGTTGTGGCGAATGCCATCGATGACAAAGGCGTCGAGCGCCCGCGCCTGGGCTTCGATCGCCGCCAAGCGATCTGGCGCATGCGTCACTAGTTTGGCGATCATCGGATCGTAGTAGATAGAAATTTCGCCGCCTTCGAACACGCCGGTATCGTTGCGCACCGTGATCTCGCCAACGACGCCCTCCGCAGGCGGGCGATATTTCACCAGACGGCCGGTCGAGGGCAGAAAGCCGCGCGTCGGATTTTCAGCGTAGACGCGGCTCTCGACAGCCCAGCCGTTCAGCTTGATGTCGCTCTGCTTGAGCTTGAGCTTTTCGCCGCAAGCGCTGCGGATCATCTGCTCGACAAGATCGATCCCGGTGATCAGTTCGGTGACCGGATGCTCGACCTGCAGGCGCGTGTTCATTTCGAGAAAGTAGAAGCTGCGATCCTGCCCCGCGACGAACTCGACCGTGCCGGCGGAATCGTAGTCGACGGCCTTGGCCAGCGCCACCGCCTGGGCCCCCATGGCGGCGCGGGTGGTTTCGTCCAACAACGGCGACGGCGCCTCTTCGATCACCTTTTGGTTGCGGCGTTGGATCGAGCATTCGCGCTCGAACAGATGGACGATATTGCCGTGCTTGTCGCCCAGCACCTGAATTTCGATATGCCGCGGGCTCTCGATGAATTTTTCGATGAAGATGCGGTCGTCGCCGAAGGCGTTCTTGGCCTCGGCGCGGACCGCGGGGAAGCCCTCCTCCACGTCCTTGACGTTCCAGGCGACGCGGATGCCCTTGCCGCCGCCGCCGGCCGAGGCCTTCAGCATCACCGGATAGCCGATCTCGGCGCTGATCTTCAGGGCGTGGGCGACATCGTCGATCTCGCCGATGTGGCCGGGCACACAGGAGACCCCGGCGGCCTGGGCGAACTTCTTGGACTCGAT
>JAYUFK010000170.1:0-1799 GCA_043739325.1 Methylocapsa sp. | reverse complement strand
GCCGTCGCAGGCGGCGTCGCCCACCTTCAGGTTGATCACGCCGACGTCGAACGGGGCTACCGCCTCGGGCCAGATCATGCCCGCATCGTCGTGATGGGCCTCGATCAGCGCGGCGGCGAGCCGGCTCGGGCCGATGCCGTAAGAGCCCATATGGACGATGTGCTCGCGCCCGTCGGGACCGTTGACCACCGCCTTCATCGGCTTCGAATATTTCGTGCCGAAGTAGAAGATGTGACCGACCTCGATGCCGCGCGCGGATATACGGCTGGCCTCCGGCACGGCGGCGAAGGCGGCTTCGTCATGCTTCTCCGAGGTCGCGGCGTAGCGCGAGGTCCAGGCGTCGAACACGCCCTGCATGGCGGCGCGGTCGTCGAAAGCGATATCTTGCGGAGGCGGCGTCAGCGCGAGGTAATCGCGGTGGCAGAACACTTCGCTCTCGCCTGTGGAGGCGAGGATGATGAATTCGTGGGAGAGGTTGCCGCCGATCGGGCCGGTGTCGGCGACCATCGGAATCGCGGTCAGGCCGAGCCGGGCGAAGGTGCGCAGATAAGCCGCGAACATCTTCATGTAGCTGTGCCGCGCGCCGTCGGCGTCGAGGTCGAAGGAATAGGCGTCCTTCATCAGGAATTCGCGCGACCGCATCACGCCGAAGCGGGGGCGCACCTCGTCGCGGAACTTCCACTGGATATGATAGAGATTGAGCGGCAGATCCTTGTAGGTGCGCACATGGCTGCGAAAAATCTCGGTGATCATCTCCTCGTTGGTCGGCCCGAACAACATGTCGCGCTCGTGCCGGTCCTTGATGCGCAGCATCTCCTTGCCGTAATCGTCGTAACGCCCGCTCTCGCGCCACAGATCGGCGGATTGGATTGTCGGCATGAGGAGTTCGATGGCGCCGGCGCGGTTCTGCTCCTCGCGCACGACTTGTTCGATCTTTTTCAGCACCCGCAAGCCGAGTGGCAGCCAGGCGTAAATGCCGGCGGCCTCCTGGCGGATCATGCCCGCGCGCAGCATCAGCCGGTGCGAAACGATCTCCGCCTCTTTCGGCGTTTCCTTGGAGATGGGGAGGAAGTAGCGGGAAAGGCGCATCGGCGGCGTCTCACGGATTCGCGGGGCGTTGCGCCTAATGGACAATTCGGGGGGAAAGGGCAAGTTCGGGGGAAGAGCGGAATAGTTTCTTGAGGCCGGATATTGAAAGCCGTAGGAGTGGATGCAGGGGGCGGGAACTTGAGCGACGAGGACGACGACGAATCTGCGAGTGAAGCTACGAAGTCGGGCGACGCTTCGCCGGCTGCAGAGGCGACGCCGCGACCGTCGGAGCGGCGAGCGGCAAGAAAAACAACGCGAAAAATCGCTGACGACATTCGCGCGCGGGCGGCGGTGCAGCGGAGACAAAGCCTGTATTGCCTGGTGCTGGTTGCCTTGCTGCTCACCGGCGGCGGCGTGTTTTTCTATTTCGCCCAGTCAATCGCACTTGCCGAATTGAGAACCCAATCTGAATTTTTTTCGAATAAACAAGCAAAAATTGATGCAGATAAGGGAACAATAAAAGCTAGAAGAGCGGATATGATAGAACAAAAGCGCAATATAGCTACGCGCGCCGCCGAATTTGCTAAGATTACAGCCACTGTGATTGGAAATTTTCCATCTAATACATCCCTTCGGAGCGTTAGATTTCTGGACGCGACGCATGGATGGGCCGCAGGGCTGTTCAGTTCTCTGTACTTTATAAGCGGTCGGGGATTCCCATTGGCAAGAATGTGTGAATCTATCCGCGACAACCCGAATCGGAGGTTGTC
>JAYUFK010000169.1:0-5103 GCA_043739325.1 Methylocapsa sp. | reverse complement strand
CACGGCTCAAGGGCGCGAACCCCTTCGACGTCATCGTCGGCGTCCTGGCCTGAAACCGGCGCAAATCGCCGCTCAAAAATAGGGGTGGGTAATTACCGCAAATCTATAATAACACTATCGGCATTCTGCTTATTAAGTATTGTTTGGCATTTTAAACTATTGATCTTAACTCATCAAAAGGTATTCGAATTAACGACCTGGCGTTCAATTCCGCTTCAAAAGCGCGCGACGGGGTTGAACGATTTTGCCCAGTGGATGTTGGCGCTTGCACGGGAGAGTCCCGGCGCCTCAATGGGTTGGCGAGGACGCGACCCGCTGCCTGGATCGACTGCGCTCCTGCTCAGGAGGCGGCGGCTTCCCGCAGCAGCGCCTCGGGCAGCGGCTTCGTGTCGTGAATGCGGCCGTAGTCGACCCGCCTGCTGCCGTCTTCATCGACGCTATGGATGTCGACAAATTCGTGCCCGAACCGCAGATCCTCAGCCGCAAAAGTCTGCCGGGCGTGCACGGTCTGCGACGAGGTCTCGTCGAGCCCCGTGATGCTGACGACGAAATTCATCTCTCGCGCCTCGATCTCCTCGGCGCTGAGTCCGAAAAGCTGGCTCTGCTCATCGATCGGATGCAGCAAGGTCCAGCTCAACGCGAAGACCGGATTTTCGCTCTTGAGCAACCGCATGCGTTGAAAGCCGACCAGCCGCACGCCTTCGCTTGTCACGTTGCTCGTCAAGACCCACAGCTTGGCGTTGGCTTCGGTGATAAAATTATTACGGGCATTGGCGAGCCGGAATTTCAGTGTCGGCAGGCCATTGTGGATCGTCACGACGGGATTGCGAGCGAAGATCAGGCGGGCGCGCGGGCGCGAGAAGCGCGCGAACACGAGGCCTGTCATCACCGCCAGCAACACCATGCCGACGAAGTTCTCGATCGTGGCGACGGAATGCCCGTAGATCGTCTGCGGATGCATATCGCCATAGCCGACTGTGGACGTCGTTTCGACGCTGAAAAAGAACAGGTCCCAGAAACTGCCGGGTCTGGCGTTGGCGATGGGATCGCCGCCGAGCATGAATATCCCGGCAAAGAACAGGTTGAGAAAAAGGAACGCCGCCGCGAGGACGCCGAAAAACATCGGCCAGGTCGCCGTCATCGCGTTATGATAGAAATCCGTCCAGAGGTTGTTTTCGAGCCCGGCGGTGATGACCTTGCGCCCGCCGAACGTCGGCCTGACGCGTTCGCGCGGCGCTGCGGGCTTCATTGCGGCCCGCAGCGGTGCGACCAGCCCGTTTACACGCTCTCGTATTTGGCTATCCGCCATTCCTCAACCTCTGCATCCTTGGTCCAGGTCTTCCAGGCGGGAAGGTCCGAAATCGCTTTCATATAGTCCCGCGTCGTCTTTTTCACAGGCGCGTCATAGACATGAAGGCGATTGACGACCGGCGCGAACATCGCGTCCGCGGCGCAAAAGCGGCCAAACAGGAATGGCCCGGCCTTGCCAAAGCGCTGGCGCGCTTCCGCCCAGGCAGCCTCGATCCGGGCGATATCCGCGAGCGTGTCCGATGTGCAATCGATGCCCCGGACTGGCCGGCGAAAGTTCATCGGGCATTGCTGACGCAACGCCTGGAACCCGGCATGCATTTCGCTCGACAGCGCCCGCGCATGCGCCCGCGCCGCCTTGGTCTTCGGCCAAATCGCCTTCTCCGGATATTTCTCGGCGACATATTCCATGATCGCCAGCGATTCCCAGATCGTGATCGCGCCATCGATCAACGCTGGGACCTTGCCGGTTGGCGAATGCTTCAGGATCGCCGCGCGAGTTTCCGGCAGATCGAGCGGGATAACGATTTCCTCAAACGGAATTTTGAAATGCGCCAGCAAGATCCACGGCCGCAACGACCAGGAAGAATACGCCTTGTTGGCGAGAACCAGCTTGAGGGGCATGCGGCGCTCCGGCTTTGAATGGTCTGCGTTCTTTGGACGCGCGTCCATCCTTGTCAAGCGATCGCGCCAGAACCTTGGCGCGGCGAACACCGCCCTGCTTGACGCGGCTGCGCGCATCGCGCATCACGCGGCCATGCCAAACGCGCCGCAACCGTCTGAAACTGCTCCGTCGCTCGACGAAACGATCCTCTCGCTGTGCCACGCAACGCCGCCGGGACGCACGATTTGCCCAACCGACGCTGCGCAGGCTTTCGCCAGGACGCGGCGCGAGGACGAACTGGCGTGGCGGGCGCATTTATCGGAAGTTCGCCGAACCGCGGTGCGCCTTGCCTCGGCTGGACGGCTCGTCATCTATCGCAAAGGCAAGCCGGTCGATCCGGGCGATTTTCGCGGCGTCTATCGCTTGGGATTGCCGAGCCGCGACTGAGGCGCCCTACGGCGCGGGAAACAGGACATCGGTCCGACCGCTAAGCCAATAGAAGAACAGCCCGGTCCATTCATGCGCCGCGACATCAAAAATGCGCAGGCCGCGCATTGGCCCATTAATGAATTGCCAGTCTCCTTTGCCGCCAGTCGAGCGATAGTCGACGGGGAACGCCGTGACGTTGAAACCGGCTTTGCGAAACAGGCCCATGGAACGCGGCATGTGCCAGGCTGAGGTGATGAGCAGCCAGCGCTGTGTCGCGGTCGGTTGCAGCTTGTCCCGCGTGAAACGGGCGTTCTCGTCAGTGTTGCGAGACGCCGTTTCAATCTCGATCCGTTGGGGATCCACGCCCAGCGCCGTCAGCAGCTTGCGCGCGTCCGTCGCTTCGTTCGATTCAGCGCCATGCAGCGAATTGTTGCCGCCGGTGTAGACGACGCGCGCATCCGGAAAACGGCGCGACAGGATAACGGTTTGTGTCAGCCGTTCGGCGCCTTCGCCAAGGCTCACCTGACCGCGCGCCAATCCCATTTCGTCGTCGATCGCGCCGCCGAGCACGATGATCCCGTATGGCGCCGGCATGTCGGCTGGCGGTGGCGGAAAGCGATCTTCCAACGGTTCGATCATCCACGCGCCGATCGGCGTTGCGCCGATCGTCAGCAGCGTAACGAGGCACAACACAACGATAGCGCGGCGGCCAAACCAGATGGCCGCCAGCGCAACCTCCAGCAACAGGTTCACCGGCGCGACAAGAAACCAAAGCACCTTGGAGGCGATGAAGAACATTGACGCGACCGCCGGAGGTTCGATGAGTTTACGCTGGCGCGAGCGCGCCAATCGGCGCTATGACCGGCGCGGCCGCCGGACGCCGCCCATGCGTCGCGGCGAAACTCCGCATTGTCTCGACCATCGCCGCCTTGAGCTGATCGCGCCCCTTGGTCCCGGCCGTTGGACTGTCGAGAGGCTCAAAGACAAAGCCGAACGGGCCGCCGAAGGCGCCTCCGCGCTCGACCCAATATTCGTCATAGCCGGCGAATTTCTGAACGTCCTGAAGCCGGTTGAGAACGTGATTGGCGTCCGAAACGGCGTGCACGCTCGTGACCAACACCGCCCTGGCCAGCGCGCGCGCCGCAAGAAAAACCGCGTCCTTGGGACGCATGCCATAAAGTTCGCGCGTCGCGTCGATCACCTTGCGCTTATGCCCGCCCTTCGGACCCTGAATACCGCCGACGACAAGCGCGCGCTCGCCGTCAATGGTGGCGAAACAAAGCGACAGTCGGCTCAATTTCACATCGTCGCCGTCCTTGGCGATGAAGATCGCCAGTTCGCCCTCGCGCTGCGTCAGCGCGGTGACGGAAGCAGCGATCGAGAGCGTGAAGCGCGTCGACTTGCGGCCGGCAAAATTCGCCACCGGAATAGATTTCCCGGCGCAAAATGCGCGCATGCACTCGCGCGAAAAAATATCATCGATCTGCTCATAATGATCGATAAGCGCCTTCAGGCGCCGGGCCGGCCCGAAGCGGTTATGGAGATAACTGCGCAGCGGCTTTGCCAGAACCCGCGAAGGCGGCCCCCCGGCGCCAGCGTCGCGGTAATAGCGGCGAATGAAATCCGTCCAGCGCGCGGAAACACGCGGCGCCAGCAATGAGCGCAGGACGTAAAGCCGCACTACTTTGTCACGGCTGTAATAAAACACCTCTAAAATGCCCCCGAACGCAATCAATAACCCGCATGCCAAATTGGCGCCCGTCGGTTGTCCCAAGAACCCAGCGAAAGGGAGACCGCGGGACCAAAGCAGGACCATTTCGCAATATACCGTCCCGGCTAGCGGGAAAAGGCCCACGCCGCGAAGTAGTCGGCATAATCCGCATATAACACGCGAAGCCCCGCGATTGGGTAACCCCGCGCTATTCCCGCCGACGATGACAGGATAGAACTTGCCGGGCGCCGGCTGGGTGCAACCGATGCTTCGAGGGGTGCTGAAACTTGAGAAGCAATTGATGTTGTTTGTCCTGTCCGGCCTTTTCGTCGGATTCGTGGTTGGCCTGACCGGGGTCGGCGGCGGGTCCCTCATGACGCCAATTCTTGTGCTGCTGTTTGGCGTGCACCCGGCGATGGCTGTGGGCACCGACCTGATCTACGCCGCCGTGACCAAGTCCGTGGGGACGCTGGTGCATGGGCTCAAGCGGTCAGTCGCGTGGCGTGTAACAGGCGCTCTGGCGCTGGGCAGCATCCCGGCTTCGCTGGCTACGGTCATGTGGCTCAGCCACACGGGGCCGCTTACCGCGGGAACTTCCGCCCTGATCACGACGGTCCTCGGCTACGCCCTGTTGCTGACATCAGGGGCAATCCTCTTGCGCAAGCACATCAGGACGTTTGCGGCATCCGGCGCCTACACGATCGCGCCGACGACGCGGTTTGCGTTGACCGTTCTGACCGGAGCGGCGCTTGGCGTGCTTGTGTCCCTATCGTCCGTGGGCGCGGGCGCGCTGGGCGTCACCGCGCTCATTTTGTTGTACCCGGAAATGCCGACATCGCGGATCGTCGGGAGCGATATCGCCCACGCGGTGCCGCTGACGCTGATTGGCGGCCTCGGGCATTGGATGATTGGCTTGGTCGATTTCTCGACGCTTGGCCTGCTGGTCACAGGCTCGATCCCAGGGATTGTCTTGGGCAGTCTGCTTGCGCCGAGGATGCCGGACTTTGCGCTGCGATCGGCGCTCGCTGCCGTCCTTATCGTTGTCGGCGCG
>JAYUFK010000168.1:0-5123 GCA_043739325.1 Methylocapsa sp. | reverse complement strand
TCGGCGTTGCCGCTTCCGCGTCGGCTGCGGACAAGCCGGTCTATGGCGTGCTGATGAAGACATTGTCGAACCCGTTCTGGGGCGCGATGGAGAAGGGCGTTCACGCCGGCGCCGATGCAGCGGGCGTCGAATATTTCCTGCAGGCGGTTGAGTCCGATCAGGCCGCCGAGCCGCAGCTCAACACCTGCAACACGATGCTAGAAAAGAAACCGGCGGTGATGATCACGGCGGCGATCAATTCGACGATCCTGTTGCCGTGCCTCAAGCACGCCAATGAACTGAAGATTCCGGTCATCGATCTCGACGGCAATCTCGATCCCGAGATCACCAAGAAAGCCGGCGTCGACATCGCCTTCCACATCGGTTCGGACAATGAAGCGGCGGGCGGCAAGGGCGCCGACTACGTCGCCGAGCAGCTTGGCAAGGACGCCAAGGGGCCGGTTCTGGTGATCGAGGGCCTGTCGGGCAATATCACCGGCCAGAAGCGCGCGCGCGGCTTTGCCAACGAGTTGAAAAAGGCTGCGCCGGGGCTGACGATCGTCGCTTCGCTGCCGAGCGACTGGGACCGCCAGAAGGCCGCCAACATCACCAACGACATCTTGCAGCGCAACCCAGATCTCGTCGCGATCTTCTGCGCCAACGACGGCATGGCGCTTGGCTCTGTCGAGGCGGCGCGCGCCGCGGGCAAGGACAAGGTGATCATCGTCGGCGTCGACGGCAACAGCGACGCGGTGAAATCGATCAATGCCGGACGGCTTAACGCGTCGGTGGCGCAATTGCCATACCTCGTCGGCAAGCAGGCGGTTGAAGGCGCGAAGAAGGTTCTCGGCGGCGAAAAGGTCGACGAGAATACATTCGTGCCGACGCTGGTGCTGACCAAGGCCGTGATCGACGCCAAGAAAGATCCGCTGCTTGAGTTCGTAAAGTAAGCGTGGCGAGCCCTTCTCCCGCTTGCGGGAGAAGGTGGCCGCGTAGCGGCCGGATGAGGGCCTTCGGCATTGTAACCAATCGCTGCAGCCCTCACCCAAACCCCTCCGCGCGCGCGCGGGTGCGCGGTTATCGGCGAAGCTTCAGCGATACAACGTCCCGAATTCTGGACCCATTCGAATGATTAGCAAGGTAAGCGCTCCGACCCTTGTCGCGAAGAGCTGGAAGTCGCGGCTTCTCGGCGGAGCGGGCTTCCGCGTCGAGTCGCTCTTCGTCCTCGCCACCCTCATGGCGGTGATGGCGATACTCTCGCCGTTCTTCCTGTCTGTTTCGAACTTCCTCAACATCCTGCTGGCGACGGCGACATTCGGCGTCCTCGCCATTGGCGCAACCTTTGTCATCTCGTCCGCGGGCATCGATCTTTCGGTCGGCTCCGTCATGGCGCTATCGGGCGTTGTCGGCTGCCAAGCGGTAGTCGCTTTGGAATTGCCATGGCCGCTGGGAATCGTCGCTTGCATCGGGGCGGGCGCGGCGGCCGGCGCAATCAACGGCTGGTTGATCACGCGCGGCGCCATCCCGCCGTTTATCGTGACGCTTGGCATGCTTGGCATCGCCAGAGGTTTTGCGCTGGTCCTGACCAACGGTCTGCCGATCTACGGCCTGCCCGATCCGATGGTCTATCTCGGGCAGGGCCGACCGCTAGGGGTGCCCTCGCCGGTCATCGCGCTGCTGCTGGCGGCGGTCATCGCGCATATTGTGTTGATGCACACGCGCTTCGGTCTTTATACGCAGGTGATTGGCGACAACGAAGTGGCGGCGCGGGCGATGGGCGTTCGCGTCGAGCGTCAAAAGGTCCGGCTCTACACGTTATCAGGCGCCTTCGCTGGACTGGCGGGGTTACTGTTCGCGGCGCGCGTCAATGCTCGCGATCCGACCGCGGGATTGAACTACGAACTCACGGCGATCACCGCGGCGATCATCGGCGGCACGAATTTGTTTGGCGGTCGCGGGTCCGTCGCCGGGGCGCTCATCGGCGCGCTCATCATGGGCGTCTTGCAGAACGGCCTCAATTTGCTGGCGGTGCCGTCGTTCTATCAACAGATGGCGATCGGCGCCGTCCTCATTCTCGCGGTGTGGCTTGATCGCATAAACCGGGTGGGAGGGCGGCGCGCATGAGCCTGCTCGAACTCACCGATGTGCGCAAGAATTTTGGCTCGATCGAAGCCTTGCGCGGCGTCACATTCAGCGTCGAAGCGGGCAGCGTCGTCGCGCTCGTTGGCGACAATGGCGCGGGCAAGTCGACGTTGATGAAGACGATCACCGGCGTGCATCGTCCCGATGGCGGCGCCATTCGTTTTGACGGCGCGCCGCTCGACAATGCCGATCCCGGCTCGATCCGCGAACGCGGCATCGAGATGATTTGTCAGGACCTCGCGTTGGCCAGAATGCGCGATGTCGCGACGAATATTGTTCTCGGCCGCGAGCGCACGCACAAGTTCCTCGGCATGAAGTTCATCGATCACAAGCGCATGGAGATCGAGGCGGCGGCGATGATCGACAAGCTCGGCGCGCGCATTGCGTCGGTGCGGCAGATCGCCGGGCTGCTGTCCGGCGGCCAGCAACAATCCGTGGCGATTGCGCGGGCGCTGACGTTCAATCCAAAGCTTGTCATTATGGACGAGCCGACCGCGGCGCTCGCCGTTCGCGAGATCGAGCATGTGCTGGAACTGATCCGCAAACTCAAATCGCAGGGCATCGGCGTCATCCTGATCAGCCATCGCCTCACCGATGTTTTCGCGGTTTGCGATCGCATCATCGTGCTGCGTCAGGGCCGCGTCATCGCGGACGACCGGACGCAGGACACCAGCATGAACGCCGTCGTCAGTCATATCGTCGGGGCGCACTCGATGAACGCCGTCAACAATGGGAGAAGTCCATGATCCGGTTTGGCATGCATGCAAGTCTCTGGGGCGCCGGCTGGACGCGGGACGTCGCCGCACTGGCCATCCCCGAGGCGGCGAAATACGGTCTCGACGTGATCGAAATTCCGCTGCTCGAACCCGACAAGGTCGATGTCGCGCATTCCCGAGGGTTGCTGGAGAAACATAAAAGCGCGCCGACCGCTTCGCTTGGCTTGCCCGGTGAAATCGGCGGCCCTCTTGTCGCCGAACGCGCGACGCCGTTCCTGATGCGCGCGCTTGAGGTCGCGCATGCGCTGGGATGTTCGTGCCTGTCCGGCGTGACATACGGAACGCTTGGCTATCGCAGCGGATCGCCGCCGACGGAGGCTGAATACGAAATGATCGTGCGTACGCTAAAGCCGGTCGCCAAACGGGCAGGCGAGCTTGGCATGCAACTGGGTATCGAGCCATGCAATCGCTACGAGACGCATATGCTGAACACCGCGGCGCAGAGCATCGCGTTGCTCGAGCGCATCGGCGAGCCGGCCTGCATGATCCACCTCGACACCTATCATACGAATATCGAGGAGAAGGGATTTGACGCGGCAATGCGCGATGCGAAGGGCCGCTGCCATTACATGCATCTGTCCGAGAGCGATGGCGGCGTTCCAGGCGCCGGCAATGTCGACTGGAGCAGCGTTTTCCGCGCCTTGCGGGAACGCAATTTCTCTGGCGATCTCGTCGGCGAGTCGTTCGTCAACATGATGCCGCAACTTGCCGCCGCTCTGTCGGTCTGGCGCCCGGTGGCGAAGGACCGATACGAGGTCCTCTCGATCGGCGTGCCATTCCTCAAGTCGATGGCGCGGGCGAATGGGTTGATTGCGTAGGCTCAATCTGCCGTCATTGCGAGGAGCGCAGCGACGAAGCAATCCATTGCCGCAACATGGATTGCTTCGCTGCGCTCGCAATGACTGGGTTTTCGCGATCCCTCGCCGTTACCGCGAAAATTTCTTATATTTCAGCCGGTGCGGAATGACGCTGTCGATGCCGAGGCGGCGCTTCTTGTCTTCCTCGTAATCGGCGAAGTTGCCTTCAAACCATTCGACGTGGCTGTCGCCTTCGAAGGCGAGGATATGCGTGGCGATGCGGTCGAGGAAGAAGCGATCATGCGAGATGATGACGGCGCAGCCGGCAAAATCCAGCAGCGCATCTTCAAGCGCGCGCAACGTGTCGACGTCGAGATCGTTGGTGGGTTCGTCGAGAAGCAGCAAGTTTGCGCCGCCCTTCAACATCTTGGCCAGATGCACGCGGTTGCGCTCGCCGCCTGACAGCATGCCGACTTTCTTTTGCTGGTCGCCGCCCTTGAAGTTGAACGTCGAGCAATACCCGCGCGAATTGATTTCGCGCTTGCCCAGATAGATGATGTCCATGCCGCCGGAGATTTCCTCCCACACGGTCTTCTTGTCGTTGAGCGCGTCTCTGGATTGATCGACATAGCCAAGCTGCACCGACTCGCCGATGGCGATTCTGCCGCTGTCGGGCTTTTCCTGGCCGGTGATCATGCGAAACAGCGTCGTCTTGCCAGCGCCGTTTGGCCCGATGACGCCGACGATGCCGCCGGGCGGCAGGCGGAATGAGAGCTTGTCGATCAGCAGCGTATCGCCAAAACCTTTCGATAGGTCGGTGAATTCGATGACGTTGGCGCCGAGCCGTTCGGCGACGGGAATGATGATCTGCGAAGTCGAGGGCGCCTTGTCGTTCTGCTTCTTGACGAGTTCCTCATAGGCCTGGATGCGCGCCTTGGACTTGGCCTGGCGGGCTTTTGGCGAGGCGGCGATCCACTCGCTCTCGGCTTCGAGCGCGCGCTGGCGCGATTCCTCTTCGCGGCCCTCTTGCGCGAGGCGCTTCTGCTTCTGCTTCAGCCAAGCGGAATAATTGCCCTCATAGGGAATGCCGCGGCCGCGATCGAGTTCGAGAATCCACCCCGTCACGTTGTCGAGAAAATAGCGATCGTGGGTGACGATGAGGATCGCGCCGGGATAATCGCGCAAGTGTCCTTCAAGCCAGTTCACCGTCTCGGCGTCGAGATGGTTGGTGGGCTCGTCGAGCAGCAGCATCTCCGGCTTTTCCAGCAGCAGCCGGCACAGCGCGATGCGGCGGCGCTCGCCGCCCGAGAGATTGTCGACATCGGCTTCATCCGTGGGGCAGCCAAGCGCGTCCATCGCCTGCTCGACCTGGCTGTCGAGATCCCACAGGCCCTTGGCCTCGATCTCGTCCTGCAGCTTCGACATTTCG
>JAYUFK010000167.1:0-14119 GCA_043739325.1 Methylocapsa sp. | reverse complement strand
GCATGACGCCCTCCTTGGCATCGGGTTAAGTAATAATCGACAATTTCAACATCGATCGGTCCAAGTTCGGACCATTTAAAACACAAGCGCCATTGATCGTTGACGCGAATAGACCATTGATCGGCTCGCTCGCCTCGCAACGCTTCCAGCCGGTTGCCGGGCGGCGATGCGAGGTCCTTTAAGGCGGAGGCGGAATTCAGCATATCGAGTTTGCGCGCCGCCGACTTGACGATCGCGACCCACCCGGCCTTCGGCGACCTCCCATCGCGGAAAAAACGCTCGGTCGATGGGTCTTTGAAGCTCAATATCGCCATTAAGAACACTAGTTGATACGTGATATGTATCAGCGAACAACAAGAACGTCAATGGTTATTTCCGCGCGATTTGCCAATATCGCCATCCGGTCATAGAAAGAGCGCATACGTTTGCGCTCGATGCGCTTGATACCAGCTCCGCTCCTCATCTCCGACGGAAAGGTTTCGCCATGTCCGTGACACGCCGCAGCTTCCTCGCCAGCGCTTTTGCCGGCTCATCGCTCGCTTTCGTCAGCGGCGGCGCGCTCGCCAAGGCGCCGTTCTATGGCCATCAGGTTCTCAGCGCCTATCGCCATAAAGTGGGCGCGTTTGAAGTCATCGCGCTCAACGACGGCGCGATCGATATTCCCGTGGCGATGTACCCCAAGGCCGATCCGGCCGAAGCGGCGCGCATTCTCGAAGCGACCGGCGGCGCGAAAGACAAGATTCCGACGCCGGTCAACGCCTTCCTCGTGAATACCGGCGACAAACTGGTTCTCATCGACTCGGGCGCAGGAAAATTGTTTGGCCCGACACTTGGCCGGTTTGCCGCCAATCTGGCGACTCTCGGCGTCGATCCCGCCAGCGTCGATGTGATCGCCATGACGCATCTGCATCCCGACCATTTTGGCGGCCTGCTTGATACGCAGGGCAAGGTCGCTTTTCCCAACGCCGAGGTTTTTGTCAGCGACGCTGACCTGAAATTCTGGCTGGACGAAGCGATCGCCGCCAAGGTTCCCGCCGACAACAAGCCGTTCTTCGATCAGGCGCGCATGGTGATCGGCCCCTATGCCGCGGCGAAGAAAACTTCGGTCATCGCCGACGGCAAGGAAGTCGTGCCCGGCATCACCGCGATGGCGGCGCCCGGACATACGCCCGGCCATACGATGTATCGCGTTTCCTCGGGAGGCGAGACGCTGCTGATCTGGGGTGACATCATTCATTCGGCGGCGCTTCAGACCGCGCATCCGGATTGGGCGATCGCCTTCGACACCGACCCGGCAATGGCGATCGCCACGCGCAAACGGGTTTTCGACATGACGGCGACGGATCGACTGACCATTGCCGGCGCGCACGTGCCGTTCCCCGGCATCGGCCACGTGGTGAAGGCCGGCGAGGCCTATGCCTATGCTCCGAGTTACTGGATGCCGGGCTAGCTTAAACGCTGGCTCGCGGCTTGCCCGTTTGCGCTTGCCAATTTCGCCGAAAAGAGTCCGTCTGGACCGAAAGCGATTCGTGCCGGTTCTGTTCACAGTCTGGTCCGCGAGTCCGGTTCCCGGCCATTCCCCGATTCATCGCGGAGAAAGAATAAGTAACCATAATTGGCGCGGGATTAGTGCTCATCAAGGCCAGCCGCCCATCCCCATTCCAGCAGCGGCGCCGAATCCTTGGCGAAAATAACCAAATCCCTTACCAGCTCGGCGCTGGCGAGCAGCTTGGCCTCGATCGGGCGACTGCAGATGAACGACTTCCGCTTGATCGCAGCCGCGATGGGCGGGTCTTCGACGGCCTCGAAACCGCGCGGCAGGCGCTGCAGCGAGCCTTCGTCCGAAAGAGTAAGCTGCTTCTTCGCCAGACCCGCCACGAGCTTGGTCCATGCTTTTGGCGCCCCGACGATCGCGCGCCGATAGCGCAGCAGATCCTCGGGTTCGCAATGATAGAAACCGGCGGCGGAAAAGCAGCCTTCGGGCGCGATATGAATATACAGCAGCCCTTTGTCATTCTTGGCACCGCTGCGCGTCAGCACCGCCCCGGCATGCGTCTTGTAAAGGCTCTTGTCCTTGGCAAATCGAACGTCGCGATTGAGCCGGAACAGCGACGCCTTGCGATTCCCGCGCAGCGGCAGGCCGGCCTCGGCGAGACCCGCCGAAAGTGCCTCGATCAGATCGCCGAACGGCGTCTTCACGTCGCTTTCATACGTCGCCCGGTTGGCCTCGAACCAATCTTTCGTTTGATGAAACGCCAGTCCCTTGAAGAACGGCAATGCCTGGGCGCCAAAACCGGCGAAACTCATGAAATGCTCCGTGCGGCGAGGGTGATTCTTTAGAAACCTCTCCCTGCGGGAGAGGGCAGGGTGAGGGCACTCTTGCCAGCTTAATTTAACGCCGGTGTTCCCTCACCCCCATGGAGCGTCTCCGCCTTCGCCAGCACCCCGCTGGCGCTCTCGGGCGCGGGGCCGCCGCAGGCCCAGTCGAGCAGTTCCGCGGTATGGACGATTGGCGTTTGCGTGCCCGCGCCGATCTGCGTGATGCAGCCGACATTGCCGGCGGCGATCAGGTCGGGTTTGACTTTCGCGATGTTGGCGACCTTGCGCGCCCGCAATTGCCCGGCGATCTCCGGCTGCAGGATATTATACGTCCCCGCGGAGCCGCAGCAGATGTGGCCTTCGGGCACATCGCGCACGTCGAAGCCGGCGCGGCGCAACAGCGCCTTCGGCTCCAGCGTAATCTTCTGCCCGTGCTGCATCGAGCAAGCCGAGTGATAGGCGACGCGGATTTTCGCCGTGCGCGTAAACGGCAGATCGACGCCCGAGAGATATTCCGTGATGTCTTTCGCCAGGGCTGAAATGCGCGCCGCCTTCTCCGCATAGGCCGGGTCGTTGCGCAGCATGAAGCCATAGTCCTTGATCGTCGTGCCGCAGCCCGAGGCGGTGATGACGATGGCTTCCAGTCCGCCGTTATCGATCTCCCTCATCCACACGTCGATATTGGCGCGCGCCTGCGCCAGCGAGCGATCCTCGAGGCCCATGTGATGAACCAGCGCGCCGCAGCATTCCTCGCCTTTCGGCAAGATGACATCGACGCCAGCGCGATTGATGAGGCGGATCGCGGCGGCGTTGATCTGCGGCGCCAGCACCGCCTGGGCGCAGCCGGTCAGCAGCGCGACGCGTCTGCGCTTGGCCGGCTGCGCGACGCTCTTGAACTCGCCCGGCCCTTCGCTGGCGACGCGCGCCGGAAGCTGCCCCGGCGCGAGCGCCAGCATGGCCGCAAGGCTTGGTCCGACGCGGGGAACGCGCGCGACGATGGGCGAGAACGGCCGGCCGATCCGCGCGAAAAACAGCGCGGTGCGAAACAAGTGTCGCGACGGCAACACGCGCGACAGCACGCTGCGCAACATCCGGTCGGCGAGCGGGCGCTTGTAAGTCTGCGCGATATAGGCGCGGGCGTGATCGACAAGATGCATGTAATGGACGCCCGACGGACATGTCGTCATGCAGGCCAGGCATGAAAGGCATCGGTCGACGTGGAGCACTTCGCGCGCGCTGGCGGGCCGATTGTTCTCCAGCATATCCTTGATGAGATAGATGCGCCCGCGCGGACTATCGAGCTCGTCGCCCAGCAGCAGATAAGTCGGGCACGTCGCCGTGCAGAAGCCGCAGTGCACGCAGGTGCGGATGATCTTCTCCGACGCCTGCATGTGCGGATCGGCGAGCAGTTCGGCCGGGAATATAGTTTTCATTCCGCCTCACAAATTCGCGTACATGCGCCCGGAATTCAGCACGCCATCGGGATCGAAGCTGTGTTTCACGCCGCGCGTGATCCGCATGAGCGGCGCGCTCAATGGCGCGAACACATCCACCGCGCTGCGTAAGGCATCAGGCGCGCGCATCAGCGTCGCATGACCGCCGAAGGACGCCAGCGCCGAGCGGACCGCGCCCGACGCTTCTGGCGTCGCTGCGGCGCTGACCCAGACAAGGCCGCCGCCCCAATCGTAGAAATGATTTTGCGCTGCGGGCCCAAGCCGGGCGATGAACGCCGCGCCATGCGAGGGCGCCGTGCTGATGCGCCAAACGGCATTGTCGCGCGGCTCGGCGAGATACTCGGCGTCACGCACGGCGCGCCATAGTTTGATCGAATCCGCCCCTTCAAGCGCATGTTTGGCGCCGACCTCGCCGAGCAGCTCAAGCAGCCTGCCGACGCGGTAGTCGACGGATTCGCGCAAGCCTTCGACGCGCAGAATCGTGCGCGGAAATTCGCGTCCCATGCCGGCATTGAGATGCGCGGCGCCGCTGACGAAGTATGGCGAGCCGAGCGCCTGGGTCATCGCGTTGATCGCCGCCTGGTCGTCCAACCGTCGCACGACAATTGTCGCTTCATGCTCGGGCTTGGGAAGCAGGCGCAATGTCGCCTCGGTGAGCAGCCCCAACGTGCCATGCGCGCCGCAATTGAGCTTCACCAGATCGAGACCAGTGACGTTCTTCATCACCCGCCCGCCATTCTTGATGACCTCGCCCGCGCCGTTGACGAGGCGCACGCCCAGCAGCGCATCGCGCGCGGCGCCAGCGCTGATCCGGCGCGGTCCCGATACATTGCAGGCGACAAGACCGCCGATCGTCGGTTCGCCCTGGGTAGCGTAGAGCATGCGATGGTCCATCGGCTCGAACGGCAGCATCTGCCCGGCCGTGTCGATCGCCGCCTCGACCATGCTGATCGGCGTTCCCGCCTGCGCGCAGACAACCATTTCCGCCGGCTCGTAGAAGACGATGCCGGACAGCGCGGCGGTGCTGATCCGCGCGTCGCCGCGGCCGGGACGGCCGAGCCCCGAGCGCGTTCCGCCGCCGACAATATCGATGCGGCGTTTGCTGGCGCGCGCGTCGCGCACCATCGCCGCCGCTTCGTCTTCGCTTGCGGGGCGCAAGAGTTCGCTCACGCCGCGGTTCTTCCAGCAAGCGGAAAAACCTTGGCCGGATTGAGCCGCCAAGCGGGATCGAACACCGCGCGCACGCGCATCTGCTGCGCCAGATCGGCGGGATTGAATTGATGGCCCATCAGGTCGCGCTTCTCGATGCCGACGCCGTGTTCGCCGGTGAGACAGCCGCCGAGCTCGACGCACATTTTCAGGATGTCGTTGCCCGCCGCCTCGGCCCTCGCCTGCTCGGCGTCGTCGTTGACATTGTAGAGGATCAGCGGATGCATATTGCCATCGCCAGCGTGAAACACGTTGGCGACGCGCAGCCCATATGACGCGCAGATTTCGCCCGTGCGCTTCAGCGCTTCCGGCAGCCGGCTTGTCGGCACCGTGCCGTCCATGCAGATGTAATCGGCGATGCGCCCGGTCGCGCCAAATGCCGATTTGCGCCCCTTCCAGATCAGCGCGCTCTCCATCGCCGACATCGATTCGCGCATCACCTTGACGTTGTGCTTCTTGGCGATGGCGTTGATGCGGGCGAGCTGCGCGTCGATCTCCTTGTCCGAGCCCTCGACCTCGATGATCAGCATCGCCTCGACATCGAGGGGATAGCCGGCATGGGCGAAGCCTTCGACAATCTCGATCGCCAGCTTGTCCATGTATTCCATCGCGACCGGCAACAGGCCGGCGCCGATGATCTCGGCGACGCATCGCCCGGCGTCCTCCGGGCTATCGAAACCGAACAGCACGGGACGGGCGCCTTCGGCCGCGCGCAGCAGGCGAACGGTCGCTTCCGTCACGATGCCGAGCTGACCTTCCGAGCCGATCATCAGGCCGAGCAAGTCGAGCCCGCCTGCGTCGAGATGCGCGCCTCCGAGCTGAATGATTTCTCCATCCAGCGTCACCAGCGTGACGCCGAGAATGTTGTTCGTCGTCACGCCATATTTCAGGCAATGCGCGCCGCCGGAGTTCATGCCGATATTGCCGCCGATCGTGCAAGCGAGCTGCGAGGACGGATCGGGCGCATAGAAGTAGCCGTCGCCCATCACCGCCTCGGAAATCGACAGATTGGTCACGCCCGCTTGGACCCGCGCGTAGCGGTCGGCGTAGTTGACTTCGAGGATGCGGCTCATTTTCGAGAGGCCCAGCACGATCGCGTCTTCCTGCGGGATCGCGCCGCCTGAAAGCGAAGTGCCGGCGCCGCGCGCCACGACATTCACGCCGGCGTCGCGGCAATATTTCATCACGCGCGCCACTTCCTCGGTGGAGCCGGGTAGCACCACCGCCAGCGGCAGGCGGCGGTAGGCCGTCAGCGCGTCGGTCTCGAACGCGCGCATTTCGATTGGTTCAAAGATCAGCGATCCCTCGGACACGAGAGGCGCCAGGCCGCTCAGGATGCTGTTGCGACGAGCGACAATGCTGAAGTCGACAGGTGGAAAGGCTATTTGAGACATAACGCTTGCCTCCAGAATGCTTGGCTCGGGCGTCCGAACTCGCTTCGAACGCCCGAGCCGATAGTTTACGGCGCCGGGACGACCGGAATAATCCACGGGATGACGTATTGCTGGAGCGCCACCAGCAAGCCCAGGACGATCGTCAACACGATGCTGTGCGGGAACGTGCGGGCGAACACTTCGCCCTCGCGACCCTTGAGATCCGTCACCGAAACGCCGGTGGCGATGTTCTGCGGCGAGATCATCTTGCCCATCACGCCGCCCGAGGAGTTGGTCGCCGCGAACAGCACGGGATTGAGGTTGAGCTGCTTGGCGGCGACGACTTGCAGATTGCCAAACAACGCATTGCCCGAAGTGTCGCTACCCGACAGGAACACCGCGACCCATCCCAGAAACGGCGAGAGCAGCACGAACAACCCGCCCACCGAGGCCGCGCCCTTGCCGAGCGTATAGGCCATGCCGGAATAGTTCATGAGATAGGCGAGGCCGACGATCAGGCAGACAGTCACGACCGCCAGCCAGATCTGGTTCAACGTGCGGCTGACGCAGGCGATGAAATCCGCCGGTTTGAGCTGCGTGACCAGCGCAGTGACAATGGCCGCGACCAGGATCGCGGTGCCGGTGCCGAGCGGCTGGAACGTCCACACCGCCGCATAGGGTTTGTCGGCGTAGAGCGTGATCGAGATGGCCTTGTCGAGGCCGGGCCAGGGAATGCTCTGCTGACCTATGGCGAAGATCTTGAACGAGGTCCAGGCAATGACGATCGCCGAAACGATCAGCCAGGGAAGCCAGCCCTGCCAGGTCGGCACGTCATTCTTCGTCTGCTGCGAACCAAGCGAATTGGCGATAGCGAACTCCGGGTGAGGCTCATGTTTCCAGACCTGCAGGAACAGCAGCGTCACGATCAGCGAGCCGAGCGACGCCAGCACGTCCGTCAGTGTGTAATCGATGTAGTTCGATGCGACGAACTGGCTGATCGCGAAGCTCGCGCCCGCGACGAGCAGCACCGGCCAGATGTCGCGAATGGAGCGCCAGCCGCCATAGACGAACATCACGTAGAACGGCAGGATCAACGCCATGACCGGCAACTGGCGGCCGATCATCGCGCCCAGCGTTGCGGCCGGCAGGCCAGTGACCGCGCCCAGAACCGTGACCGGCGCGCCAAGAGCGCCGAATGCGACGGGCGCGGTGTTGAAGATCAGCACGAAGACAAGCGCCTCGAGCGGCGCGAAGCCAACGAGGATAAGCAGCGAAGAGGTGATCGCAACGGGCGTTCCAAAGCCGGCGACACCCTCCAGCAAGGCGCCAAAACAAAACCCGATGACGACGAGAATGATCCGCCGGTCATTGGGCAGATGCGCGATAAGCCACGAGCGAAAAGCCTCGAAGCGGCCCGACTTTACCGCGATGTTGTAGAGCAGCAGCGCGTTGACGACGATCCACATGACCGGCCAGAGGGCGAAGACCGCGCCGTTGAGAACCGCGGCGAAAGCAAGATTGGCTGGGACAGTCCAGACGCCGATCGCAACGATCAGGGCGACGATGAGGCCGGCGAGCGAGGCTTGCCAGGCCGGGCGGCGCAGGATGCCGAGCATCACAAGCACAGTCACGATCGGCAGGCTCGCCGCGATAAACGACAGTCCGAGACTGTCGCCGACTGGCGTCAAAAGCTGTTTAAACAAGATCGTCTCCCCCCAGTTTTATTTTTGCGCGCTTGCGCGCCATGCAAACCCGCACGGATTTACCCCAAATGTTTGGTAATGTAATATTACCAGTGTGTCAATTGGCGATTATCCTATACCATTGACGAAGATAACAAAAATGAATTACCAGAACGATCGGGCTCCAGGCGCGGCGGCGCGGTCGTTCGATGACAGGAGGGCGCTGGTGAGCGAGACGATCAAGCCGGCCAAGCTTGCCGACGCCATCGCGGATCATATTCAGGCGATGATCCTGGAAGGCGTCGTGCGCCCGGGCGAAAAGCTCATCGCCGAACGCGAACTGGCGGCGAAACTCGGAGTATCGCGGCCCTCTCTCCGAGAGGCTTTGACCCTGCTCGAAAGAAAAGGCCTGCTCACCACAAACAGGGCCGGCACGGTCGTCGCACAATTCGCCGCCAAGCTTGCCGACCCTCTCGCCGAGCTGTTCAGCCAAAGCGAGCGGGTCAACGCCGATTATTTTGAATTCAGGCGCTTGATCGAAGTGCACGCGACAGGTCTGGCGGCGACGCGCGCGACCGACGCGGACCGCAACTTGATCCGCGACTGCCTCAAGGAAATGCGACACGCGCACACGGCGTCGGACTCGGCTCACGAGGCGGAAACGGATGTCCGCCTGCATGTGCTGATCTATGAGGCGGCTCACAATGTCGTGCTCTTGCATGTCATGCGCGTGCTCGCCGACATGCTTCGTCAGGGCGTCTTCTTTAACCGCGAGACCCTGTACCGCCGCCCCGGCGTGCGGGACAAGTTGCTCGACCAGCATCTGCGGATTGGCGAGGCGGTGCTGGCCGGCGATGGCGCGGAGGCGGAACGCGCGGCAACGCAGCATATCGCGTTCATCGTCGCGACCAACGATGAAATCCGGCGCGATGAACTGCGTCAGGCGGCATCGCTGCGCCGAGTCTCGCGGCAAGATCTCGTCGCGAACTGATGCGGCGCTAAACCAGCACCGGCTGCGGGACGACGCCGGCCGCGCCAAACACCCGGCGATACCTGGCGATTTCGCTGTCCGGCCCCACCATCTTGTTGGGGTTGTCGGAGAGTTTCACCGCGGGCTTGCCGTCCGCGTCGACGACCTTGCAGACCAGCGATATCGCGCGCAAATCGCCATCGACGCCGGCGGGCGCGCAGCCGACGAAATCATTGGTGAGGTTGGTGCCCCAGCCGACCGAGACGTTGACCTGGCCGCGCAAGCTGCGAACTGATTCCTCGATCGAGTCGATGTCCATCCCGTCCGACAGCACGACAAGTTTGTCGCGCGGGTCGCGTCCGCGCGCCTTCCACCAGGCGATCAATTCGCGCGCGCCGTCGACCGGGGGCTTGGAATCGGGCCGCGCGCCTTTCCAGTCGGCAACCCAGTCGGGCGCCTGTGCGAGAAAGGCGGTCGAACCGAAGCAATCGGGCAGAACAACCAGCAGATTGCCGCCATACATCTTGGCCCAATCGCGCAGGACATCGTAGGGCGCGCTGCGCAGGGCGTCGTCATTGGCCGCGATAGCGGCATAAACCATCGGCAGTTCATGGGCGTTGGTGCCGATCGCCTCAAGGCCGGTGTCCATCGCGTGCTTGACGTTGGAAGTGCCGATAAAATTGTCGCCGAGCCCTTCCTGCATCGCCTCGACGCACCAGCGGTGCCAGAGAAAGCTGTGGCGGCGGCGCGTGCCGAAGTCGGAAATCCGCAAGGGTCCCTCGTTGCCCAGCGCGCGCAGCCGCTCGACCTTCAGCCATAGTTTGGCTTTGGCGCGGGCATAAAGTACGTCGAGATCGAACCGGCTCATCGAACGGACCGCGGCGCGGGCGCGCAGTTCGTTGATGATCGCCAGGGCGGGAATCTCCCACATCGTGGTCTCGCGCCAGAGGCCCTCGAACCGCAGCTCATACTGGCCATCGCGGCGGGTAAGCTCGTAATCCGGCAGGCGGAAGCCGGCGAGCCATTCGATGAACGCCGGCTCAAAAATCTGCCGCGTGCCGTAGAACGTATTGCCGGCCAGCCAGATCAATTCGTTTTTGGCCAGACGCAGGCCGCGAGCGTGATCGAGTTGATCCGTCAGTTCCTTCTCGTCGACAATTTCGGCCAGCCGAACGCGGGAAGTTCGATTGATGAGCTGGAAAGTCGCCTTGCGCCCGGGGTGCAGCTTCCAGATCATTTGCAGCATCAGCAGCTTGTAAAAATCGGTATCGAGCAGCGTGCGCACGATCGGATCGATGCGGAAACCGTGGTTGTAGACGCGCGTGGCGATATCCGGGGTCATGCGCCAACATTAATGGCGCGGACATCGCGCGACAAGAGCGCCGCGGGTCGTTGCGCCGCGGCAATCTTAAAAGCGCTTGCAGGGCTGGTCGCGCCAGTCCAATGTTACATTCAAATCATAGTAGAAGGGACGATCTTGACCGAAGCCCGCAAACCGCCGATCCGCGTTGGCCTGTTCGTCACCTGCCTCGTCGATTTGATGCGGCCAAGCGTCGGCTTCGCCGCGGTCAAATTGCTGGAGGACGCCGGCTGCAGCGTGTTCGTCCCGAGCCAGACCTGCTGCGGCCAGCCCGCCTACAATTCCGGCGACAAGGCGACGACGCGCGATATCGCTTGGGCGACCATGCAGGCGTTCGGCGACTGCGACTATGTCGTCGCGCCGAGCGGCTCCTGCGGCGGCATGCTGGCGCGCCATTATCCCGAACTCTTCGCCGACGAGCCGGAGCGGGCGACGATCGCCAACGCGTTCGCGCGCAAATGCTTTGAACTTGTCAGCTTCCTCGTCGACGTCCTGAAAGTCACTAAAGTTTCGGCGAAGTTCGAGGGAACCGTCGCCTATCACGATTCATGTTCCGGCCTGCGCGAGATGGGTGTTGCGTCGCAACCGCGCAAGTTGTTGGCGACGGTCGAAGGCCTGCGGCTGGTCGAACTCGAAGGCGCCGATGTCTGTTGCGGGTTCGGCGGCACGTTCGCCGTCAAATACGGCGAGCTTTCCGATGCGATCGTCACGCAAAAGACGGCGCACATCTCGGCCACCGGCGCCGACATGCTGCTCGCCGGCGATCTGGGTTGCCTGATGAACATAGCGGGTAAACTACAGCGTCAAGGGCGCACGATCGCCGTGCGCCATGTCGCCGAAGTTCTCGCCGGCTCGCTCGATGCGCCGCCGATTGGCGCCGCGCCGCAGCAGGCGCGCACATGACGGCGGCGCCCACATCGACGCAGTTCAAGGCCAATGCGCATGAAGCGCTGCACGATGCGCGGTTGCAGCGCGCGCTGCCGCATGCGCAGAATTTCATTGGCCGCCGCGCCGCGGCTGTAGCGCGACTGCCGGAATTCGAGGCGCTGCGCGACAGCGCGCGCGACATCAAGGATCACACGCTCGCGCATCTCGATCTTTATCTCGAAGCCTATGAAACGAAGGTGCGCGAGTCCGGCGGCCATGTGCACTTCGCGCTCACGGCCAAGGAAGCCAACGACATCATCCTCGGGCTATGCCGCGAGCGCGGCGCCAAGTCGGTGACCAAGGGCAAGTCGATGATCTCGGAAGAGATCGGCCTCAACGCGGCGCTGGAAGGCGCGGGAATCGAGGCGGTCGAAACGGATCTGGGCGAGTACATCATCCAGCTGCGCGGCGAAGCGCCGTCGCATATCATCGCACCAGCGATCCATGTCACCAAGCAGGACATCGAGGCCGACTTTCGCCGCGTTCATGTCGATCTTCCCAAGGACCGCGATCTCTCCCAGCCCGAGCAATTGCTTGGCGAAGCGCGCGGCATTCTGCGCAACAAATTCTTACACGCCGACATTGGCGTCACCGGCGCCAATTTCCTGATCGCCGAAACCGGCGCCTCGATCATCGTCACCAACGAGGGCAATGGCGATCTGACGCAATTGCTGCCGAAGGTCCATGTCGTCATCGCCTCGCTGGAAAAGATCGTGCCGACGCTGGAGGATGCTTCGCAATTGCTGCGCGTTCTCGCCCGCTCGGCGACGGGGCAGGACATGTCCGTCTATACGACGCTGTCGACCGGGCCGCGCCGGTCCGGCGACGTCGACGGTCCCGAGGAATATCACGTCGTCCTGCTCGACAACGGCCGCTCCAACATGCTGGGCGGCGAATTCGAGGACATGCTGCGCTGCATCCGCTGCGGCGCCTGCATGAACCATTGTCCGGTTTATCACGCCATCGGCGGCCACGCTTATGGCTGGGTCTATCCCGGACCGATGGGCGCGGTGCTGACGCCGTCGCTGATCGGCGTCGCGGAAGGCGGCCAATTGCCCAACGCCTCGACGTTTTGCGGGCGCTGCGAGGCGGTTTGTCCGGTTCGCATTCCCCTGCCCAAGCTGATGCGCCATTGGCGCGAGCGCGAGTTCGAGCGCCATCTGTCGCCGCGTGTCGTCCGCTACGGCCTTGGCTTCTGGGCGTATTTCGCCAGGCGCGCGGGCCTGTATCGATTTTCCACGGACATGGCGATGCGCGCGCTGCATCTGATGGGGCGCTCCAAGGGGCGCTTCGCTTCGCTGCCGCTGGCGGGCGGCTGGACAAAGTATCGCGATTTTCCCGCGCCGCAGGGCGCGACATTCCAGAGCCAATGGCGGGCGAAAAGCGGCAAGACCAAATGAGCGCCAGGGAAACGATCTTCGCCTCGATCCGCCACGCGCTCAACGTCACCGGCGATGAAGCGCCGCGCCGCATGGCGGTGGCCGATCGGTTAGCGCGAGCGCCAAGCGGCGTCATCCCCGCACGGGGACATGGCGACGCCGCGACGCGCCTCGAGACTTTCAAGAGCGAGGCGGCGCGGGCGCAAGCGAGCCTCGCGGAGGTTAAAAGCTATGACGAAGCGCCGGCCGAGATCGCGCGCTATCTGCGCGAGAACAACCTGCCCGCGACCCTGCGCATGGGCGACGACAAGCGTCTTGCCGCGATGCCTTGGACGGGCACGCTCATTGAAGTGACGCACGGGCCGTCCGACGGGCACGATCTCAATGGCCTCAGCGCGGCATTCGGCGCCGTCGCCGAGAGCGGCACGCTGGCCCTGGCTTCAGGCGCGGACAATCCGACGACGCTGAATTTCCTGCCCGACAATCATATCGTCGTCCTCGCCGCGAGCGATGTCGCCGGCGATTACGAAGCGATCTGGTCGCGTTTGCGCGCCGCCTACGGCAAGGGCGCGATGCCGCGCACGTTGAATTTCATCACTGGCCCGTCGCGCTCCGCCGATATCGAGCAGACGCTGTTGCTTGGCGCGCACGGGCCACGGCGGCTCCACATTGTCATTGTCGCGGGGGCTTGAACAGCGCCCACAATGAAGCCGTCAAGATGATTTAGTAACCATATTATGCTTAATGACGATTTCGATTGCGTTCAGGTTTTGTAAAATGATTGGGCGATTGAGATTTGCGGCGGCGTTTGGCGCCGCGGCGTTGGTTATTGCCGGCGCCGCGTTGGCGCAGCAGGCGGCGCCCGTGCCGGCGACGCCGGTTTCCACCCCAACACCGGCTTCCACGCCGACGCCGTCCCCGGCAGTCGTCGCGCCTACGCCGGCCGCGACGCCCGCACCCATACCCACGCCTGCGCCAGTTTCCACGCCGGCGCCCGTGCCGATCCCGAACTTGCCAGGCGCCGCGGCGCTGCCGATCCCCGTTGACCCGAACGCCCCCGCGCTCGTTCCGCCCAAACCGAAGAAGAAGATTGTCCGCATCGCGCCGCCGCTTGAGACCGCGTTGTCGGACGATCCAATGCCGACGCTGCAGCCCGGCACTTTGGAAGCGACATCGAGGGCTTTGGAAGCCTATCGCGCGATCGATCAGACGGGAGGCTGGCCGCAAATATCCAGCCCGATGCGGCCCGGCGACAAGGGCCCGGCGGTCGCGATGTTGCGCAAGCGCCTCGCCGCGGAGGGCGATCTCGCGCCGGCCGCCGCTCTGGAAACACTTGCAAGTCTCGTCTGGGACGACGACTTGACCGGCGCGGTGAAGCATTTTCAGGGACGCATGGGCCTGCGCAAGACCGGCATTGTCGCTGGCGCGACGCTCAAGGCGATCAAC
>JAYUFK010000166.1:0-1817 GCA_043739325.1 Methylocapsa sp. | reverse complement strand
GAAAACGTGCCAGATCATTCGCCATGATTTCGTCATAACCGGCGATAGCCAATTCGTCCCAGGTCCAAGTATCCATAAACGCCTGAGCCTGTGCACGGTCGTCACCGCCAACATTGTTGTAAATTTGATTGTAATTTCGTTTGGAATTGAATGGTGGATCAATATAGCATAAATCAACGGACTCAGTGGGCACTTTGTGGCGAATTATGTATAGATTATCGCCGTAAAATAATTGTCGAATATTTTTCATCTACTGGACTCACCTTACGCCCAAATTGGCTGTCGCTTTAGACACTGTCAAATGTCAGCGGCTGCTGTCACGCGCTGCGCCCGAGAAAAAAATTGATAGCGCAAAATGGCGATGGGGCAAGTGCGGCGCTAAGTTTCGATCAAAAATCGAATTGTCCTCGCCAAAGGAGTTGGGCCGTCTCGTCGCGCAGCCGGTGAGTGATCGCGTCCGAGGTGGACGAGCGGCCTCGACATAGCGCCTTCTCCCACGACAGTGCACAACAAAATGCGAACGAATATTCCATATTGACATGGCTTTGGAATTTTTGTTTCATAACGGCGGATCAAAAATCGAATTTGGAGGACGCGATGGGCGCGCTGAGCGGCAAATATGCAGTCGTGACCGGCGGGTCGCAGGGGCTGGGCGAGGCGATCGCGCGCACTTTCGCCAAAAGCGGCGCGGCGGGTTTGGTGATCTGCGGCCGCAACGCCGCCAATGGCGAGCGCGTCGCCAGGGAAATCACCGACAGCGGCTGTCCCACCTTCTTCGTCCGCGCCGATCTCGCCCATGTCGCGGAATGCCGCAAGGTAATCGCGGAGGCCGACCAGCGCTTCCACCGAATTGACGCGCTGGTTAACGCCGCCGCGCTGACCGATCGCGGCAATATCTTCGACACGACAGAGGAACGTTACAACGAGATCTTCGACGTCAACGTCCGTGCGCCGTTCTTTCTTATTCAGGGCGCGGTGACGATTATGAAGCGCGAGAAGATCGCAGGCGCGATCGTCAATATCCAGTCGATGTCGGCCCATGGCGGGCAGCCGTTCATCACGGCCTATTGCGCCTCCAAGGCCGGGCTGGCGGGGCTGACCAAGAACGTCGCCCATTCCCTGCTGCGCCACCGCATCCGCGTCAACGGCCTCAACATCGGCTGGATGTCGACGCCGGGCGAGGACCGCGTCATGAAGACCTATCACGACGCCAAGGACGGCTGGCTCGACGAGGCGGTCAAGACCAAGCCGTTCGGCCGGCTGCTCGACCCCTACGAAGTCGCCCGCGCCTGCGTCTATCTCGCCTCCGACGAATCCGGCCTGATGACGGGCTCCAACATCGATTTCGATCAGAACGTCATCGGCGCCGGCGATCCGCCTCTGGAGCCGTGATGGAAGCCATCCTCGACGTCATCTGCATCGGCCGCTCGTCGGTCGATCTCTACGGCGCGCAGGTCGGCGGCCGGCTGGAGGATATGGCGAGCTTCTCCAAGGCGGTCGGCGGCTGTCCGACCAATATCGCCGTCGGCACGGCGCGGCTTGGCCTGAAGAGCGGCCTCATCACCCGCGTCGGCGACGAGCACATGGGCCGCTTCATCCGCGAGCAATGCGCGCGCGAGGGCATCGACGTCGCCGGCGTGCACACCGACACGCAGCGGCTCACCGCGCTGGTGCTGCTTGGCGTGCGCGACGAAAAGACCTTTCCGCTGATCTTCTATCGCGACAATTGCGCCGATTCCGCGCTCGACGAGAGCGACATCGACGAGGCCTATATCGCCAGCGCGAAGGCGATCGTCGTCACCGGCACGCATTTCGCC
>JAYUFK010000165.1:0-14217 GCA_043739325.1 Methylocapsa sp. | reverse complement strand
ATTCCCTCGAAACCTTTCCGCGCATAGAGGAACCAGTAGGAATGCAGCATGGCGACGCCGCGCTCGAATTCGTCCTGCACGCTGGGGTCGCAAGATGTTGGAAAGCTGACCCTGCCGAGCTTCTCATCTTGCAGCGCAAACGCGCCGCCTCCAAGCGCGACGCCGAGCAGACATGTCGCCAACTTGAGACTCTTCGGTTTCATGGATCGGCCTCCCTGAGAAGCGCGAAGGCCCGACCCGTCGTAAAAACCGACGCCGTCGATGAGGGAGTGAATGCCCGCCGATGGGCGATCGCGACGCAATTGAAGACAAACGGAGGGTTCGGCACACCCTTGCCCTGCGGGCAGCTCCAGATGAGTATAACGACGATGCAAAAATCTATACCAATGCACAAGTAATGTAAAGCGCTACGGGGACATCGCTCAGGCCAATCGGGGGCTACGGGGACATGATACACAATCCCCGATCTCGAATTGCCGGTTGAACCTGTCCCATTGCGCCACGCGAAAGTGCTGGAGTAGCGATCAATCGCCTCCCTTGCCGGAACGTCGCACCAAGCCCGTTTCCCCGCCCGACCCACCGCGCCGTCGATCTCATGGTGAGCAAAACTTCCGAAGCCTGGAGCCTGTCAAGGGTCTGCGATCGCCGGAGGCGACGCGCACAAACGGGCGCGCCCTTGACAGGCTCCAGGCTTCGGAAACAAGACGCTGCCATGAGGTCGATGGCGCTCTCCGCCCGATGTGGCGCGCGATAGCGTCTCCTCTGGTCCGGCAGCCCGCGCTCACCACAGTGAAGTGCGGATAATGAGAACTAAAGGGATTTGTCTTTCGGAAAATCAAATTCTCTGCTATGGTGATCTTCGTGCCCGAAACGGCTTCGACGCGGCGGGAAAGCGCCGGCGGCATTTCGCTGGCGCGGCGCCGAAAGGAGCGCCAAACTTGGCGAATGCCCGAGCCGGATAAAGCCCGACTTTCGCGTACTGCCTTGGCCATCTGCAAATCTGTGAAAATACGAAAGAACATCTCCAAATTTGATGTTTCATTGCTCGAAGAACAGCGAATTTGCCGGTTTTTCAGCAAGTCAAATCCGAAAACACTATATAATTCCACAAGTTAATGTTTCAGACAGGATTTCGGGACCCGCAATCGGGCGCGATTTGGCGCCCAAGTCCCTGAAATCACTCAATGCCGAACCAGAGTGCGATTTCGCCGCACCGACTCCGGCCCAAGCCGGCCCGACCAGCACTTGATGCGCCCCTACGCCTTGCCGTTCCGCGACCGCTCGGCCTTCCCATCCAGCGGCCAGCGCGGTCGCGCCGGCGCCGACAGATGGTCCGTCAGCCCCAACCGCAAGCGCTCGATCCCGGCCCAGGCGATCATCGCGCCGTTGTCGGTGCACAGATTCGCAGGCGGGGCGACCATCGGCAGGCCGGCTTGCGCGCAAAAGCGCACCAGCGCGTCGCGGATCGCCGTGTTCGACGCGACGCCGCCGGCGATCACCACCGCCTGCGGCTTCCCCGCTCGGGCCGCGAACAGTTTTAGCGCGACGCGCATCCGGTCTTCCACGACATCGACAACCGCCGCCTGAAACGAAGCCGCCATGTCGGCGACGTCGCGCGGCTTCAGCGGCATGATGGCCTGCGCCGCCAGACGCGTCGCGGTTTTCAGGCCGGAGAGGGAAAAGTCGGCGTTGGGACGTCCCAGCATCGGGCGCGGCAATGCGAAGCGCTCGGGATCGCCGGCCTTCGCCGCCGCCTCGATCGCCGGGCCGCCGGGATAGGGAAGCCGCAGCATCTTGGCCGTCTTGTCGAACGCCTCGCCGATCGCGTCGTCGTAGGTCGCGCCGAGCCGGTCGTAATCGCCAACGCCTTTGACCGCGAGGATCTGCGTGTGGCCGCCCGACGCCAGCAGCAGCAGATAGGGGAACATCAGGCGCTGCGTAAGGCGCGCCGTCAGCGCGTGCGCCTCGAGGTGATTGACGGCGATGAACGGTTTGTTGGCCGCCAGCGCCAGTCCCTTGCCGGTCATCAGACCGACGAGCACGCCGCCGATCAGGCCTGGCCCGGCCGCCGCGGCGACGCCATCGAGATCGCTGACTTTCATGCGGGCTTTGGCCAACGCGCGCGCCACGAGCTGATCGATGACATCGATATGGGCGCGGGCGGCAATCTCCGGCACGACCCCGCCATAGGCGGCATGCGCGGCGATCTGGCTCAAAACTTCGTCGGCGAGAATATCGCCGCCGCCCTCGGGGCGCAGCCGCACCACCGCCGCCGCCGTTTCGTCGCAGGTCGTCTCAATGCCAAGAACGCGCATTCGGTTTGCTGATCTCCGGGGAGCGAATTTTGCGCCGCGCCGCCGTCATCTATATGGATTCTTCCGCGCGCGACAAACGGCGTTTGAGGCACGGGTACGAAATGGCGGCGAACGGTCATTGCGGAAACGAATGGCGCAAGACCACGCGCCGCTTGCCCCGCATGGGGGAAAGGGATCTACGCGCGTGACCCTCGCCGTCGCCCTGTTCCGCCCCGTCGACGAAGCGCATCGCAGCGCGGCGCTGCTGCAGGCGATGGGTTATCGGTCTGTGCTTGCTCCGGTCGCGCAGATCGTCGCCACCGGGCTGAGCCCGTCGGAGGGCGAATTTGACGCAATCATCGCCACCAGCGCGCGCGCCTTCGCGTTCCTGTCGACCGAAGACCGCGCGAGGCTCGCCTCGACGCCTCTGTTCGCTGTGGGCGAGGCGACCGCCGCCAGCGCCAAGGCATGCGGTCTGGCGGGAAAACAAACGGTCGCCGCCGACGCCGCCTCGCTGGCGCCGATGTTTGTCCCGCGATGGCCCGGCGGCGCGCGCTTGCTTTATCTAACGGCGCGCGATCGCAAGGGCGAGCTTGAGGCGGCGTTCGCGGCCGCCGGCTTTGAAGTTTTCGCGGCGGAAATCTACCGCGCCGAGGCGCTTGCGGGATGGAGCGATGAGGAAGCGCAAGCGGTTGCGCAATGCGCCGCCGCGCTACATTATTCTCGCCGCAGCGCCGCGCTTGCCGTCGATTTTGCCGCGCGAGCTGGATGCGCGGAGCAATTTCGCGCGCTGACCCATGTTTGCCTTTCCGCCGACGTGGCCGAGCCGCTGCGGGCCGTCGGCGCGGCCACCATCGCATTGGCGCGCGAACCTTCCGAGACCGGGCTATTTGTCGCGCTTCAAGCCGCCACGAAAATGGCGTAGTGTCCCGGCAAGGGTGTTTGCGTTGGTAGGTGGCTCGCCTGTAGACTGTTTTTGCAACGGCGAGGCGGCATGAACGAAGCGACCCACAACGACGACGATGCCGAACGGGCAGACCTCGCTTCGGCGAAAGAACCTCTGAACAGCCCGGAACATGGCGCGAGCGAGGCGCCGGAAAGCATTGTGGAAGGCGAATTCGTCGAGCCTCTCGCTAGCGAAGTGAAACCGCCGCCGTTCGAACCTGCGCCACCGGAAAAGCCGCTCGAATTCGCGCAATACGCCGCGCCGCCAAAACCGCTTGCCGCCATTCTGGCCGGCGGTATCGCGGGCGCGCTCGTCAGCGCGGGTCTTCTTTGGTATTTCCTGCCGGATTCCAGCGCTCCGGCGGGCGTCGCGCAACGCCTCGCCGCACTGGAGAGCAGCGCTGCCGCCGGCGCGTCCACGCCGGCGGATACGCGTCTTGGCGCGCTGGAAGACGGCGCAAAGCTGCAGGCGGAGAAGATGGCGGGCGTCATGGCGTTCGGCCCGCGCCTCTCGGCGCTCGAAGCCGCCGCGCCGGAAATCAAGACCGCGCTAAGCGCGGCTCAGGCGGCGCAGGCGGATGCGGCGAAAGCCTTGCAAGCAGGCGGCGCAAACCCGGCTGCCGCTACGCCGGCTGTCGACGTCAATGCGCTGGAAGGCCGGCTTGCCAAACTTGAGGCCGGGATCGCCGGGCTGAGCGCCGCGCAACCCAATCTTGCGCCGATCGACGACCGGCTCGCCAAACTCGAGACCGCGCTGGCCGCGCCAAAGAGCGAGGCGCGCGTTGCGCCCGAGCCTGCGCCGCCCGGCCGCGACGACGCGGCGCCCTTGGCCGTCGTCGCGCAGGCGCTTGAAGCGCGCATCGCGGCGGGCCAGCCCTATCCGCTCGAACAGGCGGCGCTGGAGCGGCTTGGCGCCGATCCGCAGCGGCTGGCGCAGCTCAAGCCTTTCGCCAAGGATGGCGCGCCGAGCGTTGCCTCGCTGTCGAGCGATTTCGCCAAAATCGCGCCGGCGCTGCTCATCGCCGCGGAGCCAAAAAGCGACGAAGGAATTATGGCGCGGCTGATGAGCAACATGAGCAAGATCGTGCGCGTTCACCCGGTTGGCGAGCAGGCCGGCGACGATCCGGCGGCGGTGATTTCGCAGATGAGCGCGGCGCTCGGGCGCGGCGATGCGGCAAGCGCGCTCACGGCTTTCGCCCGGTTGCCCGAAGCGGCGCGTCAGGTCGGCAAGGATTGGGCCGCCAGGGCGCAAGGCCGCGTCGCCGCGGTGATGGCGGCGCAGGCGTTGCTCGACGATTCCATTACGCGGCTTGGCGCCGCGAAGAATTGATGTTTCGGCCGCGCGGGGTCGCGCGATAGTATCCCTTAGTCCCTTTTCGTCAGACGGAATTGGCGCGAATTTCTTGGCGCAATTCCACAACGGAGACGACATGTTTCGCCTGCTGATGTTTCTCATCGCCGTGGGTCTGGCCGCCTATGGGTTGATGTGGCTGGCCGAAAATCCCGGCCAGGTCGCGATGACCTGGCAGGGCAACCAATACGAAATGTCGCTGATGACGGCGCTCGGCGGCGTCGTGGCGCTGGCGGTCATTCTGGCGATCCTCTGGGGCATCATCCGTTTCGTCTTCCGCATCCCCTCGCTGATGTCGCTCGCCAACCGGGCGCGCCGCCGCGAAAAGGGCTTTGCCGCATTGCAGCGCGGCATGGTCGCGGTCGGGTCGGGCGATGTGCGCATGGCGCGCCGTCACGCCGCCGACGCCCACAAGTTCCTCCGCCCGGAGCCGTTGACCAAGTTGCTGCGCGCGCAGGCGGCGCAACTGGCGGGCGACCGGCCCGCGGCGACCGCGGCTTTCAACGAAATGCTCGATAATCCCGATACCCATGCGCTCGGCCTGCGCGGTCTGCATGTCGAGGCGCGCCGCAGCGGCGATCACGACGCGGCGCTGGATTACGCCGCCCGCGCGCACAAACATGCGGCGCTGCCCTGGGCCGGGCAGGCGGTGCTCGACGACCGCGCCGCGCATGGCGACTGGGCCGGCGCGCTGGCGGCGGTGGAGACCAACGCCAAATCCGGCCTGCTCGACAAGCCCACGGCGAACCGCTGGCGCGCGGTGCTGAAAACAGCAATCGCGCTGGACCGGGCCGAACGCGAGCCGCAGGCCGCGCTCGCGCTGGCGCAGGATGCAATCAGGCTGGCCCCTGGTCTCGTGCCCGCCGCCGCGCTGGCGGGCCGGCTGACGGCGGCAAACGGCGACTATCGGCGAGCGGCCAAGATCATCGAGGCGGCGTGGGAGCAGACGCCGCATCCCGATCTCGCCGCAGTCTATCTCAAGCTTCGTCACGGCGATTCGGCGCTCGACCGGCTGGCGAAGGCTCGCGCCCTGGCGCGCATCGCGCCGCGCGACAGCGAGAGCGCGCTGACGATTGCCCGCGCGGCGCTCGAAGCGCGCGATCTGGAAGCCGCGCGCTCCGCGTTGGCGCCATTGATCGTCAGCGACGCCGCGACGCGCCCGAGCGCCCGCGTCTGCCTGACAATGGCCGATATCGCCGAGGCGGAGGACGATGCGGGACAAACGCGCGAATGGCTGGCCCGCGCCGCCCGCGCGCCGCGCGACCGCGCCTGGGTCGCGGACGCGATTGTGTCGGACCGCTGGGCGCCGGCATCCCCGGCTGGCAAGCTCGACGCGTTCGCTTGGCGCACGCCCGATGAGCGGCTCAGCGCGCCGATCGAGCCGCCGCCCGCGCCGCGCCCCGTTGAAGTCGCGCCGCCGTCTCGACAGTTCGAAGTCGCGCCGCCGCCGCCCGTAATCGAAGCGTGGCCGGTCGAAGTGATCGAAGCGGCGCCGGCTCCGCCCCCCGAGCCTGCGCCCGCCGCCGCCGCCGCCGTCGCCAGCGGCAATGCGGCGCCGGTTCGCAATTCGCCAGCCGCGCTGCCGCGCGTCAACGGCTTCGATGCGCTGAAGCCCCCCGACGATCCGGGTCCGCACGAGACGCCCGAGCGCAGGAGCGGCGGCTGGTTCTTTTCGCACGACTGACGTCTCGCGCCATGTTTTGACGAGGCGCGCCGCGCGGCCTAGACTGGATGCGTGAGAATTCGTTCGATCCTGATCGCAGCAGGCCTGCTGGCCGGATTCGTCGTAGCGCAGCCTGTCAGCGCCCAGAGCGATGGCGCGCCCGAGCCCGGCAAGCCCAACTTCGCGTTGCCTGTTCCGGGCGACGATGGGGAAGCGCCGAGGCCGCCGCGTCCTGTCGCGCCGCGCGCCGAAAAACCGCAAATGGGGCCGGATCAAAAATCCGCCGACGAAGCCGAGGCAAAGCCGGAGCTGCCGCCCGAAGAAGCGCGCAAACAGAAGCTCGACGATCTCTACGCCCGCCTCGCCGCGTCAAAGGACGCCGACGAAACGCAGGGCCTGATCGGCCAGATCGATCGCGTCGAGCTGCAATCGGGTTCCGACAGCGGCGATTTCATCATGGCGCGCGCAATCGCCGCGATGGGGACAAAGAACCTCGATACGTCGCTGGCGTTGCTCGATCGCCTCGTTGCAATCGCCCCCGACTGGGCCGAGGCGTGGAACAAGCGCGCCACCGCGCGCTACATGAATGGCGACGAAAGCGGCTCGATGGCCGATATCGCGCAAACCATTCGCCGCGAGCCGCGCCATGTCGGCGCGATGTCGGGCATGGGGATGATCCTGGAGCAGCGCGGTTTCCGCGCCAGCGCCCTGCGCGCCTATCGCCGCGTGCTCGAAATCGCGCCGCGGATGGCTTCTGCCAAGGCGGCGGTTGCACGGCTCGAAGCGGCCGAACGCGGGCAGGGCTTGTGAACGGCGCCGTGACGCTTTGCAGCTAGCCTCGCTCGCCATCGCATTCGCGGCAATCGTCGTCGTTGGCTTGGCGCTTTTCACGCTAGGGTGGACGCGCGCCGTCGAGACGCGCTTTCCGCCGCGCGGCGATCTTGTCGCCATTGAGGATGGGATGATCCATGTCGTCGAACGCGCCGCGCAAGGCGTCGAGCGCGGTGCGATCCTGCTCATTCATGGCGCCTCGGGCAACCACGCCGACGTGCTGAATGTGCTCGGCGATCCGCTGGCCGCGCGGGGTTTTCGGGTTTTGGCTATCGATCGGCCCGGCGCGGGCTGGAGTGCGCGGCCTCGCGGGCGCAACGCGTCTTCCCCGGAAGCGCAGGCCGAACTCATCCGGGCCGCGTTGGCGCAGAAGGGCGTGACGAGCGCGCTGGTCGTTGGGCATTCGCTTGGCGGCGTCATCGCGCTGGCGCTGGCGCTGAATGCGCCAGAATTTGTGCGCGGTCTGGTGCTGCTTTCGACGGTGAGTCATCCGTGGCCCGGCGGGATCGCGCTCTATTACACGCTCGCGGCGAACCGCTGGATCGGCGCGCTGTTCCGCCGCCTGCTGGTCGCCCCGGTGGGGCTGCAAATGTTGCCAGGAGCGGTCGCGAGCGTATTCGCGCCGAACGCCACGCCGGACGGATTTATCGAGGCGACCGCGCTGCCGCTCGTGCTGCGTCCCAGGCATTACAAGGCCAACGCCGAGGATGTCGTCGATCTCAAACGGCATGTCGCCGCGCAATGCGCGCGCTATGGCGAAATTCAAACGCCGACAGGGGTTCTCACCGGCGATCGCGACAAAATCGTCTACGCGCATATTCACAGCGCCGGCTGCGCCAGGGATATCAAGGGCGCGCTGCTGACGACGCTCCCCGGTATCGGGCACTCCCCGCATTATAGCGCCACGGACGCGGTGGTCGCGGCGATCCTTGAGGTGGCGGAGCGGGTGGAGGCGGGGGAGGGGTTGGCGGCAGAAGACAAGGCGACCCTTGCGAGCAAAGACGAGATCCGGAACGATGGAGAGACGCGATCGGATTTTCCGAACGCGCCTCTCGAACAGCCTCGGATTGCCCGTCTGTCCTGACCCAATCTGCTGTCATTCCCGCAAACGCGGGAATGACAAAATGATTCAGCTAACCCGGCCTAAGCTCTAGTATCTTGCGATCTCAGCCCACCGCGTCCTTGGTCGCCTTCACCGGGCGAGCCTTGATCATTTTGCGCGCCGGCTTGGCCTTGAAGACCGTCGGTTCCTTGGTGAACGGGTTGATGCCCTTACGCGCCTTGACGGCGGGCTTCTTGATGACAACGAATTTGGCGAAGCCGGGAACGACGAAACCGCCATTCTTCTTCAATTCCTTGTAGCCGATTTCCGCCATCGACTCGATGACGCCCTTGACGTCCTTCTTGGTCATCTCGCCGGCATGGTGCTCGGCGATCTTCTCGATCAGTTCCGACTTCGACATAAGTTTGTTGGCCATTTCATACCCCCGCTTCGAATCAAGCTTGCGAATCAATAATGCGGCACGTTAGCGCGCGCTTCGCCTCGGCGCGAATAGATCGTTACAAATCCTTGGGGAAAATCCGGATTGAGGCGCCGGGAAGGGCCTTTGGCGGGCCGGGAGCCGTGTCGAGGGCGGGATTCTCGGCGCGCGGCATTCCAACGCGCCGTTCGCCTCCGCCGGCATGCAGACAGGAGCAACAATCACGATTTCGTCTATGAATTCAATAACATGAGGAATATTGTTTCGGAATATCAAAAATCATGCTAGGGTTTGTTTCCTGCCCCTCCTGCTGCCGGGCGGGGCGTGTATGTGGGCCTTGCGGCAGCCCAGTTCCTCGCCGGGCGCGTTCTTCTATCACCGGGTCCGAGCGGCGATCAGCCGGCGTCGCGGCGCACTCCTGCTCCGCGGCGCTATTCGTCTCGCCGCGCAGCGCGGCGGGAAATGGCATCGCAAGCTCTTGATTTCATGGAATACTCTACGCAAAACCGCCGCCACTTACCCGGAGATGCCGCCATACCATTGCGGTTTGAAAACGGTTCCAAACCGTTTTCAAACTGGGCGGCCTTCCGCCTCGATCGTCGCGATGCGCATGTTGTTGGTGCCGCCGGACTTGCCGAAGGGCACGCCGGCGACGACAATGATGCGCTCGCCAGGCTGGGCGAAGCCCTCGATGAACGTGTGCCGGCAAGCCCGGTCCGCCATGTCGCGCTCATCGCGGGCGTCATCGGTGACGACAGCATGGACGCCCCAGACGACGGCCAGCCGCCGCGCCGTCGCGACGATCGGCGTCAGCACCAGAATTGCCGCGCGGGGCCGCTCGCGGGCGATGCGCAGGCCGGTCGCGCCCGATGCCGTCCAGGCGCAGATGACGCCGAGACCAAGCGTTTCCGACACGTCGCGCGTCGCCTCGGCGATGGCGTCGGCGCCGGTGCGCTCGGGCTGCAAACGCTGCGAGTTGATGATCGACGCATAAATTTCCTCGCTTTCGACCTCCTCGCCGATGCGGTTCATCGTCGCCACGGCCTCGACCGGATATTGCCCGGACGCGCTCTCGGCCGACAGCATCACGGCGTCGGCGCCCTCGAACACCGCGGTCGCGACATCCGAAACTTCGGCGCGCGTCGGCACGGGCGAGGTGATCATCGATTCCAGCATCTGCGTCGCCACGACGACGGGCTTGCCCAGACGGCGGGCGAGGCGGGTGATGCGCTTTTGCAGGCCGGGAACCTGTTCGAGCGGCATTTCGACGCCAAGATCGCCGCGCGCCACCATCAGCGCGTCGGATACCGCGATGATCTCGTCGAGTCGGGCGATGGCCTGCGGCTTTTCGATCTTCGCCATGATAAGGGCGCGACCCTTGGCGATGTCGCGCACTTCGGTCACGTCCTCGGGGCGCTGCACGAACGACAGGGCGATCCAGTCGATGCCTTCCTCGAGCGCCGCGTCGAGATCGGCGCGGTCCTTAGGGGTCATCGCCGAAGTCGGCAGCGTGGTGTCGGGCAGGCTGACGCCCTTCTTGTTTGAGACGCGGCCGGCGACCTCGACCCTGGTTTCGGCCGCGCCGCTGGAGACGCTGACCACGCGCAGCAGCACCTTGCCATCGTCGATCAGCAAGCGGTGTCCGGCTTCCAGCGAGGCAAGAATTTCAGGATGCGGCAGGCACACGCGGGTCTGCGTCCCCGGCGTCTTGTCGGAATCGAGCGTGAACGTATCGCCCTTGCGCAGCAGCACCGCGCCGGCCTCAAACTCGCCAACGCGCAGCTTGGGGCCCTGCAGATCGACGAGGATGCCGATGGGGCGGCCAAATTCCTCTTCCAGCGATCGGATCATCGCGACGCGCTCGCGCATCGCGTCATGCGAGGCATGGCTCATGTTGATGCGGAAGATATCCGCGCCAGCCTTGAACAATTCGCCGACCATCGCGCGCTCGGCCGATGCGGGTCCCAGCGTCGCGAGGATCTTGATGCGGCGACGTCTTCTCATCACTCAATCCCTTATTTGCGAACATCGTCGGCGGACAGTGTATCTACAGGCGGCTTGTGACGCCCTTGTATTGCCCTGGGGCAAGCGAGAGCGCCGGTATCCCAGCGTTACGGGGTGTTCGGGTCCGTCAGTTGCACGGTCCAGTTCTTGGCTTCCTTGCCAGTGTCCACTTCAAAGAAGCCGGTTCGATCATAGCCGCGCACGAAACAATCCTGTCGTCCCGCGATCTTGAACTCGCGGTCGCTGGTGCACATGAAAGCCTTGCCTTTCCATTCGCCGCCGCGCTCGTCCATAGCGTAGACGTAATAGAATTGCGCCGCCAGCGCGCCGCGCAGCAGCGTATCGCAGTCCGTCGGTTTAAGGTTCCACCAGCCTTCGCTGACCCACCCCTGCGCGTCGATATAGGCGAGCGAAACGCTGACGCGGTTGGCGGTGTTGTTGCACATGCGGAAATCCGCCAATACGGGTGCGGCGCTGAAGGTGGCCAGCGCGCTTGCAATCATCAGGCTGTTAACGCCGCGCTTCGCCAACGGGATATTGCTCCAGAACTTTTGTGCGTCATATTCTTCGCCAGCGTCCCGCTGTCAACGTGGCCGGCGCGACTCTATTTAGGCCGCGCTACGTAAATTCCCGCCAGGATGGCGAGGCCGCCGGCGGCCTGCATGGCGCTGACCGGTTCGCCCAGCAGCGCCCAGGCGAATAGCGCCGCCGCGATAGCCTCGAGAAAGATCACCAGCGACGAGAATGCCGCCGGCAGCCGGCCGAGCGCCACCGCCAGCAGACCCTGACCGCCGGCATGGCTGATGCAGGCCATCGCCAGCAGGTCGGCGATGCCAAGCAAGCTGCTGGGAAGGATGACACGGTCGAGCGCCAGGGCGGCCACCAGCAGCAACGCCGCCGTGATGAGCGTCGCCTCGAACGTCACCCGCGCGGCGGAGTTTTGTTGACGCGCCGCTTCCACCGCCAGGAAGTACAGACCGAAGAACACTCCGGTGACCAGCCCGTAGAAATCGCCCAGCGCGCCAGATGGCTTGAGTTGAAAGCTCTGCGCCAGTAACGCGGAGCCGCCCAGGATGCACAGCGCGAGGCCCGCAACCACGCCGCGCGTCGGGCGCTTGCGAAATAACAGCCAGCCAAACAGCACGACCCAGATCGGCGCGGTCGTTGCGAAGAACGTCGCGTTAGCGACGCTGGTGGTGACGATCGACAGGTGCCAGAAGAACAGGTCCCCGGCGAAGGCCAGACCGGCCCATATCGTGGCGCGCGAGAAAGATTTCGCCGGCTTTGCGTCGCCCCTTTCGCTGATGCGCATCCACAGGTACAGGACAGGGAGGGCGAGCGTGACGCGCCAGAAGGCGCTGGCGAACGGCCCGACATCTGCGAGGCGCACGAATATCGGCGATATGCCCATCGCGATCGCGCCGATCACGAGGGCGGCGAAAGGCGCGGCGATGCCGCGCTGGGTTTGCGGTGAAGCGACGGATTGTGACATTGGGACCTTGTGGACGGCAGGAGGTTTGGCGCGCGCCGCAGGTCCTCAAGCAAGGCCTGTCCTTATTCTTGCCGCATCGCTCTCGCAAGGGGGCGCCATGAACGTCTCCCTCAAAGCCGAAATTATCCAGGCCCAGGCCGCCTTTTCCGCTGTTGAGCGCATCGACGGCCGGCTCGATGCCGGCGTCATCGTCGTGTGCGACCACGCCGCGAACACGCTGCCGCCGGGCTATGGCTCGCTCGGCCTGCCGCGCGAAGCGCTCGACCGCCACATCGCCTATGATATCGGCGCGGCGTGGCTGACCCGCCGCTTGGCGCGCCTGCTCAATGCGCCGGCGATCCTGTCGACCTTCTCGCGGCTGCTGATCGACCCCAATCGCGGCGGCGACGATCCGACCCTGGTGATGCGGCTGTCCGACGGCGCGATTGTTCCCGGCAACGCCCGTATCGACGAGGCCGAAATCGCCCGCCGCCGCCAGCTCTATTGGGGGCCGTACCGCAACGCCATCGCGCAGACTGTCGACGCGATGAGCGCGACGGAGGTTTTGCCTGGGGTGATTTCGGTTCACTCGTTCACCCCGACTTGGCGCGGCGCGGCGCGGCCGTGGAAAGTTGGCGTGCTATGGGATGCTGACCCGCGATTGCCGGCGCCGCTGCTTCAGGCGCTGGCGCTCGAAAACGATCTTTCGCCCGAAGAAATTGGCGACAACGAGCCCTACGACGGCGCGCTGGCGGGCGACACGATCGACGATATCGCCACCGCGCGCGGGCTCGCGAACGCGCTGATCGAAGTCCGGCAGGATCTGATCGCGGAACAAGACTACGCCGAGGCCTGGGCGGAGCGGCTGGCGCGGCTGATCCGGCCGATTCTGGCGCGCCCCGATATGCGCGAGGCCGCCGATTGGGGCACGCGCGCCATGCACAAAGTGTACGGGCAGGCAAGCGCCCGCCGGGCTTGACGCCGGCGCCGCGGCCAGCCATGGCTCCCCGCCTCCTTTTTCCTCAACGCAGCGGAATATCGCATGAGCACTGAACCCGTCATCGGCGGCAGCGAAAACGTCAACGCCGGCCATTTGCGCGCCTTCATCGAACGCATCGAGCGGCTTGAAGAGGAAAAGAAGGCGCTCGCAGACGACATCAAGGAAGTCTACGGCGAAGCCAAGGGCAACGGCTTCGACATCAAGATCATCCGCAAAATCGCCTCGATCCGTAAGCAGGATCGGGAAAAGCGCCGCGAGGAAGAAGAGATTCTCGATCTCTATCTCTCCGCTCTCGGGATGGCCTGAAGGCCACGCTTGCTTGCTTTCCAGAATGCCGCGCCTAAATTGCGCGGCTCATTTTACTCTCCGCCGAGGTTCGCCCCATGACCGCACAGCCGCTCGCCGCCGCAGGCGAGAAATTGAGCCCGGAAGCCCAGCGCGTGGCTGACGCCTTCGCGCAATCAATCGCCGCGCGCCGCGCCTTCGACAAGCCGTACCGGCACTACATCATCGAAAACGCGTTTCCGGACGACGTTTCGGAAACATTGGCGAATTTGCCGTTCGCCGCGCCGGCGCTCAACGGCTTGTCGGGCAAGCGCGAACTGCATAACGATCAGCGCTCGTACTTTGATGAAGCGGCGATGACGCGTTTTCCGGCGATGCGCTGGGTTGCCGAAGCGTTGCAATCGCGCGCGATCACGCGACTGATCCACGATACGTTCGACGCGCCGATCGACGACACGTTTCTGCGGCTCGAATATGCGCAGGATATCGACGGGTTCTGGCTCCAGCCGCACACGGATCTTGGCGTCAAGAAATTCAGCTGCCTGATATATCTCTCGGAAGGGCCAGGCCACGAGAAACTTGGAACCGACATCTACTCGGATCGGGACCACCATTTCGGCACATCGCCGTTCAAGCGCGGCGGCGCGATGATTTTCGTGCCGGGCGACAACACCTGGCACGGCTTCGAGAAGCGCGCGATCGCGGGCGTGCGCCGCTCGGTGATCCTCAACTACGTCACGCACGACTGGAAGGCGCGCGAGCAGCTTTCGTATCCGCACGAGACGGTGAGGGTCTAGCATTACAGTCGTGATTTCATTTTGAAGTGCGCTTTTTGCGCTGCGGCTTGATGCGCTCGGCGCCAAAGCGACCATGCGATGACGTAGGCGGGTTG
>JAYUFK010000164.1:0-5167 GCA_043739325.1 Methylocapsa sp. | reverse complement strand
TCGGGCTTGGGCGATCAACCCTGTATCGGGAGATTCAAGCGAACGCCAAAGGCTGATCCCTTAGCGTAGGATTTGGAACAGATTCTGCGATGACCCCTAATTTCTTCTCGGTTGATCTTTCGGCCTGTCCGGTGCTGGAAGCTGTGAACGATAGTCCACCCCGCCCCCTTTTTCTTCGTCGAGCAATCTTCGCCGCGCCCTTGCGCGGCGGTGCGCCCGCGCCGCTTGCGGCGCATATGGCGCACGAACACAGGCCGCAAAGCGGCTCCACATATTTTCCTGTTCGACGAAGCCTAAAAAGGCGCTTTTCGAGGTCAGGCGGTGCTGAAAATATCCCTTCTGGCTTGGAGTCGATCGAAAGTTTGTCGGGTCACGCTCTTAATGTAAGAAATACTCTCTTTAGCTGACGGTTTAGTTGACTCTGATGGTTGGGGCTTTGGAGCGAACACGGCCAAGGCCAAAGCGCCAAGCCCTTTAGCGAGGCTGAGAACATAGCTATTCGTGTCCTGAACCACCTTCACGCCGAGCGGCGTGTCGATCCGCTTGCGGCGCGGCTGCACGGCGAGAAACCCGAAAAGCTGAAGGGTTTTCATCGCCTCAACGACGGTCTCTTTCGACATGCGGGAACCCGCCGCAATGTGCGCGAGGCTCGGAAACATGCCGTATCGGGCGCGAGGCCACATGCCGAAACAAAACCATTCGAGCAATTGAACCGCCATGCGGCCAAGCCCGCCGCCGTGCTTCCCCTTGGCGCGGCAAGCGTATGTCTCGCGTTCGATCTCCCGCGCCTGCCGCATGATCTCGGCGGCGGCTTCCTTGGTGAAGGTCACCACGGGAACCGGTCGAAAGTCGGCCTCCTTGCGCACTTTGAGAAAGTCCGCGCCCTCCTCCAAGGTCTGCTCATAGTAGCGGTCAAGTTCCGCTTGCTGCGACGGATCGCGTAGGCGTCCGGTCATGTACGAATACGCCCGATGAACGGCGGCCTCCCATTGGGCAGCTTTGCGGGTCGAGCGGATAGGGTTGGCGGTCGGTAGCAGGGCAGGGCGGTCGGGTAGCTCCGCAAGGCGGGCTGAAAACAAATCGTCAAATGATTGCAAAGACATGACTCCTCCGTTCGTGGGTTAAGCCACGCGCGGAGCGCTCCCTTTTTAGTCGCAAACGTCCTCATTGTGAAAAGCTCTCACTTTCCACTTGCCTTCGTCAGCGATTTCAAGCAAACTGGTCGTTGTCATGTTGACCAGTTTCCGGAAGAGCCCGCTCCAAGCGGGCTTTTTCTATTTCTGGGCTTGATTGCTCCAAGAATCGGCAACGCGGAATTGCGTCGCGTAAACACGAATCTTGTACTGATTTTCCTGATTCGTCGAGAGTCTTTCGAAAAGCAGGGTTTTCGCGCGGACAGAGACACGCCGCGTTGCGGCGGCTCGGTGCATACGCCCACTCGCCTATCCACGCGCACAAAAAACTGCGTTAGACCGCACCAAGCGCCAGCGAAAATATGTCTTTGAAAACATATTGTAAAATGCTATACTGGCTTGATGAATTGGGTGGTGATCTTTGATGAGGCGTTCGCAGCTGAATTCGCGGCGTTTCCACGCGACGCGCAAACGGTCTTGCTCGCCAAGGCACGGCTGCTGGAAGGCTTTGGCCCGCAGCTCGGTCGGCCTCATGTGGACACGCTGAAGGGATCGAAACACGCCAACATGAAGGAGCTGCGATTTGACGCGGCGGACGGGGTGTGGCGGGCGGCCTTCGCTTTCGACGCGCTCCGGCAAGCGGTCGTCCTCGTCGCCGGCGACAAGTCAGGCGAGAGCCAGGCGCGGTTTTACCGAACGCTGATCGCCACGGCGGACAAGCGGTTTGACGCGCATCTGGCGCAACAGAAGAAAGGGGACTGAGACATGGTGCGAACACTCAACGACATGATCGCGGGACTTCCCGTCGATCAACAGCGCGAAGTCGAGGCGCAAGCGTCTCGGCTCATCGAGGAAGAAATGACGCTGCGCGACTTGCGCAAAGCGCATGCCCTGACACAAGAGCGCATGGCCGAAGCCCTGCACATTTCTCAGGACGGCGTGTCACGAATCGAGAAGCGCAGCGATTTCCTGCTGTCGACGCTTCGCTCCTACATCGAAGCGATGGGCGGCAAGTTGCGTCTCGTCGTCGAGTTTCCCGACCGCAAGCCCGTTACGCTGTCCGATCTCGATAGTCTGACCGCTCGTGCAAAGTCCGCGCCGCGAGGCCGCAAACCGCTGAACGAACACGTTCCGGTTTAACCTCGCGCCGCGCTCACGCCATCAGCCTTGAAATCGTGCTGACGCTCACACGGTAGCTCTTGGCGAGTTCGCGGGTCGTCTCGCCCGTGGCGATGCGCCGCCGCGCTTCTGTCTGCTGGTGCGGCGTCAGTTTCGGCTTGCGCCCCATGCGAACGCCTTTCGCCTGTGCGATCTTCCGGCCTTCGTGGGTGCGGCTGATGATCCGCAAGCGCTCGTCCTCAGCCATGGCCGACATCATCGCTAAGAAGCCGCGCCCCATGGGCGTGGTGAGGTCGATATAGCTGCGGTCGAGAACCTTGATCGCTGCGCCCGCGTCGATCACGGCCTTGAAAGGCTGGACGTTTGCTACCTCCATTCTCGGCGAAGCCAAGGTTGCATGACGAACATGCAACCCAAAAACAAGAAGGAGAAAACGCCCATGACGACGACCGACCACACCACGAAAATTCGTGACCTCAACGACGCTTTCCGGCGCACCCTCGACGGAGGCCGGATTTTGTTCACGCAAGGGGTCAGTTCCTACGGCGTGATTTTCTCGCACCGAGCGCTAGAGGTTGTGAGAGAGTTCGACGCCTTCACGCCCGATAACGACCCGCACGAAGAACATGATTTTGGCAGCTTCACGCTCGACGGCGAGAAGCTGTTTTGGAAGATTGATTATTACGACGTGGCGCTCGAATACGGCTCGAACAATCCCGCCGATCCGGCACAGACGACGCGGGTTTTGACGATCCTGTTAGCCGCCGAATATTGAGCCGGAGACCCCGCCGCGCTTCATCGTGCGGCGGGTTATCCCCTAACGACATGAAGGTGCTGGACACGAATCACAAATCACTAGAGAATCTTCTGAAATGTCGCAGCCGGAACGTACAGACCCCGAAGCCGCTGGCATCATCCGACGGCTAAAACAGGCTTTCGAAGCTCGCGCTGAGAAAGAGGCAGCAGCGCCGCGCCCTCCTGCGAAAGTCGTGCAATTCCCCCTGCCCTTCCCCGAAGATAGCCCGCCTGTCTCAAACGTCATTGCCCGCAGCGCCTTGTTTGCCGCCGTAAACTGTAGTTCTCGGCAATCACTCATCAGATTTTGATTGCTGGGCTTTACCCAACCACCTCTTCGCTCCGACGAATGTCAGAAACGAGCCTATACCCGCGAGAAACGTCCACAGGGCAGCTCGAACAGGTTCAATTTCAGTTAATCGATAAGTTAGCCAGTTCAAGCCGCGTGCGTCTGCCGTCCAATTTTCCCGTAGTACTTCCACAGGGGACACCGCTTGATCATTCCCAAGCTTTTCTTGAGAGAATAAATCTAACCTGATAGGTATATTACCAATACGCAGTGCTTTGATGTACCAAGCAAAAATCATTCGCCCGATTTTTGGAACGGCTTGAATGCGCTCATCGACTTGCTTTATTTCTAGCATTGACGAGGGGGCGGTCAATTTGGCGGTCAGGAATGCTCCGACCTTAGCGGTCTTGCGAGCAACAGTGCCAGTCAAATTATCGAACTCAGCGCTTAATTGATTTAGCGTCATGTCATCAGTATTTACGATCAATTTTATCTCTGCTGGTTCATCCACATAGAGAACGTCCGGCTTGTTGAAATATGCGATCTTTATTTCCAGTCTGACTGGTGTGTCAGCTTCCCTGTTGCTGTAACAAGTTGCAAGAAAAAGGCAAAAAGGCAAAAGGCCAAAAAAAATTAATCTTCCGTACTTCATTGCCGTTCCCCAGGATCAGCAAATCGCATGTGGCATCATCAGTTCAGCATGCAGCGGACGGTATCGCAAGATGCGCTTGCAGTGGCCGCTTGTCTAACGAGGTTTTCTCTCAAAAACGAAGGTTTTTGAGAGCGTGGCGACGCAGAGAGCGGCTCGCGCCGAACTGTACGAAAGCGGTTCTCAAAACTCATTCTTGATTCCTACCTCTCAAAAGGTTGGGGAACCGGCGAGTTTCGAGCGGTGCAAAATCAAGCGCAGAAGTCGCGCTGGATTCCCCGCTTGATGGCGTCGCCAGCGAGGGCGAGCGGCAGCACGAGGGAAAGCGGCGCGTCATCGAGTACGAGAGCGCCATAGGTTTGATACCAGCGCGCGGCGCGATCATTCTTGGCGTCGATCAGCAGCGCGACCCCACCGACATCATCGGCGACACGGATGCAGCGATGCGCGGCGCGCAGCAGGAGAGCGCCGCCGAGACCGCGCCGCTGTATCGTACGATCCACAGCAAGGCGGCCCAGCCGGAACACGGGCACGTCGTAACGCGCCAATCCTTTCTTCGCGAGCGCGGGCGTTCGCGCATAATCGAGCGATGCAGGACTCAGCGTGTAGAAGCCGAGAACGCGGCTCGGCGCGTCGGATGGCGCGGCGACAAAACATTTCGCGCCGCCGGATTCGTGGTTCTGCCGTGCGAATTTTTGCAGATAAAGATTGAGATCGGCGTCGCCGCAATCGAACGCGGCGCGATCGTGATGCTTGCCGATCGGCGCTTCGTTCCAGACAAGCGCCGTCATGGCAGCGTGAAGCCAGCCTTCGCGGCGCGCACGAGACGGTCAGGAGCGGCGGGCGGATTTTCCAGTAGCGCGAGGACGCGCAGAGAATCCCGCTCGGAAAGCGTGAGCCGTTCGGCTTCGGCGATATCGGCTTCGGCTTTCGGCAGCGCCGCGCCGAGAATGTAGCCGGTCAGATCGAGGCGCTTGATCGAGGCGGCGCGCGTCAGCGTCGCCTTGTCTTCGGGGCGGAGCCGCAATTCGACGCGGCCATTGTCGGTGAGAGCACGGGGCATGGAACCTCCAAAAGTTCGTTGCCCTCACTATACCATACGGAATGAATACGTACAAGACTATTTTACAGACCAGCCCGCTTGAATGGCATGTTCGTATGTGATAATATCTTTTATCATAT
>JAYUFK010000163.1:0-5176 GCA_043739325.1 Methylocapsa sp. | reverse complement strand
CTCGGCGAGCAGCCAGTCGGCAAAATCGGATTTTCGCGAGGCATATCCCTTCACCGCGCGCTCGACCGCTTGCGGCTGGGCGAAGACGAATTCCGTGGCCTCAAACATTGCTTCAAGCAGGCGATGAATTGCGGCGCGATCAAGTTTGAAGACGGATTTGCAAGTCCACGCGAATTCGACCAACACGATTTCGTGGACGAATACCGGCGCATGATCGCGTATGCCCTGGCGCGCCCGAGCGGATTGCGCGCCATCGTCGTCATGCTGGAAGGCGCACAGCAGCACATTCGTGTCGAGCGCGATCATTTGTCGCCAGATCGTTCGATCTTGGCTTGCCTTTCGTGCACCGCCTGTTCGATCGAGGCGTCGATATCGGCTTGCGTCACCGAGCGTCCAAGCCTCGGCAGCGCCAATTCGTCGAACCGATCCAAAATACTGCGTCGGCGACGCGGCTCGATGCGCCCTTCGCCCTCCCCGGTGACTTCGAACGCGATCTGATCGCCGGCTCTAAGTCCCCACTGCCGGCGCAGTTCCACTGGCAGCGTGATCTGGCCCTTGCTGGTTATCGTGGCGATGGCTTTGGCCGCCATTAGCGTATTCCTTACGTGTTAGACTTCCTTACATTAGATCATAGTAAGGCGATTGTCGAGGTCGATCACCGCGACATGCTTGCGCCGCGCCGGGACACTTTCCGGTGGCGCCGACGGGTCGTGCGGACGCGCGGAAAAACTACGCTTATCGTTATGAAAGTATTGGAAACCCCGCGAGGATTGTCAGTGGCGGCCAAGCGCTCTTGATCGGCGTCGCCATGCGGTCGAGCTTGCTCTTGCCAAGGATGATCGCTGGGGCGACGAAGCGAAAAATCAAGCGTAACCGGCTGCCGTCCCCCCTACAGCGACCGCGCCAATCGCATCGCGCCTTTCGGCCCTCTGATGACGAGATCGCCGTTGACGAGATCCCAGGTCGGGCTGCCGGTCAGGGCGGAGAGGAAACCGAATTCCACCGCCATGACGTCCTTGGCGCATTGCTTCTTGGTCAGCGCGTACGGGCCGACAAGCAGGTGCTGATCCTTGACGGGATAGAGTGTGGCCGACCAGGAATTGCAGCCGGTGAATCCGGAGCCGCGCAGGGTGCCGTCAATCTTCAAGCTGACATCGAGGCCGGCGGGAACCGGCTTGGCGTTGATCTCGCGCAGCGACCAGGTCTGGTCGAGCGGAAAATTCTTCTGCTGCGGCGGCAACGGCTTTGGCGGCGCCTCCGACTCTTTGGTGCGCATCTGCGCCGTGGCGACGGTCGCGAAGGTCACAGCGACCAGCACGGCTAGCAAGCGGGAAACGGGCAGCGACATTTTTGTTCCTTGAGGCGTGAATTGCCGGGCAAAGCCGGCGAGGATATAGCGGGCGCCCATCCAGCGCGCAATCGAGCCGTCTGGATCAAGCGGCTGATTTCGTCCAGCGCTAAGGCTTTTCCGCGGCGCATGCGCAATTTTTTTTCTGCCGCCCTCTCCGGTCGCCCTTGCGCGCGCCAGAACGCACCCCAGATTTGTCCTGCGCGACCCATCAGGGCGCGCGACGCCTGATGCCGCCAAATGGGGCGCAGGCGTTCATCGCTTCATCAGGAGGATGTCTATGTTGAACTATGATTTTTCCCCGTTCTATCGTTCGACTGTTGGTTTCGACCGGTTGCTCCAGTTGCTCGACAAGCACTCTGGCGTCGAGGCTTCGGCGCCGAGCTATCCACCGTACAATATCGAGCGGACCGGCGAGAACTTCTACCGCATTACGCTGGCGGTGGCGGGCTTCGCTGAGAATGAACTGTTGATCGAAACGCGCGAAAACACCTTGACCGTCCGCGGCGCCAAGGAGAACGCGCAGAAGGGCGCCGACGACAAGCGCGAAACGCTCTATCAGGGCATCGCAGCGCGCGCCTTCGAGCGTCGTTTCCACCTTGCCGATCATGTCAGCGTCACCGGCGCGAAGAACCAGAACGGCTTGCTGCATATCGAACTGGTGCGTGAAGTGCCCGAGGCGCAAAAGCCGCGCACAATTCCGATCCAGTCGAGCGCCAAGACGATCGAAGCCAATGTTGTCGCGGAGCCGGCCAAACAAGCCGCGTAAGCAGCGCATCACGATCAACGAAAAGAAAGGGGCGCTTCGTCGGCGCCCTTTTTGTTTCTACTCCAGCGGATTCACCGGGAGATCGTTGAGCGCCGGTTTGCGGGCCTTCACCGGTTTGAGCGCAGGCGGCGCTTCGGCCGGCGCGGATTTGGTTTCGGCGACGCGCGGCTCCGGCTTCGTGGGCGGGGCCGCGACAACGACCGGCGCCGGCGTCGGGGCGACCACAATGGTTGGCGAGACCGGCGCCGATGCGGGCGCTTCCACAGCGGTTGGCGCAGATGTACTTGCTGGCGGGACGGGCCCCTGAGCCGGATGGACGGTCGGCGCAGGATCGATCTTATGACGCTTGACGATCGCCGGCTTGTGTTTCGGTTTCTCCGTCGGGTCGGGAACAGCAGGCGGCGACGCTCCTAAATTGAAGATCGAAAATCCCGGATCTTCGCTGCGCGCCATCTGTTCAGCGGCCGGACGGCGCGAGGGCGCGCTTTGTCCGGGAACCACCAGCCGCTCGGTCATCAGCGGGCCTTCGACGAAACCTGGCGGACGCGGTATTGGCTCCTCCGAATAGCGATAGCGATCGGCCAGGACAGGCGCGGGTCTCGCGTGGAAACGCTGCAGCAACCGACCGCTCGTTGCCTCGACGACAAGACGCTCGCGATCACCGCGGCGGCCCAGAACGTCGGCGATGTAGACGCCGCCATTGCGCGTGACCGGGCCTGTCAGTTGATAGCCGCTCGCCGCGATCTCGCGCTCAACCTGTTCCGGCCTTAGCCCAAATCCAAGATTGAACCATTGCGCTTGAGCTTGCGGCGCCGCGCCGAGCAATACGAGTGCGGCCAAGCCCGCCGCCGCAGGCCGGGGCCGCGCAAACAAATGCAATAAATTGTTAAGCATCTCACGCAACTCCGTCGGGCCGAGCCGCTTTGTTCATTCTTCTTCAACAATTGCGGCGGGCATACGACGCTTACGGTCTATCACAGCGCAAAGGCGGACGAAACGAAGTTGTTTACGGGCCGCTCAAATATGGTAAACGCCGGGAAGTTTCAGGCTCCGGGCCGCGTCGCGTCGGGCGCGGGCGAGCGAACAATCGCAATAAGTTGATCGATTTCGGCGGCGCTTGTCTCGAACGAGCACACCAGCCGGACAAACGCTTCCCCCAGCCGTGGCGCGGCTGCAGGCGCCACCGCCCGCGAACTCCATTCGCAAACCCGCTCTCCAGCGGCTTTCAGCCGCGCCAGCGCCGCGACTGGCATCGCAACAAAAACCTCGTTGACATCTGTCTTCCAGACCAGCCGAACCCCGTTGCAAGCGGCGAGCCCATGCGCCAGACGTTGGGCCGAGGCGTTGGCGCGGCGCGCCAGATCGAGCCAGAGGCCGTCCTTCAGCCACGCCTCCATCTGCGCGCCGAGAAAGCGACCCTTCGACAAGGTGTGGCCGCCGCGCTTGCGCTGGAATTCAAAATCGGCGGCTTTGGCTGGGTCGAAGAAGACGACGGCCTCGCACGCCAGAGCGCCATCCTTGGTGGCGCCCAGCGACAACAAGTCGATGCCGGCGCGCCAAGTCATGTCCGCGGGCGAGCACCCGACCGCCACAAGCGCATTGGCGAACCGCGCGCCGTCCATATGCACGGCGCAGCCTGCCGCATGGGCGATTGCGCTCAGGGCGGCGATCTCATCGACACGATAGATCGCGCCGGCTTCATTGGCCTGCGACAGCGAAAGCACGGCGGGCTGAACGGATTTCACCAGGCCGGCGGGATAACGCGCGAGCGTGCCGCGAAACATGGCAGGAGTGATCTTGCCTGCCTCGCCGGGCATGCCGACAAGCTTGGCGCCGGCCGTGAACATTTCCGGCGCGCCGCACTCGTCATCATTGATATGTGCTTCTTCGTGGCAGAAAATGCCGCCCCAAGGCCGCGTCACGGCGCCGAGCGCAAGCCCGTTGGCGGCAGTGCCGGTGCTGACAAGAAAAGCGGCAACCTCGCGCTCGAAAACAGCGCTAAGCCCGGCGCGCGCTCTCGCCGTCCATTCATCGGCGCCATAGGCGGGCGCATTGGCCTTGGCAGCGTCGGTGATCGCCTGCATGATTTCGGGCGCCACGCCCGCCCCATTGTCGCTCGCAAAATTCATGACCAGCCTCCAGCGCCCCTCATGCAGTCCGTTCGTCCTGCGGGCAAGTCGCCGCGCGGCGCCCAAAAAAAATCTTGCTGGCGCGCTTGCATTGCCTTGTATCAGGACAAGACCTATGGCATGGTCGATCAATATAGGACAGGCATGCTGACCATTTTCTGCGCATCGGGTCATTTCCCGGCCAAGCGCATGACCCGGTCGGCAAGACACAGGCCATGGCGATGTTGGACACGACGGCCAAAACCGGTCGAAAAAAACCCACCGCGTGACGCCCTCCGGGCGCGCGCCATGCAGCCCTTCTTGTCCAGCACTATCGCCAGCTTAACAGATCGACATCCGGCCGAAGACTAGCGCGGCCGTCCAGGGAGCGGATCGATGAACGCCAAGGCCCAGACTCCGCACGAAATTTCCGCGTGCGCCGAGACCGTGCGCTATTCCGGCGCCGATCCGTTCATGCCCAAAGCTCAAGGGCTTTACGACCCAGCCAGGGAGCATGATTCCTGCGGCGTCGGCTTTGTCGCCGATATGAAGAATCGCAAGTCGCACGACATTCTGCAAAAGGGCTTGCAGATTCTCGTCAATCTCGATCATCGCGGCGCAACCGGCGCCGACGTCAAGCTCGGCGACGGTTGCGGCGTGCTGACACAAATTCCGCACGGCTTCTTCATTCCCGTCTGCGCGGGCCTCGGCATGACTCTGCCCGCCCCCGGCCATTACGCCATCGGCCAGTTCTTCATGCCGCGCGACGCTTTGCCGCGCGCGCAGGTCCAAAAGATCATCGAGGAAGTTGTCGCCTCGGAGGGTCAGGTCCTCATCGGCTGGCGCGACGTTCCCACTGATAATTCGGATCTGGGCGAAACCGTCAAGGCGGTCGAGCCGGTGCATCGGCAGTTGCTTGTGGGACGCGGCCCCGCCGTCGTCGACGAGGAT
>JAYUFK010000162.1:0-5184 GCA_043739325.1 Methylocapsa sp. | reverse complement strand
AACGCCGCGACAGCATCGCCGCCAGCGTGGATGAACAGTTCAACGCCCGCCGCGCGCAACGCCGTCTCGCACTCGCCTGGTCGGCCAGCGAGCGCGATCATCCGCGCGCCGCTCACACGAAGCGCGCGCACAACCGCTTCCGCCTGCTCCGCGTAGACTTTGTCCGACGAACACAGACACGCCAGCGTCGCGCGGCTGGCGACGAAGGCGCGGCTGACATCGTCCGCGCTTGCGGCGGCGCCCGCTTCGATCGTCTCGAAGCCGCCAGCTTCGAACAGGCTCTTCGCAAAGGCGGCGCGGGCGCCAAAGTCCGCGGCGGCGCCAAAGGTTGAAAGAAACACTCTTGGCGCCGAACCCGTCTGTTCGCGGATCGCATCCGATTTATCGCGCAGCGCCTCAAAAGGTTCGCTCAGCCGGTGGGCCGGCAACGGCGTGGCGCGCTGCTCGCCCTCGTAGTGGAACGACGGTCTGGCGGCGGGACTCGTCGCGACTGCTGCTTCGGCAAGATTGGTGAACTCGCTCACGCCCGTCATCGCGATTTCCCGGCTGACGATGCGGTCCGCGCGCGCCATCGCGGTTTTGTCGACTTGGGATTGAATCACGCCCGCCACAAGCGCGGAATAGACTCCCCCCTGCGCTTCGATCGCCTGAAAGAAGGCCCAAGCCTTTCCGCAAAGTTCGCCCGTCAGCGCCTCGAACGCGCCAGAGCCCGCGACGGGATCGCCGACAAACCCGAGGTGCGATTCCTCCAGCATGAGGAGTTGCGCGTTGCGCGCAAGGCGGCGGGCGAAAGCATCGGGCAGGCCGATCGCCTGCGTGAAGGGCAGCACGCTGACGCTGTCGGCGCCGCCCAGGCCAGCGCAAAACGCCGCCAGGGCGCCGCGCATGACATTCATCCAGGGGTCTCGCGCGCTCATCATCCGCCAGGCGCTGGCGCCATGCAGCCGCGCCTGATTGGGCGCGAGATCGCAGGCCTCCAGCGCGCGCGCCCATAGAAGGCGCAGCGCGCGGAACTTCGACAAGCACAGGTATTCATCACTGTCCGCGGCAAGCCGGAACGCGATGGCGTCACGCGCCGCCTCATACGTCATTGCCCGGCCGCCGAGCGCCCGGAGATAGTCGATCGCGCAAGCAAGGGCATAGCCGAGCTCCTGCGCCGGCGAGCCGCCCGCATCGTGGACGCAGCGGCCGTCCGCGATGACGAGTGGGCTGGCGAAACCAAGCTGGCGCAAGGAGATCGCGGCGCCGGCCATCGAAGCCGCCGTGTCCGGCCAACCCGCTTCCGCGCGGCCGCTGCGCGCCAGCGCGCCAAGCGGATCGAGACCGAAACTCAGATCGACCGTGTCAACCGAATGCGCGGCGCGGGCGACAAGCGCGGCAATCGCTAACGCCTGATCAGAGGCTGCGGGGCCCAGATCGCAATCAATCGACAGCCCGGCGTCGAAATCGACGCCTTCCAGGCAATCGCGCAGCGCCGCCCCGTCCGATCTGGCCAGGCCATAACCATAGGCGCCGCCGGCGCCGGCAAAAATCAATTGCAATCCGTCGGCGCCGTTAGCGAGATCATCGAGGACGCTGTCGTTGGACTGGCGGGCGTCGGGATGATCGACCCGCGCAATGACGCGCCATCGCCCGTTGGAGCGGAACGGACGCGGGCCGACGGCGCGCTCATAGATAGGCGCGATCGCAAAGCCGTCCTCGCCTGGCGAGTTCAGCCTGCCGAGATCGCCTGACTTCAACGCGGCTTGGGCGATCTCTCGCCAGCGAGCTTCGCTAACCGGGGAAAAGCTGTTCGCCAACGGCATCCAAACAGCCTCCAGGGTGAGATCGGAGCAGCTAGATAAATTGCGACAGGCCGGGGATGGCGGCGGCGATTTCGCCAACCACGTCGTCGCCGGCGACTTCGCGGGCGTAGGCGAAAACTTCCTTGCCGATGGTTTGAATCTGACTCATCCCAAGGCCAAGGCCCATCAGTTGGCTGCCAAGCGCCATGATGCCGCCACCGCCCATCGAACCGGCGGAAACGCCCATCAAACCCTTGACCGTGTCGCCCATGCCTTCGCCGCCGGTTGAGCTGACCGAAGCGACGATCGCCTTGAGGCCGGGCGCCTTGTCGAGCAGTTTGTGGACAGCGTCGTCGGGCGCGTCGCGCTTGATGAAGTCGATAACCAGCGCGATGGCCTGGCGGGCGACTTCAGGCGTTGTCTCGGCAGCGGCGGCGACGCGCGCGATCAAATTGGGCATTGGCTTCTCCTGCCGTGGCTGCGCGCTCAGAAACTCGCGCTAGCGCATTTCGATGCTTCGCGCGGCAAAATCAAGCGGCGCGGCGCCCAGCACAATCGCATCCGGTTGCCGAACGACCAGTCGACAATGTGCCATTTTCCGGCGTGTAGGCGTTTTTTCAAGGACTTGCGATGCGATTTTCCGTCACCCCGAGCAAGGTCCAGCCTACCCTGCGAGACAGAGGCGCATGAACTGTTTATGCTGCGACGCAGCATTGCTTAACATGATTTTTACACATAGCTTTACGTATGAACGATCCATAATTTTCATCGAAAAGCAATTGCTTCCTCGATTTTTGCAGCTTTCTTAGCTTCCCATAAGCGATGGATTTCTGAAACATGAAATATTGATTAAAACTACCATGATTTTTCAGCATGGCTGACAATCGCAAAATGCGCTTCCGAAAAATGGTGCGCAGTCTTATATTGCAGTGCACTAGAGGAGGCGAAAGCCAAGCAGGCCTCGCCCATCTGAAGAAACAGAACGATTGAAAGCAGGAGGGTCACAATGACCTCGATCAAGACCATCACCGAGAAGCTCAATGCTTGGCGCCGCTATCGCGATGCAGTGCGAGAACTGTCTCGCCTTAACGATCGCGAGTTGAACGACATCGGCATCCGTCGCGGCGACATTGAATTCGTCGTCCGTCAAGGGATTGCCGCTTGATCTGGACGAATGCGCGGGAGAATCATTCGCCCGTTTCCTCCCAATCGGGAAATTTCCCGCGCCAATAGCGCCCGCCAGATCCTCCCCTGGCGGGCGTTTCTTTTGGGTCAAAAATATTGACGGTCAGCTTGGTGCAGCGCAGCAAATTGCTTCCGGCAAGCGCGGGCGGGAGGCATTGCCATCGCGGCGATCTAGTCGTCAAGATAATGCACAAAATGCATACATATGATTAATTTGTGCGCACTTTCGTAAATTAATTGTCATTTATTGTTCATATTACGTAAATATTGATAAAATTCTATGCGTTTTTCGCATGTCTGACGCGCCTTGGCAAGGCTATCTCAATCCCCGCGATATGCCTATGTTGCAGTGCACTGGTCGAACCGAGCCTCCATCCGGGAGGCGCCCGACCAGCGCAAAAGAAAGTAGGAGAGTCATATGACCTCGATCAAAACCATCTCGCAGAAGCTCAGCGCCTGGCGCCGCAACCGTGACGCGGTGCGCGAATTGTCCAAGCTGACGAATCGCGAGCTGAGCGACATCGGCATTTCGCGTGACGATATCGTCGCCGTCGTGCGGCAGAACAGCGCGGCCTGATCAGCCAACGAGGCTGCAAGCAGGGCTGAGCTGAGCGTCCCGCCGGGATGCGCCCAGCCCCCCAGAATTCAAACAACAGGAGTGTTTCCATGACCCCGATCAAAACCATCACCGAGAAGTTCAGCGCCTGGCGTCGTTACCGCGAGGCGGTTCGTGAGCTGTCCAACCTGACCAATCGCGAACTGGGCGACATTGGCATCAATCGCGCCGATATCGGAGCAATTGCCCGCGAACACGCCGCCCGCTGACAAGAACTGAACCGGTCAAACGCCCGCCGCATGGCGGGCGTTTTTGTTTGTGGAGGCGAATCATTGCCACTTGCGTCCGGTTGACGCGAAACGCGCGGCTTGTGACAAGCGGCGCGATGAAATCCATTCATGTCATCGGAGGCGGTTTGGCCGGCTGCGAAGCCGCATGGCAGTGCGCGAAAGCGGGCTTACCGGTTGTTCTGCACGAGATGCGTCCGGCGCGCGGCACGGAGGCGCATCGGACGGAAAAGCTCGCCGAACTTGTCTGCTCGAACTCGTTCCGGTCGGACGATGCCGCCAATAACGCGGTGGGAGTGATCCATCGCGAGATGCGGGCGATGGATTCGCTCATCATGCGGTGCGCTGACGCCAACCAGGTTCCCGCAGGCGGCGCCCTGGCGGTCGATCGCGAAGCCTTCTCGGCGGCAGTGCAGACCGCGATCAGTTCCCAAGCCTGCATTGTCATCGAGCGCGCCGAAGTCGCCGCGATCCCGCCCGACGATTGGGACAGCGTCATCATCGCCACTGGCCCGCTGACTTCGCCGGGCCTGGCGGGCGCCATTCGCGCGCTAACCGGCGAAGCCGAACTGGCGTTCTTCGACGCGATCGCCCCGATCGTCCACCGCGATTCCATCGACATGTCGAAAGCATGGATGCAATCTCGGTACGACAAATCCGGTCCAGGCGGGACAGGCGCCGATTACGTCAACTGCGCCCTCAATCGCGACGAGTTCGACGCGTTCCTCGATGCGATTCTCGCCGCGCCCAAGACCGAGTTCAAAGAGTTCGAGGGAACGCCCTATTTCGAGGGCTGCCTGCCGATCGAGGTGATGGCCGAACGCGGGCGGGACACACTGCGCTTTGGTCCGATGAAGCCTGTCGGTCTTACCAATCCACATGATCCACAGCAAAAACTCTGGGCGGTCGTTCAGTTGCGCCAGGACAATGCGCTGGGCACGCTTTACAATCTCGTCGGCTTTCAGACCAAGCTGAAATACGCGGAACAAGCGCGCATCCTGCGGATGATCCCCGGCCTGGAGAACGCTGAATTCGCCAGGCTCGGCGGCCTGCACCGCAACACGTTTCTCAATTCGCCGCGCCTGCTCGATCCGTTGTTGCGGCTCAAGGCGATGCCGCGTCTGCGCTTCGCCGGCCAGATCACCGGCTGCGAGGGCTATGTCGAAAGCGCCGCCGTCGGCCTGATCGCCGGACGGCTGGCGGCGGCTGAAAGACTTGGGCGCACGCTCTCGCTGCCGCCCGGCACGACGGCGATCGGCGCCCTCCTCAACCATATCACCGGCGGCCATATCGAGGCGATCGACGCCGGCCCGCGTTCGTTTCAACCGATGAACGTCAATTTCGGGCTGTTTCCGCCGATCGAAGAAACGCG
>JAYUFK010000161.1:0-5189 GCA_043739325.1 Methylocapsa sp. | reverse complement strand
AGGCATGGACCGGCTACAGCGATCCGGAGGGATTTGCCGGCGAGCTTAAGGACAAGCCGTCGATGCGGATTCTGGCGGGCGGCGAGCGGGCGCGCCATACCGCGCGCTATGTGTTCCGCGCTCCGGACTGATCGCGACGCCAGGCGTGCGCCTTTGCAAGAAATGTTGTAACGGCGTGCGGTTCAAACAGAAGTCACCGCCAAGGACCGACAAAATGCCGCAAACCGCCGCCGCCCCCCATAAAACTGCGCTCGTCATCGACGGCCGCGCGACGTCGGAGGAAATTGTCGCCAAAGTCGGCGCCGAGGCGCGCGCCCGCAACATCAAGCCGGGGCTCGCAGTGGTGTTGGTGGGCGCGGACCCGGCCAGTCAGGTCTACGTGCGCTCCAAGGGCAAGGCGGCCAAGGAATGCGGATTTCATTCCGAGCAGTATGACCTCGCCGCCGATACGAGCGAGGCGGCGCTGCTGGCGCTGGTCGAGCGCCTCAATGCCGACCCGGCGATTCACGGCATTCTCGTGCAACTGCCATTGCCCAAGGCGATCAATGCGCCGCGCATTCTCGAAGCAATAGCGCCGCATAAGGACGTCGACGGGTTTCACCCGGTCAATGTCGGGCTCGCTTCGATCGGAGAGTTTCAGCGCGCGCTGATCCCCTGTACGCCCGCCGGTTCAATGCTGCTCATCGAGCGGGCTTGCGCGGCGCTCGGGCGCAAGATCAGCGGCATGGAAGCGGTGATCATCGGGCGCTCGAACATCGTGGGCAAGCCGATGGCGCAATTGCTGCTCAGCCGCAACTGCACCGTGACCATCGCGCATTCACGCACGCGCGATCTGCCCGCCGTGGCGCGCCGTGCCGATATTCTCGTGGCGGCGGTCGGACAGCCCGAACTGGTGCGCGGCGACTGGGTCGGCGAAGGCGCTATCGTCATCGACGTCGGCATTAACCGCGTCGCCGGGGAGGGCGGCAAATCGCGCCTCGTTGGCGATGTCGCGTATGCCGAGGCGGCGAATCGGGCCGGCGCGATCACGCCGGTCCCCGGCGGCGTCGGGCCAATGACAATCGCGATGTTGATGGCGAATACGCTCCTCGCCGCTTGCCGCGCCAAAGGTTTGCCCGAACCGACGTTCTAGCGGCAAGACAAGGAAATCCGGCGCTTTGCGGCGGATCAGCGCGCCACGCCCTAATACTTTCCGGTCAAATCCCCGCATCTTTTTCCCGGCCGCGTTGCGGCGGCGGGTTGTTTCTGGCAAGAGGGCGACCGGATGTTCTGGACGTTGCCGCGCGGCAAACGTCGGAAAACCTGAAGCGGCGGGAAGTGCTGGGGGAATACGCGCAATGATCATCGGTCTTATCATTATCAGCGGCTTGCTGTCGCTGGTCTATGGCGGCGTCACGGTTAGCCAGCTCATGGCGGCGGATGCGGGTACGCAGCGCATGCAGGAAATCTCTGGCGCCGTCGCGGAAGGCGCGCAGGCTTACCTCAAACGTCAATACATCACGATCGCTGGCGTCGGAATCGTCGTCTTCATCGGCCTCGGGCTGCTGCTGTCCTGGGACGTTGCGGTCGGCTTCCTGATCGGAGCGATTCTCTCTGGAGCGGCCGGCTTCATCGGCATGAACGTTTCGGTGCGCGCCAACGTGCGCACCGCGCAGGCGGCGAGCCAGTCGCTGGGCGCCGGCCTCGACATCGCCTTCAAGGCGGGCGCGGTGACCGGTATGCTGGTCGTCGGCCTCGCGCTGCTCGGCGTCGCTGGATATTTCTGGGTGCTGACCGGCCCGATGGGCTACGCGCTCGACAGCCGCACTGTTGTCGACTCGCTTGTCGCGCTCGGCTTTGGCGCTTCGCTGATCTCGATCTTTGCCCGTCTGGGCGGCGGCATTTTCACCAAGGGCGCGGACGTCGGGGCCGATCTCGTCGGCAAGGTCGAAGCCGGCATTCCCGAAGACGATCCGCGCAACCCGGCGACGATCGCCGATAACGTCGGCGACAACGTCGGCGACTGCGCCGGCATGGCCGCCGACTTGTTCGAGACCTACGCCGTCACCGTTGTCGCGACGATGGTTCTGGCGTCGATCTTTTTTGCCGGAGCGGCCAATCTGTTTTCAACGATGGTCTATCCGCTGGCGATCTGCGGGGCCTGCATCATCACCTCGATCGTCGGCGCGAACTTCGTCAAGCTCGGCGCCAACAATTCGATCATGGGCGCGCTGTATAAGGGCCTGATCGTCACCGGCCTTCTGTCGATTCTCGGCCTGGCGATTTCCACGCATTTTGTCATCGGCTGGGGCGAGATCGGCATTGTCGCCGGCAAATCCATCACGGGAAGCAACCTGTTCATCTGCGGCCTCGTCGGCCTCGTCGTGACCGGCCTCATCGTGGTCATCACCGAGTATTATACCGGCACCGGCAAGCGCCCGGTCGTCTCGATCGCGCAGGCGTCCGTCACCGGCCACGGCACCAACGTCATCCAGGGCCTCGCGGTCTCGCTGGAATCAACGGCGCTTCCAGCGCTGGTGATCGTCGGCGGCATCATCTCGACCTACCAGCTTGCGGGCTTGTTCGGCACGGCGATCGCGGTGACGACGATGCTCGGCATCGCCGGCATGATTGTCGCGCTCGATGCGTTCGGCCCGGTCACCGACAACGCTGGCGGCATCGCCGAAATGGCGGGCCTGCCGAAAGAAGTGCGCCAATCCACCGACGCGCTCGACGCTGTGGGCAACACGACGAAAGCCGTGACCAAGGGCTACGCCATCGGCTCGGCGGGCCTTGGCGCGCTGGTGCTGTTCGCGGCCTACACGAGCGACATCAAGCATTTCGTCGACACCGGCGTGCCGTACTTCAAGGACGTTGGCGGCATCGACTTCGCCCTCTCGAACCCCTACGTCGTCGCCGGCCTGATCTTCGGCGGCATGATCCCATACCTGTTCGGCGGCATCGCCATGACGGCGGTGGGGCGCGCGGCGGGCGCGGTTGTGGAAGAAGTCCGCCGCCAGTTCAAGGAAAAGCCCGGCATCATGGCGGGCACGGACCGGCCCGACTACGGCCGCGCCGTCGACATGCTCACGAAGGCGGCGATCCGCGAAATGATCGTGCCGTCGCTGCTCCCGGTGCTCGCGCCGTTCGTCGTCTACTTCGGCGTGCTGCTGATCTCCGGCTCCAAAGCCTCGGGCTTCGCGGCGCTTGGCGCGTCGTTGCTCGGCGTCATCGTCAACGGCTTGTTCGTGGCGATCTCGATGACTTCAGGCGGCGGCGCCTGGGACAACGCCAAGAAGAGCTTTGAGGACGGCTTTGTCGACAAGGACGGCGTCAAGCACCCCAAGGGCTCCGACGCCCACAAGGCCTCGGTAACCGGCGACACCGTCGGCGACCCCTACAAGGACACCGCCGGCCCCGCCGTGAACCCGGCGATCAAGATCACCAACATCGTCGCCCTGCTGCTGCTGGCGATCCTCGCCCACTAACCTGTAGCGACGCAACTTTGGCGGCCCCTTTTCCCGGCGGAGGAGGGGCCGTTGTCATGCGGCGGTTTTGAGTGGCGTATCGTGCGATTTCAGTAAGTTGCAATGCAATTTTCCGCCGCGCTGCTCATTTCGGAATGTTGGCCTTGCCGCTCGGAAAACAGAGCCCTCCAAAGCAATAGCGCCGCAAAATGACGGACCGCGTTGACGGGCGCCGCCAAAATAACTCCCATTAAAAACCCTAACACACATTCTGATTTTCAACAATAAAAATATTCAGGATATTGATATTAAGAATACTATTGGATAAAGGAGCCAAGTTTCGAGCACGCTCGGTTGGCTCATCGAGCCGCTGCTATGATACGCCATGCGGCTCTTTCGCCCGCTCCCCAAGATCCTCGAAAAACCTGAGCAAATACCCATCCGGGTCCGCCGCCACAAACTGGCGGTTTCCGACTTCGCTCGCGTCGCGTCGATACCAGTGTTCTTCCAGCGGCAACTGGATGACAGCGCCAGCCGCGGCATTCAAGCAGCAATATGGCATTGCGTGCGAGTGATTGAAGCGCGGACTCGTTGCGCGCCGGCATGCGATGATGATTGTGGAGACGGGGTACTTCTCATTTTGGTAGTGCTTCAATGTGCATTTCTGTTTGCCACCGAATACGGACCTTTTGGGCGGAGATTCTGGGAGACGCGCGGACCTCGAAGTCTTGAACCCGAATGCATGCGCTCAATGGCCGAAGGCGCTATTGCAGCTTTGTGGAAGACGGTCGAAGCCCGAGCAGGCGGAGCACGCGCTCGATTTTACGTGGTCGTAGCCCGGAGGCCTGATCGATCCAGTCGGCGAGCCGCCAGCCATGAGCTTGCAATCGGTCGCGGCGCCATTTTGTAGGAGCAATTGCACGAAAGGTTCATGCCCACCGTGCGCGGCCAGAGAAATGGCGGTCTCTCCAAAGTCATTCGTCGCATGAAGATGGGCTCCGCGAGCGAGCAGCAATTCCCCTATAGGACGGTTACCTTCGATTGCCGTAAGCATCAGCAGTGTCCACGAAAATCGGTTAGCCAAATCCGGGTCGAGGCCACTGTCGAGAGCGTGCCTTAGCGCAAGAATATCCGCCCTCTTTATGAGCCGATGAGCTTCCTCAAGCGTCAGTTGATGGGGGTCATCCATACCAGTAGAATATGTCAGACCCTGCCTTTAGGGCAACCAGACCGGATAAGGCACCTGCCTTCGAGCGACGGAGAGGTATCTGTCGAGCGTGCGGTTGGCGGTTGAGCCAAAGCCGATTGCGCGGAACCCGCGCCCAGCAACAGGAGGCAAGCCATGCCTGAAAAAGCGGCTCTGATCGATCAAATCGTCGTCATCATGCGCAGCTTGTGGGATTTACCCGCCGACTGCAACGAGGGCGAATTGTTCACCTACGCGGAGATTCTTTTCGACCGGATTGTCGCGGGCGTAAACAAGGACGCGCTCGATTCGTTTCTGCGCGACGTGCAGGTCGAGAAAATGGAAATGCCGATGTCCGCCGCTTACAGCGAAATCGTCGACGACTCGATTTCGCTCGTCAGGAATTGAGGCTGATGCGTGGCCAGTCGTCGGCGAATCTGTTCAGCGATCAGCGTAAGTCGTGGGTGGCCGGGACAAGCCCACGACTGTCCGGTTCATGTCATTGCCAAGTTTAGTTGGAGTTGTCGAGAGTCGAAGGGCGGGGGCGGAGCGTTTTG
>JAYUFK010000160.1:0-14377 GCA_043739325.1 Methylocapsa sp. | reverse complement strand
GCGCGGCGGTTCCGGCGATGACGCGATGATCGCTCGTGGTCTCGATCGTGCCGAACGCCTTGCCGCCAAGACGAATGACCAGTCCGGCAATGCCGCCGTCGCGCACGATGAGGTTCGAGCCCAGCCCGATCAGCGTGACGGGGATTTCGCTCGGCAATTGGGACAAGCAGGCCGCGAGATCTTCCTCGTCAGCAGGCTGAAATAATACCTGCGCCGGCCCGCCGACGCGAAACCACGTAAAGGGTGCGAGCGGCGCATCAAGAGTGAGTGTGCCGCGCAGGCCCTTCAACGCGCCGGCGATGTCGAAACCATTCATGACGCGGCGACGGCTTCGGATTTCCTGTCGCCCGCCGCCAGTTCGCCTGGCAGCGTGTAGGCCCATTGCGTGATATTGCCAGCGCCGAGCAGCACGACGTAATCGCCCGGCTTGGCGATCTCGCGCACGATCCCCGCGAGCTTGTCCGGGGATGGCAGCGCCATCGCATTGCGATGGCCGTGGGCGTTGATCGCCGCCACCAGCGCATTCTTGTCGACCCCGTCGATCGGCGCTTCGCCGGCCGCGTACACGTCGGCGATGATCACCGTGTCGGCGTCGTTGAAGCACGTCGCGAACTGGTCGAACAAAGATTGCAGGCGGGTGTAGCGATGCGGTTGCACGATGGCGATAACCTTGTGCGTCGTCGAGGCGCGGGCGGCGCGAAGCACCGCGGCGATCTCGACGGGGTGATGGCCGTAGTCGTCGAAGATGATCGCGCCGTTCCACTCGCCGGTGCGGGTGAAGCGCCGCTTGACGCCGCCAAATCCGGCGATCGCCTTGCGGATCGTCGCCACCGGCGCCTTGAGTTCGAACGCGACGGCGATCGCCGCCGTGGCGTTCAGCGCGTTGTGATGCCCCGGCATCGGCAATACGAGATTGTCGATATAGGTCGCCGTGCCGCTCTGGCGGTCGCGGATCAGCACATTGAAGCGCGTCACGCCGCCCGAAAGATCGACGTCGAGCAGCCGCACATCCGCCTGCGGATTCTCACCATAGGTGATGACGCGGCGATCCTCGATGCGCCCAACGAGTTCCTGCACCGTGGGATGATCGAGGCACATGACGGCGAAGCCGTAGAACGGCAGATTTTCGACGAGCGCGCGGAACGCTTCCTTGATCGCGTCGAACGTCTTGAAGTGATCGAGATGTTCCGGGTCGATGTTGGTGACGATCGCGACATCGGCGGGAAGCTTGAGGAACGTGCCGTCGCTCTCGTCGGCCTCCACCACCATCCATTCGCCCTCGCCCTTGCGCGCGTTTGTGCCGTAGGAATTGATGATGCCGCCATTGATGACGGTGGGATCGAAGCCGGCGGCGTCGAGCAAGGTCGCGACCAGCGAAGTCGTCGTCGTCTTGCCATGCGTGCCCGCGACCGCGACGCATTGCTTGAGGCGCATGAGTTCGGCGAGCATTTCGGCGCGGCGAACGACCGGCAGGCGCTTTAGGCGCGCGGCGGCGAGTTCGGCATTGTTGCGCTTGATCGCGGTGGAGACGACGACGACCGCCGCCTCGCCCAGATTGGCGGAATCATGCCCGATGAACACTTTCGCGCCCTTTTCACGCAGGCGCTGGGCGTTGGCATTATCCGAGGCGTCCGAGCCCTGCACGCGGTAGCCCAGGTTGATCAGCACTTCAGCGATCCCGGACATGCCGATGCCGCCAATACCGACAAAGTGAATGGGGCCAAGTTCGCTCGGCAATTTCATCGAAAAAACCATCTCCGCTGGCCCGGTATCGGGGAGCTCCCGATCGGGCCGGTCAGGCATAAGGCGATTTGCCGATTCGTCCAAATGGCGGCATGGCGACCAATTGATCGAAATGGCCGCGCCCGGCTCTCCGGGATGGCGCGCAGCCCGAAGCCTAAGTCACGACGCTCGGCTCCTTGCGCCCGGTCCGCTTCTCGATCTCCGCCAGCGTACGCGAGACAGCGATAAGATCAGCGAGCGCGCTTTGCGTCTCCTCGCCCAGATTGCCGGTCGCCGGCTCGTAACGCTCGATATAGACGCGCAGCGTCGCGCCCGCCGTGCCGGTGCCGGACAGGCGGTAGACGATGCGCGAGCCGCCCTCGAACAGGATGCGGATGCCCTGCGCCTTGGTGTCGGATCCGTCGACCGGATCGTGATATTCGAAATCGTCGGCGGCGTGAACGCGCAGCGCGCCAAAGCTGGTTCCCGGCAAAGTCGCGAGGCGGGCGCGCAACGCGTCCATGAGGCCATTGGCGCCGGCGAGGTCGACTTCATCGAAGTCGTGGCGAGTGTAGTAGTTGCGGCCATAGATCGACCAGTGCTCGCGCGCCAGATCGAGGACCGAAATGCGGCGTTTGGCGAGGATATTCAGCCACAGCAGCACAGCCCAAAGGCCGTCCTTTTCACGCACGTGGTTGGAGCCTGTGCCCGAACTTTCCTCGCCACAGATCGTCGCCATGCCGGCGTCGAGAAGATTGCCAAAGAATTTCCAACCCGTCGGCGTCTCATAGGAACGAATGCCGAGTTTGGCGGCGACGCGGTCCGCGGCGGCGCTTGTTGGCATCGAGCGGGCGATGCCTGCCAGACCTTTCGAATAGCCCGGCGCGTAATGCGCGTTGGCGGCGAGCATCGCCAGCGAATCGGATGGCGTGACGAAGATGCCGCGCCCGATGATGAGATTGCGGTCGCCATCGCCGTCCGAAGCCGCTCCAAAATTCGGCGCTTCCGGCGACATCAGGAGGTCGTAGAGTTCCTTGGCGTAAGTGAGATTGGGATCGGGATGATGACCGCCAAAATCTGGCAAGGGCGTGCCATTGACCACGGTTCCCGCGCCCGAGCCAAGTTCTCCCTCGAGGATCGCATGCGCGTAAGGGCCGGTGACGGCGTGCATCGCATCGAAACGCATGCGAAAGCCCGAGGCGAACAATTCGCGGATGGCGTCGAAGTCGAACAACGTCTTCATCAACTGGGAATATTGGACGACCGGGTCGACGATCTCGACCGCGACGCCCTCGACGCTGGTTGCGCCGAGCCTGTCGAGATCGACATCGCCGGCATCGGCAATCTTGTAATGTTCAATGATCTTGCTGCGCGCGAAAATCGCGTCGGTGATTTTTTCGGGCGCCGGGCCGCCATTGCCGGCATTATACTTGATGCCGAAATCGCCGTCGGGACCGCCGGGATTATGGCTGGCCGAGAGAATGATGCCGCCAAAGGCGGCGAGCGCCCGGATGAGGCCGGAAACCGCGGGAGTCGAAAGAATCCCGCCCTTGCCGATCAATACTTTGCCAAACCCGTTGGCGGCGGCGATCTTGATGACTTTCTGGATGGCTTCGCGATTGTAATAGCGCCCGTCGCCGCCGACGACGAGCGTCTTGCCGGCAAAGCCATCGAGCGAATCGAAGATCGACTGGACGAAATTCTCGACGTAATTGGCCTGCTGGAACTCCCGCACTTTCTTGCGCAGGCCGGAGGTGCCGAGCTTCTGATCGTCGTAAGGCTTGGTTGCAATCGTCTTGATCATACCAGCTGTTCTCCCGTCGATTTCAAATTTTTTGGTTCAACCATAAGTGGACGCCATCGTTCCCGTTTTCGTACGGTGTGATGCAGCGTGACGACCGACCAGCTAATTTGCCTGCAGCCACTGACCCTTTTCGATATTGGCGGCGAAGATCACGGCCTGGGTGCGGCTCTCGACACCGAGCTTTTGCAAAATCGCCGAGACATGCGCCTTGATCGTCGCTTCCGACAACGTCAGCTCATAGGCGATCTGCTTGTTGAGCAATCCCTGCGACAGCATCATCAGCACGCGCACCTGTTGCGGCGTCAGCGACGAAAGCCGGGCCACCAGCGCGCTTGTCTGCGTGTCGGCCGGCGAGGTCATATCGAGGTCCGGCGGTATCCAGCGCCCGCCGTCGAGCACGCCCTGGATCGCGCCCCGCATCGCCTCGACGGCGAGAGATTTTGGAATATAGCCGGAGGCGCCGAACTCGATGCAATGGCGCATCGTGGCGCGATCTTCGTTGGCGGAAACGACAATGACGGGGACGCCGGGATGCTGCGCCCGCAGATACATCAGGCCGGAAAAGCCGCGCACTCCGGGCATGGCGAGATCGAGCAGCGCAAGATCCATGTCCGGCGTGCGCTCCAGTTCGGCGGCCAGGCTTTCGAAATCGACGGCCTCGAAAATCTGCGCGCCGGGCACAGCGCCCGAGACCGCCTGACGCAGTGCGCCTAGCACCAGTGGGTGATCGTCGGCGATCAGAATGCGCGTCGCTTGCGTCAATATTGCTCCCCCCATTTGTCGCAACATCGTTCATTTTTGCAGCTAAGTCACGGCCCTGCCTCGCCTATGGCCATTTGACTAGCGGCGGCATCGAGGAAAGGATGGAATCGACGTTCCCCCCGGTCCGTAACCCGAAGATCGTGCCGCGGTCGTACAGGAGGTTGAATTCGACGTATCGGCCCCGCCGCATAAGCTGCTCGTCGCGATCCGCCGCGCTCCACGGCTTGGCGATGTTGGCCCGCATGACCGAAGGGTAAACATCGAGAAAGCTCTCGCCCACGTCCCGGACAAAGGCAAAATTTGCGTCGAACACCGCGGAATCGTCGGGACATTCGAGATAGTCGAAGAAAATACCGCCGACGCCGCGCGGCTCATTGCGGTGCTTGAGAAAGAAGTATTCGTCGCACCATTCCTTGTAGCGTTGATATGACGCGACCTCGGCGTTGCGCGCGCAGGCGCCCTGCATCGCCGCGTGGAACGCCAGGGCGTCGGGATCGCTTTGAACCCTACGGCGCTCAAGTACGGGCGTCAGGTCGCCGCCGCCGCCAAACCACGGCTTGGTGGTCACAACAAAGCGCGTATTCATATGCGCTGTGGGCGCGTTGGGGTTCCAGGGATGGGCGATCAGCGACACGCCGGTCGCCCAGAAGCGCGGGTCGGCCTCAGCGCCGGGGATCTGGCGGGCGAATTCCGGCGCGAACGACCCAAACACCGTGGACACGTGGACGCCGACTTTTTCGAACACCCGCCCTTTCATCAACGCCATGCGACCGCCCCCGCCCGGGGCGCCGGAATGATCGACGCGGCTCCACGGCTTGATGGCGAAGCGCCCGGGCGCTTCGGCGCCGGAAAAATACGGGCCGGCGAAATCGTCCTCGAGCTTTTCAAAAGCGCGGATGAGTTGACCTTGAAGTTCAGAGAACCAGGTTTCCGCCCTCGACTTCCACTCTTCGGTCATAGCGGCTCCACTTGGGCGTTCCCGGCTTTGTCGCGAAATTGCCGCGCCGCCTCGCCCAAAGCCAGAGCCGCGGCCACGCTGACATTGAGCGAACGCAATTGCGGCGCGATTGCAATACGAATTCGCGCCTCGGCGGCATCGTGAACCGGCGGGGGAACGCCGGCCGACTCCCGACCAACCAGAATGATGTCGCCAGGCCGGAACGCGAAGTCCCAAAGATCGGTCCCGCCCTGCGTCGTCAACAGGACGAGCCGACGCCCTGCGCCGCGCCGCCAATCGGAAAACGCCGTCCACGAGATGTGCCGGTCGATCGTCACGGAGTCGAGATAGTCCATCCCGGCGCGGCGGAAATGGCGGTCCGAGACGGGGAAGCCAGCCGGCTCGATGATCGCGGCGCTGGCGCCGAGGCAGGCGCAGGTGCGCAACATCGCGCCGGCATTCTGCGCGATATCGGGCTCGAACAGGGCGAGCGTCACGGGAATAGAAAAAGCAGACATCCGGCAGGGCTTTAGGGGCTACCCGGCAAAAGGGAAAGAGGCGGGCTTCGCGTCGAAGCGGGGCTGGCTCACGACGCGGCTTTCAACCGTGACGACTAGCCGCGCCCGCGCCCGCGCCCGGCCTATGGACAACCAGAACGAACGGTGCGAAATAGCCGCAAAAGAAGGCGTCAAGGCCGTCCGGCTTCCAGTATTTCGGAAGCGGTGGCGCTTGCCAGCGGAAGCAAAATGTTTTTTCTGGCGCATTGAGGCATTGCTTTGATGTGCGGGGCGCCGACCATAGGTTTTGGCGCGAAGTTTAAAGAGGATTGGGGGTTCATTTGTCAGGCGCGGCCATCGTTGAACCAAATCGCCGGGATTTTCTTTATGTCATGACCGGCGCCGTCGGCGCGGTTGGCGTCGGAGCGGTTGCCTGGCCCCTGATCGACCAGATGAATCCCGACGCCTCGACGCTGGCGCTGTCGTCGATCGAAGTCGACCTCAGCCAGATCCAGGAAGGCCAGATTGTCAAGGTGCTGTTCCGCGGCGGTCCGGTGTTTGTCCGCCATCGCACGAAAAAAGAGATCGACGAGGCAGTGAATACGCCGATGGCCGATCTCAAGGACCCGCAAAAGGATTCCGACCGCGTCAAGAAGCCGGAATGGCTGATTGTCAGCGGTGTCTGCACCCATCTGGGCTGCGTGCCGCTCGCGCATGACGGCCCATACGACGGCTGGAAATGCCCGTGCCACGGCTCGGTCTACGATACGTCGGGCCGCATCCGCCAAGGACCGGCGCCGTTGAACCTGCCAGTTCCAGAATATGTCTTCGAAACCGATACCAAAGTTAAGATCGGCTGACGCCGCCACGCGGTATCGCGTCCGCACTTCCTAGCCCAACCAGACCTAAGAGAATAAAAGACATGAGCGGACCCTCCACATATGTCCCCAAAAGCGCGTTCGCCAAGTGGTTTGAAAGCCGCCTGCCGATCGCCGGCCTCATGCACTCGTCCTTCGTCGCCTATCCAGTGCCGCGCAACATCAATTATCTCTGGACCTTTGGCGCCATCCTTTCGTTCATGCTGATTGCGCAGATCGTCACCGGCATCGTTCTGGCGATGCATTACATCCCCGACGCCTCGCTGGCTTTCGGTTCCGTCGAGCACATCATGCGCGACGTCGATTACGGTTGGCTGATCCGCTATCTCCACTCCAACGGCGCCTCGATGTTCTTCCTCGCCGTTTATGTCCACATGCTGCGCGGGCTTTACTACGGCTCCTATAAGGCGCCGCGCGAAGTGCTGTGGATTCTCGGCGTCATCATCTATCTCCTGATGATGGCGACGGCGTTCATGGGCTATGTGCTGCCGTGGGGCTCGATGAGCTTCGCCGGCGCCACCGTCATCACCAGCCTGTTCACCGCAATCCCGCTAGTCGGCGTCAGCATATCGCACTGGCTGTGGGGCGGCTACGCGGTCGGCGGTCCGACCCTGACCCGCTTCTTTTCCTTGCATTACCTCTTGCCCTTCATGATCGCCGCGGTCGTCGGCCTGCACGTCTGGGCGCTGCATGTCGTTGGCCAAAACAACCCCGACGGCATCGAAGTGCAGTCGGTCGACCGCGACACGATGCCATTTACCCCCTACGCGACAATCAAGGACGTCTTCGGCCTCTCGGTGTTCCTGATCCTGTACGCTTGGTTCGTCTTCTACATTCCCAACTACCTGCTTGACGCCGACAATTCGATTGTCGCCAATCCGCTGGTGACGCCGGCGCATATCGTGCCGGAATGGTATTTGCTGCCGTACTACGCGATCCTGCGCGCCATTCCGAATAAGCTGATGGGCGTCGTCATCCTGTTTGGCGCTATCGCCATGCTGGCGTTCCTGCCGTGGCTCGACTCGTCGCCGGTCAAATCGGCGAAATATCGGCCGGTTTACAAGTTCTTTTTCTGGGTGTTCGTCGCGGTTTGCGTCGGCCTTGGCTACCTCGGCTCGCAAGAAGTTTCGGACAGCGCGACGCTGATCGCCCGAATCCTGTCGTTTTGCTACTTCGCGTTCTTCCTCATCGTCCTGCCGCTGCTCGGCCTGTTCGAGAAGACCAGGCCGCTGCCCGCTTCAATCGCCGATTCCGTCCTCGCTGGGAATGGCGCCGTCGCGGCGGCTGCCGGCTGACTTGAGAACGGTCCCAGGGAAATCGATCATGCTTGATTACAGGAAAATCGCCCTTGCGCCCGCGGCGCTGATCGCCGCGCTGGCGTTTGGACCCGCGGTCTTGGCCGATGACGCGCCGGCCGCCCCAAAGCCTGCGGCGGCGGCTGTTGCTGCAAAACCAGAGGCCCCGGCCCAAGCGGACGAACAGCCCAATCCAAAAGCCCAGAAGTGGAGCTTCTCGGGAATCTTCGGCGCTTTCGATCAGGCGCAGTTGCAGCGCGGCTTTAAGGTCTACAAGGAAGTCTGCAGCAATTGCCATACGCTCTCGATTCCGTTCCGCACGCTGGCGCAGCCTGGCCCCGGCGGCCCGGGTTATAGCGAAGAGCAGGTCAAGGCTCTCGCGGCGACCTATAAGGTCACCAACGCGACGCCCAACGACAAGGGCGAGATCTTTCAGCGGGCGGGCCTGCCGTCGGACAATTTCCCGCCGCCCGAGGCTTATCCGAATCCCGAAGCCGCGGCGGCGACGTTTGGCAAGGCGCCGCCCGACATGGCGTTGCTGGCCAAGGCGCGCAAATACGAACGTGGCTTCCCGCAGTTCATTTTCGACGCGTTGCCTGGCGTGCAATACCAGGAGACCGGGTCGGATTACATTTACGCGATCCTGACCGGCTACACGAATAGCAACGACCCACAATGGAACCTTTACTATCCCGGCCACAAGATCGCGATGCCGCAACCGATCAGCGACGGCGCCGTCGAATACACCGACGGGACGCCGGCGAAACTCGACAATTATGCCCGCGACATGACGGCGTTTCTGAGCTGGGCGGCGGAGCCGACGCTGGTCGAACGCAAGAAGGTCGGCTTACGGGTGATGATCTTCCTGATCGTGTTCGCCTGGCTGCTCTACTACGCGAAGAAGAAGGTCTGGGCCGACATCCATTAACGCGCGGCTTGCCAGGGAAAAGTTATCCACAGGCAAGGTCAAGAGAAAATGGGCCGCTTGCGGCCCATTTTCGTGTGAGGCGCCCCCCGCATTTGGTGAATTCGCACTCTCATTGAGGCAAAGGTGGTTATTTCTTGCGCCAGAGCACGATCCCCGCCGATAGAATTGAAATTTCTAAAGATTTTCGCAAAAATCCCCTTGGCCAATTCATCATTTCTTAATCATACTGATTCCCGTTAACCCTTTTTGGTTAACAGAACACATTTGGGGATCACAAATGGCTGCTATCCAGGAAACTGCTGCGTATCGAGCGGGCGTCATTGCGACTGCCGATTATGCGAAAATGCGCGAAATCGCCAAGGCCGTTTACGAGAATCCGGCGCTCCTGTCGGATTTCGAACGCGACCCGGCAGAAGCGGCGCGCAAGATCAATGGCTATGAAGTCCCGGCGGGCTTCCATATCCATATTGCCGACGCTTCCAACAAGTTCTACCCCACCGAGGAACATGGCCGTTTCGGCGACGAAGAGTCGGAGAAGTGGGATCGCATTGAAATGCGCGCCGGCTACAAGACCTTCAGCCTCGTCAGTTGCGGCTGAATGCCCTCCGAACGCCCGCTAGGCCGCGAATAATTCGCGCGGCTAAACTAGGGCGATCAAAACAAAATTGGCGTGATCTGGTTTCAGATCACGCCTTTTTTATTGGCGGGCTGTTTTTGGCCGATCGCGACGATCGGACCGCGCCGATTTTAGTAGAAATAGCAGAGCTGGAAGTTACCCCACAGGCGGCCTTTTACGTAAATTGGAGCAGCGAATACTTTCGCCGGAACGTATTCGCCGCCCTTCATCTGCCGCAGGAATACTTTGACCAGGCTTTTTTGCGCGTTGCGGGAAACGACGAGCATTTGCCAGCGCTCCATGATGCGCTTGTTGCGCGTATTGAGGTCGTTCCACAGCCAGTCGCCCGGCTTTTGCGGCAGTGAATATTTCGGGTGGTGAACCGGAATGTAGGCGTTTCTGTCCGCGGCGAACGCAAAGATCGGGTTCGGCTCCGAATCCCAATATTTCAGAATGATCGAAGGCAGCACGCGCTCATAGTACGCGCTCGCGGAGGTTTCGTGCTGGACCGGATCGGTGCCCTCGATTGGACGATAATCCGTCGTTATCAGGTCTTCCAACCCAATTTCGCCGAACTCAATCCCGCGCTCGAGGACGTCGGCGACCTCGGCGGCGCCTTTCTGAACAAGCGCGACGAACGGCGCGTCGGATTGCTTGACGCTGTCGATCAAGCGTTTGAGCCGCGCCAGGAATTCCGGCTCCGGGCTTTCGAAACGGAAATGCACGCCAAGCTCGCTGGTCCCGGCCACAAAGCCGGCACAATCGCCAAGGCTGGGCATCGACAGACGCCCGCGATCGCCGGCCTCGAAATTTCGCGAAGGGCTCATCAGCAAAGCACCGCCCAGGGAGAGGTCGAGGACTGTCAAATTGACCCGAACGCCTTGCACGAATGTCGTCGCGGGAATCTTCACCGGCACGCGGTCCGACGAACGGCGATTTCCACTCAGGCTGTTGCGCAGATAGACCGTCGAGCGCTGGCTGTAGCGGTGCATGAAATAGACGACGCCATCGCCGGCTTTCTTGGCCTCGTGCGAGGCGATATTGGCGGTTTCCGCCAGTTCCTTCACATCTCGCGCCTTGGCGGCGACGGTCTGCGCGAAGTTGGCGCCTTCCGCCGCGCGGGCGGAGGCTTCGCTGGTCTCGCGCGTCTGCAAAAGCACTGAATTGCGGATCGAACTGACCATCGGATCGATGCGGCCGATCAGTTGGGAAATCCTCGTCACCGCGGCATTGTTGAGCCGCGCGACATTTTGCAGCGAGCTCACCTGGCTGGTGATGTCGCTTGTCGCCTTCTGCGCCTTGACCGCCAGCGATTTCACTTCATTCGCCAGCACGCCGAAATTGCGCCCCTCCGGGCCGGCGCGCGCCGCTTCGATGCCAGCGTTGAGCGCGAGAACATTGGTGTGGCGCGCGATCGTCGCGATGATGTGCATCACGCTGTCGATCTTGCCAACCGCCTCGGTCAATCGCGCCATGCTGGCCGCGACTTCGGCGGTCGCGGCGCGGGCTTCGCTGATGAAAATATCCGCTCCGGCGACATCGCGTTTGATCGCTTGCGTGGCGGCGTCGAGCCGCTCGTTGGTCTGCGCCAGCGCCGTGGAAACCGAATTGGCGGCGGTGGACAGGCCAGACAATTCCTCACTGGCGGCGCGAATGCGCGAGACATGGCCGACGCCTTCTTCAATTTTCGAGCGGGCCTTATCGGCCTGATAGCCGATGACGCGCATGGTGAAACGCACATCGTCTTCAAGCTGCTGGATGATCGGCGCAATTTGCGCCGCCGTCGGCGCGACGGCGCCAACAGCTTCCAATTCGACGAAATCGTCGCTCTCCGCCGGCGTGGTCGCCGGGTCGGCGGCTGGATTGCGCTGAAACAGGCGAACGATATTCAACGAAGGATCCTTACGTGGCCCCTTGTCGCGACAGACGCGAGACGCCATCCGCTCTGCTAGAGAACACGGCAAGGAAAGCTACAATGGCCGAGAATTCCTTTCGGCGTCGTTAAACCTGTTTGCCGGAACGTCACGTCTAAAGGATAATGTCGACTCGAAAAGAGGGCGGTATGACCAAGGCAATTGTCGGCATTATCGGCGGTTCGGGCGTTTACGAACTCGACGGCCTCACAGACCGGCGGGAGGAGCGCGTCGCCACGCCGTGGGGTGAACCGTCGGACGTTCTGCGTTTTGGCAAGATCGGCGCAACCCAAGCGGTTTTTCTGGCGCGGCATGGCCGAGGGCACCGCTTTTCGCCATCGACGATCAACTACCGCGCCAACATCGACGCGTTGAAACGCGTTGGGGTGACCGACATCATCGCGCTTTCGGCGTGCGGGTCGTTCAGGGCCGAACTCTACCCGGGCCTGTTCGTCCTGATCGATCAGTTCGAGGACCGCACGACGCGGCGCGAGTCGAGCTTTTTCGGGACAGGCTGCGTCGCCCACGTTTCGATGGCGCACCCGATCGCGCCGAAACTGCGCCAGCGCATCGCGGACGCGGCTCAGGCGGAATCCATCGCGGCGCATTTGGGCGGAACCTATGTCTGCATCGAGGGCCCGCAATTTTCGTCGCTGGACGAATCGCTCGGCTACATCCAGCGCGGCGCTGATGTCATCGGCATGACCGGCGCGACAGAGGCCAAACTGGCGCGCGAAGCCGAGATTTCCTACGCGACCATCGCCATGGTCACCGATTATGACTGTTGGCACGAGGAACACGGCGCGGTCGACGTCGCCGCGGTGATGAAAGTGATGCAGGCGAACGCCAAGCACGCCAACGCGCTTGTCGCCCGCACGCTGCGCGATTTTCCGAGTGAGCACGAACCATGTCCAGTCGGCTCCGATCGCGCGCTCGACTTCGCGATCATGACCCATCCCGACGCGATGGATTCGGAGTTAAGGAAGAAGCTGGATGCTGTGGCTGGACGGGTGCTGAAGAAGTAAACGCACGCTCCCCTCTCCCGTCTAGCCAACGCGCAGCGTTGGCGGGAGAGAGAGGGGTCGGGGGTGAGGGTCCAACACTCGCCTCTTACGGGAAATCGTCCCGCATGCGCGCCCTGCCGCAGGCGCACAGGCCGCTGGCCTCTCTCTCCCGCGAATGCTGGGCGTTCGCTAGACGGGAGAGGGTTCAACCGCGGCGCGTCGCGCGCTCGGAAGATTTCATGTAAGCAATTGAGAATAAATGATAATATACATTTTTTTTGCAAAATACCGCGACATTTTCTGGACATTGCGGGCTCTCGCGGTGATAATGGATGCAATACGTAAAACGATAGTGCAATTAACATGCCCGTCCGCACGGCCCAGCGCGCTGCGGGGGCGGCTTCAACCGCGAAGCAAATGAAAAACGTGCGTCGTTCGGCGCCTAAGGCTCTAATTTCACGAAACAACCGTCCAAAGTGCGCAATACGCCGGAGCAGTTTGAGACGACAATCGATTGGGTGCACTTTACACCTTGGGCCTCGCTTTCAGGCGGCATGATAATCGGCGCGGCGGCCGGCCTGTTGATGCTTGGCGCCGGCAAGTTCATGGGCGCGTCGGGGATTCTCGGCGGCGCCCTGAGCCTGCGCGGCGGCGATCGTGGCTGGCGTCTCTATTTGCTCGCGGGGCTGCTGCTTGCGCCAAGCGTGTTCCTGTTGTTTGGCCGCGGCGGCGCGCCGACAATCGCGACGCCCTGGTCACTCCTCGGCCTATCCGGATTGCTCGTCGGCTTTGGAACCCGGCTCGGCTCCGGCTGCACCAGCGGGCACGGTATTTGCGGCCTGTCTCGGCTGTCGCCCCGCTCAGCGGCGGCGACAGTCACGTTCCTGGCCAGCGCCGTCGCGACGGTGTTCGCCATTCGCCACCTCGAGCTGTGAAGGGCGAACCCATGCGCGGCGCCTTCTTCGCCCTTATCGGCCTCATGTTCGGACTCGGTCTGTGCCTTTCGGGCATGACCGACCCGTCGAAGGTGCTCGGCTTTCTCGATCTTGTCGGCGCCTGGGACCCCTCGCTGGCGTTTGTGATGGGTGGCGGCCTGCTTGTCGGTCTTGGCGTTTTAGCGCTGGCGCGGCGGCGCACGGTTACGCTGCTCGGCGATCCGATGCCAACGCCGCCGCGCGGCGGGATCGATCGCCCGCTGCTTGTTGGCGCAGGCCTGTTCGGCATTGGCTGGGGCCTTGCCGGCATCTGCCCGGGACCCGGCATTGTCGATGCTGGCTTTCTGAGCCCCGGCGCCTTTATATTCCTCGCTGCAACCGGGCTCGGCATGGCCGCGTTCGATCTGTCGTCCGCGGCGAGGCTCGCAAACCCGAAACTTGCTCAAGACGGCTGAGAAACGGAATTTTCTTTATGCAGGCTGGCCTTGAGCGTTTGTTGTTCGCGACCCGTTGGCTTCTGGTTCCGCTATATCTCGCGCTGGCGCTGGGGCTCGTGGCGATCATCGCTAAGGCGGGTATGCGGGTCTATTCGCTGGCGCTGCAGTTTCCCGCCTCAAGCGAATCCGATGTCATTCTCGGCGTGCTGGGGATCGTCGATTTGACGCTGACAGGATCGCTGATCGTCATCATCATCCTTTCCGGCTACGTCAACTTTCTCGCCCAGGTCGATGCGAGCCTTCACACGGAATGGCCGCAATGGATGGCCAGCATCGATTTCAGCGAACTCAAGCTGAAGCTGATGGCGTCGATCGTCGCCATCTCCGCGATCAGGTTGCTCGAAGCTTATATGAACATCGAGCACGAGTCCGATCGCGATCTCTATTGGCTCGCAGGCATCCAGATCGTCTTCGTTGTCTCCGCGCTGCTGCTTGGCGTCGCGGACTGGCTTGGTCACAAGGCCAACAATCCGCCGCCCGGGCAACACTCGAGCACTTTCACGCTGCGCGGAATCGGCGGGCGATTTCCTTGAATGGCGGTTTGTGATTCGATCTTCGCGTTGATTCGGCGCGGAGAGGATTGATGGGC